>JBMOLJ010000113.1:0-29861 GCA_049324235.1 Bacillota bacterium
TTAATGGAAAAAAATGACATTTACAGGACGCCTTTTCACCGAATCTTAGTGCCTGTTCGCGTTTCCTTTATTTCACAAAAAGGAAAAGCTGTTTAAAATCATTGAAATATTTTTTTCCAAATATTTTGTTTAAACATTCTACCGGCACACATGATGTATCCTTGCACATACAATATTCTATATAGCATGAAAACCCCTTGCTAGTCAGGAGAATGCGTAAGGGCGCTATGCAAACGAAAGAGGGTGGCTAAAAAGAATGGATGTTGAGGAAATGTCCAGAGATGAACTGATTAAACTTGCAAAAGCCGCACAAAGACAGCGTGAAGCGCAGCACAAATACTATGCGGCGAATAAGGAACGGATTACAGCTGCCCAGCGCAGCTATTACCAGGCCAATAAAGAAAGGATCGTTCAAGCCAAACGCCAGTATTATGCAAATAACCGGGATAAGGTGCTTCAAAGCAGGCGTGAACAGCGCGAGAAGCGCAAACGCGAAGCGGTTCGCAAGCTTTTAAGCACAGCCCAGGATGTGAACGAAGCGTTAAAGAACACAAACAAATCCTCATAAAGAATTTAAAGCCTGCCCTCTGATGAGCAGGCTTTACTTATGCATTTTTCCTGTTTACCCGAGACAATTAAGAAATATGCTCCGGCCCTGTCCTGTTTTACGCGCCTGATACGCAGGCGGCTACGTGCGCGCCCATGTCCCTGGTGGTGACGGATATCCCGTTGACTGCTATATCGGGTGTGCGGATGCCTTCGTACAGCACCTTGGCAACAGCGTCCTCGATGGCCGCTGACGCCTCGTGCAGGCCGAAGGAGTACTTGAGCATCATCGCGACGGACAAAATAGCGGCCAAGGGGTTGGCAACAGACTTTCCTGCGATATCGGGCGCCGAACCGTGTACCGGCTCGTACAGGCCGATGCGGCTGCCGATGGAGGCGGAGGGCAGCATGCCGATGGAACCGGTGATCTGGCTGGCCAGATCCGAAAGGATGTCGCCGAATATGTTGGAAGTGACGATCACATCGAACTGGTGCGGATTCCGCACGAGCTGCATGGCTGCGTTATCCACGTACATGTGCTCGAGCACGATATCAGGATACTCTTTATGCAGCGCGGTCACGGTCTCGCGCCAGAGGCGCGAGGACTCGAGCACGTTAGCCTTATCCACCGAGCACACGCGGCCCGAGCGGCTGCGCGCGCTTTCAAAGGCAACCCTGGCGATACGTTCAATTTCGGGCACCGAATAAAGCTCAGTATCAAAAGCGGCTTCCACACCGTCCTTTTGGACGCGTCCGCGTTCGCCAAAGTACATGCCGCCAGTCAGCTCGCGTACGATGAGGATATCCAGGCTGTCGCCCAGGATGTCGGAGCGCAGAGGCGAGGCGGAAATCAGCGCGTTGTGGACGATGGCCGGACGCAGGTTGGCATAAAGCCCAAGCTCTGCGCGGATGCCCAAGAGTCCCGCCTCCGGACGTGTTGCGCCGCCCAGGTGATCCCATTTCGGGCCGCCGACGGCCCCCAGAAGCACGGCGTCGCACTCCCTGCAAAGCAACAGTGTTTCCTCCGGCAGCGGCACGCCTGTCTTATCGATCGCACAGCCGCCGATAAGCCCCTCTTTCGTTGATACTGCAAATCCGAACCGCTTTGCAGCCGCATCCAGGACGCGGACGGCTTCTGCCGTTACCTCGGGGCCGATTCCGTCGCCGGGCAAAAGCGCAAGTTTTATTTGATGCATTTTTAGAGTTTGCTCCTTTCAGTCCGTTACATAACCGGATGTCATTTTCCTGTGTTTGCCGTTTGAAGCTCGTAGTCCGAGAGTGCGCGGTTGGCCGCATTGAGGTAGGAGCGCACCGACGATTCGATGATATCGGTGCTTATGCCTTTGCCGGTATAGGTGCTCCCGTTGAAGGATACGCGGGTGGTCACCTCGCCCAACGCGTCCTTGCCTTCGGTCACGGCGCGGATCACATAGGATTCCAGGTTCATATCGGCGCCGATGCAGCGGTCGATCGCGCGGAAGCACGCGTCGATGGGGCCGTCCCCCACCGCGGCTTCGCTGATCTGTTCGCCCTTGTAATTCAGGGTTACGCTCCCGATAGGACGGATGGTGTTCCCCGACTGGATCTGGAACGAGACCAGCTCGTATATTTCCGGAACTTCCGCAAGCTCAGATCCCACCAGCGCCTCGATATCGCGGTCGGTGACGTCCTTTTTGCGGTCGGCCAGGTTCTTGAATTTGATGAAGGCCTCGTCAATCTCCTCCGAAGTAAAATTATATCCCAGTTCTTTGAGTTTTTCCACAAAAGCATGTCGGCCCGAATGCTTGCCCAGAACGATTCCCGATACGGTGATACCTACGGATTCGGGCGTCATGATCTCGTAGGTGCTTGCGTTTGCGAGCACGCCGTGCTGATGGATGCCCGCTTCGTGCTTGAACGCGTTTGCGCCTACGATGGCTTTGTTGATCTGCACGTCTACGCCCGTAATGCTGGATACCATGCGGCTGGTGCGGTAGATGCGCTCGGTTTTGATGTTATGGCCGATGTTGTAATAATTAGGGCGCGTGGCAAGCCCCATGATGATTTCCTCGAGCGCGGCGTTTCCGGCGCGTTCGCCCAGGCCGTTTATGGTGCATTCAACCTGCCTTGCGCCGCTCTTCACGCCGGAGAGCGAGTTTGCGACCGCCAGCCCAAGGTCGTTGTGGCAGTGGACGGAGATAACCGCTTTTTCAATGCCGGGAACGTTCTGCCGGATACCGGTGATCAGCGCCGCAAATTCTTCCGGTGTGGTATAGCCGACGGTGTCGGGGATATTCAGCGTCGTCGCGCCTGCCTTGATAACGGCCTCGAGCACTTCGTAGAGGAATTCGGGGTTGGAACGAGTGGCGTCCTCGGGAGAGAACTCCACATCCCCGCAGAGGCTGCGCGCCAGGGCCACCGCTTCGTAGGCGCGTTTTACCACATCGGGCGGCTGCATGCGCAGCTTGTATTCCATGTGCACGGGCGACGTCGCGATAAATGTGTGGATACGCGGTTTTTTTGCGTCTTTCAATGCTTCCCAGCCCCGGTGGATATCGCCTGGAACAGCGCGGCATAGCGCCGCAACGGAACACTGTACATGGTCGCAGATGGTCTTTACGGCTTCAAAATCGCCGGGAGAAGCCGCAGGGAAGCCCCCTTCGATGCAGTCGACGCCCAGTTCTTCCAATTGGCGGGCTATTTCGAGTTTTTCGTGAAGGTTCAGGTTTACGCCCGGCATCTGTTCGCCGTCGCGCAGGGTCGTATCAAAAATATAGATTTTTTCAGTCATTTTCTTTTCCTCCTTATTATTTTATAAATAAAAAAACCTCCGTCCCAATTAGGACGAAGGATTCTTCGCTATACCACCTAATCGTGTCCTTGCGTTAAAAGCAAAATGCACGCTTGCAAATACAGAAAGGATATAACTCCCTTCGATATTGCTCCCCGTAGTAACGGCGGGGACTTTCCGTCCGAACATACTCGCATAATGCTTTCCGCTGGAAGCTCAAGGATGAGATCCAACCGCGCTATCACGGACGGTTCGCACCAAACACCGTCCTCTCTGGAATTTCGGCAACGGATGGGAATTCCTGTCATTGCTGGTATGATATAAGATTGTAGAGTATGATACCATGCTGCAAATCGTGTTGTCAACAATAGTTTTACAGGTCAGCGCAAAAAATCTGTAGGACTACAATACATATGGGACAACCACGAGAAAAAAGATGAAGGATGAGCGCAAAACGGTTATTGTTAAGTTACAGACCCAAACAGAACCGAAAGGAAGTGCTCATCCCTCATGAACAACATAACACAGGACATGAAGTACAAGCAATCCCTTATGTGCTACGCACTAAAGTTTGGCGTTGCGCGCGCCGCGCGCAAGTATAACCGCTGCCGTTCCTACATCTACCGCTGGCTGAAACGTTATGACGGCGCCATAGAATCCCTTGCCTGCCATTCCCGCCGCCCGCATTCCCATCCTAACCAGCATACACCTGAAGAACTTTCTCTCATCCGCAACATGCGGAAAAGGAACCCAAAGCTGGGGATTGTGGACCTTTGGTGCCGGCTGCGTTCAAGAGGATATAACCGGCGCATTGAAAGCCTCTACCGCGTACTGCGCAAAATGGGCGAGTTGCCGGAGCCACCCAAGCCGGCGCCATACAAACCCAAACCCTATCAACAAATGACGCGCCCCGGTGAGCGGGTGCAGATCGACGTCAAGCATGTTCCCGCTGCCTGCTGCGTCGGCGCAATGAAAGGGCGAAAGCTGTATCAGTACACGGCCCTCGACGAATTCACCCGGCTGCGGTATTTAGGCGCTTACGAGGAGGCCAGTACCTACTCCTCCGCCGACTTCCTATGTAACGCAGTCGCATACTTCAAACGTAAAGGCATAACGGTTGAATGCGTACAGACCGACAACGGCTTTGAGTTTACCAATCGCCTGAATCCTCAGGGATGCAGCTCTCAAACTCTGTTTGAGGAAACCGCCGCAGAACTGGGCATAACACATAAGCGAATCCGCCCATACACGCCCCGCCACAATGGCAAGGTTGAGCGCAGCCACCGTGAGGACCAGAAGCATTTCTACAACACCCACTGTTTCTACTCGTTCGACGACTTTGGTGCACAGCTTGCTGTGCACCACTACCGCAGCAATAACCGCCCCATGCGCCCCCTCCAGTATAGCTCCCCCAGGGAGTTCCTCCGTGCTTACACTGTCCTAAATGTTTGACAATCCTACATCAGCCGACGACAAATCCCAATGGGGTCTGTCGTCGGATTTCCTGTGCGGTTAAAAGCGAAGCGAAGTTTGCTCCCGTGCTATTGCCCCTGAAGCCCTTCCCGAGCAACTCCATGCAAAACATGGTTTTGCATGGAAGCGGAGGAGCAACGAAGCGTTGCGAAGAATTCCCAAACGCCAAAGCGGTTGGGAATTTTGAGCGGAGCGAGGTTTGCTCCGACGTAACGGGTATGCTTTTCATCAGCTGCTGCAGCGGATATAATGAATTATATGATACCAAAGGAGACTGCTAAAGATGAAGAAGGTGCTGGGCTGTATCCGCCGGGCCTGCGATGATTTTCGCCTCATTGATCCCGGCGACAGGATTGCCGTGGGCGTATCGGGCGGGAAGGACAGTACGCTGCTGCTCCACGCTATCCGCCTCTACCGGTATTTCTCTCCCGTTCCATTTACATTCTGCGCCATCCACCTGCAGATGGGTTTTGAGGACATGGACGCCGCACCGCTTGCGGATTACGCACGCCAAAGCGGTATCGACCTGCATATCGTACCGACCGATATAGCCGCCGTAGTTTTCGACGTCCGCAAGGAAAAGAACCCGTGTTCCCTATGCGCCAAGATGCGCCGGGGCGCACTCAACAACTACGCGAAACAGCTCGGCTGCAACAAAGTGGCGCTTGCCCACCACATGGACGACGCGCTGGAGACCTTTTTCCTAAGCCTGTTCTACGAAGCCCGCATCTATACGCTCTCCCCGCGCTCCTACCTGGACCGTACGGACCTTACGCTGATACGGCCCATGCTCTATCTTCCCGAAAAGCATATTAATAACACAGTCCGGCGCCTTTCCCTGCCAGTCATCCATAACCCCTGCCCGGCAAACGGGCGTACCAAGCGCCAGGATATGAAAGAATTCATAAGCTCCATCGCAGCGCAGATACCAGGCGCGAAGGAAAAAATGCTCCACGCGCTGCAGAATACAGGCGCATACAGTCTGTGGGACAAAGCCAAAACCTGAAAGCGCAACCTTTGTCATTCTGAAGGAGCAAAGCGACTGAAGAATCTATTCTTGTAATGAAGAGCTTTAAACATTCTTCGCTATGCTCAGAATGAGCATAGGGGATTTGGGGCAAACAACTAAGCGCAACCGATTCGGTTGCGCTTTTTCGTTTTCAGGCTGTTATGGCGAAGCCGGCGGTGCCGTTGCCGTTGGTGGCGCCGTTGTAGCTGGTGGCGCCGTCGTCGAAGGCGGCGCCGTTGTAGCCGGTGGCGCTGTCGTCGAAGGCGGTGCCGTTGTCTTCGGTGGCGCCGTTGCCGTTGGTTTAACTGTTGCCGTCGGCTCCTGTGTATCCTCCGGCGTCGCTGTCGCGGTTGGCGTTTCTGTCGGCTTCGCTGTCGGCGGCATCGTATACGACGAATACGTCGGCGTGGCTATAATCTTTGAAGGCGTCTTTCTGGGCGAAGCAGTCCACAGCACCGTGCCCGGCGGCAGGTTGAACCACGTGTCCAGCGCCAGTTTCTGAAGCTCCTCTTCATCCGGGAAGAACAGGCTCTTCCCGTCCAGCATTCCGGTCGTGCCAACCGGCATGGTAAATTCAATGCTGTCGGTATCCATCTTATTGAGGATGCTGGCAAAGGCAAGCATGTCTTCAAGGTTCATGTTGGTCTCAAAATACTTCTGCAGGCTTCCCCACAGGCGCGGAACCGCGTCCATGGGCCCCATTTCCTTTATCTTTTTGGCAAGGCCCATAAAGAATGCCTGCTGGCGCTGTGCGCGGGACAGATCGGAGCCGTTTAAAGCGGCGCCTTTGCGTGTTCGCACATATTCTTCGGCTGTCTTGCCCGTAAGCAGCACGGTCTCGCCTTTCTGGCCGACATCGGGTATAGTGGCGTCCAGCGTAACGGATACGCCGCCCACCGCGTCCGCTATCGCTGAGATTCCGTCCATGTTGACGGCCGCATAGTATTTGAACGGAATCTTCTGGTTCCCGAACAGGTCGCCCAGCGCATCCAGCGTATTCTGGTAATTATACCCCGCGTTGCCGTGAATTCCCAGCATATACGCGGCATTAATCCTGTTGACGCCCTCTCCGATGATCTCTCCGCTTGAATTGATTTTGTTGATCGTTACATAGGTATCGCGCGGTATGGTGATGCAGCGCGCCGTATTCTTTTCCATATCGATCGCGCAGATCACGATGGTGTCTGTCCGCACGCCTATATTTTGACGCTCACGCGCAGTATTGCTGTCGTCCCCTATAAGCACGAGGTTCACGACGCTCTCCTTATAGCCGTATGCGTCCGCTCCGGCCTCCAGCGTTCCGCCGGGGTTATCCCAGGCAGCCTTGGCCTTCGTAAAAGCAATCACGCCGAAACCGCAGGCCGCGACAATCAAAACAGCAATCGTGATATACAGCGCTTTTATGATCTTTTTCCGCTTTGACATTCCTGTATTCCTCCCCGGGGCCTCTTGATTCGACATAATTATTTAAAATATCTTTCAAAACCGTTCAATTTATACTTAACTTTATGCATTATATAAAATATAAAGTATCATGTCAAACGATAATCCGGTACAGTCAGTGCTTGAACCCCGAAACCAAAGCGTTCCGGTGACAAATCGTCAGAGATTTGTCACCGGAATCTCCAAAAATGAAACATTGTTTGTAGAATATGGTAATGGTCTTATTAATATACGGACACTTATGATTTTTTCATATGCACTGGGCGATGTTTCTTATGCATTCCACAGCGAACTGGTGACAGCACCGGCTACAAATTGAACCATGTCTCCCGCACCAGTTCCTGAAGCTTCTTGTCGTCCGGGAAGAACAGGCTCATCCCATGAAGCGTTCGCGTCGTGCCTTCCAGTATACGAAACGTGATATTTTTGGTATTCATTTTATTAAGGATGCTGGCAAAAGCGAGCATATCCTCCAAACTCATGTTCGTCTCAAAATACTGCTGCAGGCTTCCCCATAGGCGCGGCACCGCATCCATCGGCCCCAGTTCCTTGATGCGTTTGGCAAGCCCTAAAAAGAAAGCCTGCTGGCGTTGTGCGCGAGCCAGGTCGGAGCCGTTGAGCGCCCCTCCCTTCCGCGCCCGTACATAAGCCTCCGCCGTTTTGCCCGTAAGCAACACGGTCTGGCCTTTCTGTCCGACATCCGTTATAGTGGCATCCAGCGTAACGTATACGCCGCCAACCGCATCCGCTATCGGGGCTATGCCGTCCATATCAACGGCGGCATAGTATCTGAGCGGTATCTGGCTGCCGAGCAGGTCGCCCAGCGCATCCAGCGTATTCTGGTAATTGTATCCCTTGTTCCCGTGAACCCCCCGGCTATATGCGGCATTTATCCTGTTATCTTCTTCGCCCGTGATTTCACCTTTGGAGTTTACTGTATTAACCTTTGCATATGTATCGCGCGGCACCGTGATGCAGCGCGCTGTATTCTTTTCCATATCGATGGCGCAGATCACAATGGTGTCCGTCCGTACTCCCGCGTGTTCGGCCTCCCGCTCCGTACTGGTGTCCGTTCCTAAGAGCACAAGGTTTACGATACTGTCCTTATACCCGTATTTGTCTCCCCCCGCAACCAACGTTCCGCCGGGATTGTCCCACGCGGCCTTTGCCCTGATAAATGCAACCGCGCCTAAACCGCAGGCCGCCAGAACCAGGACGGCAATCGTGATATACAGCGCTTTTATTATCTTTCTCCGCCTTGACAATTCAGGTTACCCCCTTTCGGAGTCCGATTAAAATATCAAATTCTCATCATCCTTTAAAATCTTTGTCAAATGATAGATTTATATGCCGGAATATGTTGTTAAGCAAAAAAACACTCTTTAAGGCAGAGTGTTTTTGCTTTGCATGCTATTTCACGGCTCTTCGTAATAGTCCCCGCGCCTGTAATCGAACACGGCGCTGGATGCATACAGCGAGAGGTTCTGCAGCGCCTTGCCCGTACCGATGGCCACGCAGGAAATGGCGTCCTCCGCAACATAGCAGGGTATCTTCGTATGCTCGGACAGCAGCCTGTCCAAACCGTAAAGAAGCGAACCGCCGCCTGTCATGCAGATTCCGTTCTCCGCGATGTCCGCCGAGAGCTCGGGCGGCGTGCGCTCGAGTATGGAATGTACGACTTCCAGGATGGACTGCAACGGTTCTTCCAATGCTTCTATCATTTCATCAGAACTCACCGTGATCTCCTTGGGCAGGCCCGCAACCAGGCTGCGCCCCGTAACGTTGATATACACCGGCTCTTTTCTCGGGTATGCCGAGCCGATTTGTATTTTCATATTCTCGGCCGTACGCTCACCGATGAGAAGATTATGCTTTTTGCGCATATAGCGCACGATCGCATCATCGAATTTATCGCCAGCGCATTTGATCGAATCGCTGATAACCATGTTTGCAAGCGATATAACGGCAACATCGGTCGTACCGCCGCCAATGTCGATAACCATATTGCCGTTGGGGGCGGAGATGTCGATGCCCGCGCCGATGGCGGCCGCAATCGGCTCCTTGATGCAGTACGCGCGGCTCGCGCCCGCCTGTTCGGTCGCTTCCACCACCGAACGCTTTTCAACCTCGGTCACGCCGCTGGGCACGCATACGACGGCACGGGGCTTGAAAAATATCCGCCTGCCGACTACCTTGCGCAGGAAGTACCTGAGCATCCGCTCGGTAATGTCATAATTCGAGATAACACCGTCCTGCAGCGGCCGGATTGCCATGATGTTGCCGGGGGTACGCCCCAGCATCTTGCGCGCCTCGTCTCCTACTGCCAGCATTTTTCCTGTAACCTTATTGATAGCGACCACGGAAGGTTCGCGAAGCACAATGCCCTTATCTTTTACATATACCAGAACGCTCGCGGTGCCAAGATCTATTCCAACGTCGTTAAACTCAAACCAACGCATGTATTATTGTTTCCTTTCCAGCACATTTACACAGTCCAAAAACAGCAAATACAGCTTGCCGTACTCTACACAATAATACATGGTGGTGCGTTTGTTGTCAATTCCTATCGTTTTGTTGCCACAATTTTTCGGGGCTTCTTATAGCCGTTTTTATACTTTAAATACGTCGCTTTCCCCCCGCGGATATGCCTTTCCGCCTTGTTTTTTTCCAGTATCCGCTTTACCTGCTTATGCATCTGCGCATTTATCCTGGGCAATCGCTCGGACATGTCTTTGTGAACGGTAGACTTGGAAACCTTGTGCGCCCTGGCCGCTTCACGCACCGTCGCCCCGGTTTCAATGATATGCTGGGCAATCTCCAAAGCCCTCTTTTCAATATAATCCTTCACGTAACGCGCCCCCCGTAAACAAGCTTTATTACAATCTATGAGCCGGGGCGCAAACGTATGTCATTTGTTAACAGGTTCAAAAGAATACGATGAACCGCTTTTATGAAAAAGCATAAATGGCCGTGCCGGAATTCATTGCGAAAACATTGTTTTTATATCATCGGACAAGCCAAAACAGTATATAAAAAAATACCGCCTGTCAACAGCGTACAGGCAGTACGTAAAATGGCTGGAATTCAATTCATGAAGGCAGCACGTAGAGCAGTATGGATATGAAATGCAGCGTGCTTCCGGCCAGCACGAAAAAATGCCATATCGAGTGCATATACCGGCATCTCTTCCACGCATAGAAGACAAGCCCGAGCATATAGGCCAGCCCGCCGCCGATCATCAGCCACAGGCCTGCCGGATTGAGCGCATTCACGAGCGGCTCGATCGCAAAGATCACCGCCCAGCCCATGCCCACGTAGCAGACAATGGAAAACTTCCTGAAGCGTTCCAGATCAATGATGTTGAGCGTTATCCCCAGGGCGGCGCAGGCCCATATCCCGATGAGCAGCGTGATACCCACGCTCTGCGGCAGCATGATAAGCGTATATGGCGTATACGTCCCGGCGATGAGCAGATAGATGCTGCAATGGTCGAAAATGCGCATTACCCGTTTTGCCCTGCCCCGCAGGGAATGATACAGGGTTGACATGGAATAAAGCAGAAAAAGCGTGGCTCCGTATACCACGGCGCATACAATACGCAGCTGCGTACCTGTTTGCACCGCAACCACCGTCATGGCGATCAGCGCAAATATCGAGAGCAACGCGCCCACACCGTGCGAAATCGCGTTGCACAGCTCCTCGCCCAGCGTATACGCAGGGCATTCCCGCGCCATCGTTTTCTTGTTGATCCCTTGCATCCGTTGCATATCCTTTGCCATCTTTATTTTCGTGGAGTCATTATACCATATACCCGTACCGCTTGAAAGCCATGCCATGTAAATTCCGTGGAAACCGCCATTGTGTTTCTGTATCGCCATGCCGGGGAACTCCCGTTTTCCTGTATGCCGCAGGTTGACAACAAACAGTTCCCGTTTTATTATGGGAAGGTTAAATGTATTAATTCTGGTTTAAAAATGGAGCACCCCATGGACAAGTTTTATTGCGATCTGACCGAAGGCAGCATCAGCCGCCAGCTGATACGTTTCTCCTGGCCGTTTTTGCTTTCGACTTTTTTACAGGCTCTGTATAATATAGTGGATATGCTCATCGTCGGGTGGTTCGTGGGGCCGGTCGGGATTTCGGCTGTCAGCAACGCTGGGTTCATAACGCTGCTCGTGACCAACTTGGTAATCGGGCTGACCGTAGGCGGCACGGTGCTCATTGCCCAGTACCTGGGGGCCAGGCAGCACGAGGAGCTTTCGGCCACCATCGGCTCTATGTTTTCAATCTACGGAATCTCCACCGTTATCATTACCGTAACCCTGCTCCTTTTCACCACCCCCGTCCTGCAGCTTATACAGATACCGCCGGAGACCATGGCCGACGCGCAAATATATATGATCATCTGCGTGGCCGGGACCGTCTTCATCTTCGGATATAACGCAGTATGCGCCATGCTTCGGGGCATGGGCGATTCCATACGGCCGCTGGTTTTCGTGGCCATCGCTACCGTAATCAACATTGGGCTCGATTTATGGTTCGTTGGCGGACTGGGAATGCGGGCAGCGGGCGCGGCGCTGGCAACAGTGATCGCGCAGGCCCTCAGCCTGATCATTTCCGTGGTCTACCTCATCCGCAACAAGTTCGTGTTCGATTTCAGGCTCAAAAGTTTCCGCCTGCATATGGACAAGGTGAGGCTTTTATTAAAAATCGGGGTGCCGTCCTCCGCACAGTTCGTGATCGTCATGCTTTCGTTTGCGATACTGGTCGCGCTTGCCAATTCGCTCGGTCTCAACACCTCGGCGGCGATGGGCATCGTTGCCAAGGTCAACAGCCTTGCCATACTTCCGGGGCTTGCAATGGGCTCAGCCATTTCTTCCATGGCAGGCCAGAATCTCGGCGCGTGCCTGTACGATCGCGCAAAGCATACCATGTTCACCGGCATGCGTATATCCCTTGCGTTGTCGCTCGTCATTTTCGCAATCGTACAGTTCTTTCCGCACGCAGTTTTCAGGCTTTTTACCAACGATACAGGCGTTATGGAAATCGGCATTTCCTATATACGCATCGTGAGCTTTGATTATCTCCTTGCGTCGGTCGTGTTTTCCCTCAACGCCCTGGCCAACGCTTCGGGGCAGACCTGGTTCACGCTTTTGAACTCCGTTATCAATTCTTTCGTTTTGCGCGCGCCCCTTGCCCTTATGCTCGTCCCCGTTATGGGGGCGGACGGAATCGCCCTCTCGGTGCCTGTAGCAACGTTTGGGGCCATCATCATCAGCATATTGTATTTGCTCAAAGGCAGCTGGAAAACCCGCCAGGTTTCACCCGCAAGTCCTGTTGACTAGTTTATAAATTAAAAGCCTGCAAAAGTTGCAGGCTTTTTATGTTGCTTTGGTGTCTATTTATTCCCTGTTTGCGGATTCCTCATCCGCATCCTCTTCGTCATCCTGTTCATCGTCCGGGATCTTAATTTCCTCGCCGTACATGCCGCGGCGCAAGCGGCCCTTGCGTCCGGCTCTTCTTGCTGCTCTTTCTTCCATGGTTCTTGTAAACTCTTTTGCTTCTTCTTTGTTCTGTGCGGTAATCTCGGCGCTGCTTTTTCCGACACGGAAGCGCCAGTACAACAGCAAAATGACGATCAGAGCCCAGCCAAGAACCAGCATCGGCCCCAAAATGTTTCCAGCGGCTATGTTGGGCAGCACCAGTCCGACCAGCGCAAAAAAACCGCCAAATCCTAAAACTGCCGCAGCCCCGAGCAAGGCATTATACTTCGTTTCCGGTTTCATTTTTTTCACCTGTTTTAACTTTCCATAATAATTCCGGTATGCTGCATATTATACCGCCAGTTGCGCCGAATGGAAAGTGTTACTTTCAAGATTCCACGCATCGCCGTAAAAGCCGCTATTCGCCCATCAGGAATTCGTCGACCGCCTGCGCAGCGTTCCTGCCTTCGGCGACACCCCATACGACAAGCGACTGTCCCCGGCGCACGTCGCCCGCCGCAAAAACCTTTTCCACGTTCGTCTTATGCTCCCCGAACGCCGCGTCCACGTTTCCGCGGGCGTCACGCGTAACGCCGAACGCTTCGGCAACATAGTCCTGCGCGCCCAAAAAGCCCATGGCGAGCAGCACCAGCTCCGCATCCCAGACGCGCTCGGTTCCGGCGATAGGCTGCGGCACAAACCTGCCGTTTGCATCCTTTTCCCATTTAACTTCGACTGTATGGACCTTTTTCACCTTGCCGTCTTCGCCTTCGAATCTGGTAACGGTCGTGTTGTAGACGCGCGGGTCCTGTCCGGTCAGCGCGATATTTTCCTGCTGGCCGTAATCGACCTTGAGCACGCGCCTGTACTGCGGCCAGGGATTGCTTTCCGCGCGCGTCCTGGGCAGTTCGGGCATGATCTCGATCTGGTGCACCGACCTGCAGCCCTGGCGCAGGGACGTGCCCACACAGTCTGTGCCCGTGTCGCCGCCGCCGATGATAATGACGTTTTTATCCTTTGCGGAAATGTAGTTGCCGTCCTTATGGCCGGAATCCAGCAGGCTTTTCGTATTGGCGCGCAGGAAATCGACCGCGAAGTGGATTCCTTCCAGTTCGCGGCCTTCCACCTGCAGGTCGCGCGGCTTGGACGCGCCGCAGGCCAGCACTACCGCGTCGAATTCGCTTAAAATCTCCTGTGCGTCCACGTTTTTGCCGACATCCGCGCCGGTCCTGAACTCGACGCCCTCTTTCTGCATGAGATCCACCCGGCGCATGATCACGGACTTATCCAGCTTCATGTTGGGTATGCCGTACATGAGAAGCCCGCCGGGCCTGTCGAACCGCTCAAAAACCGTCACGCTGTGCCCCAGCTGGTTGAGCGAATCTGCGGCCGCCAGACCTGCCGGTCCCGAGCCGATGACCGCCACCTTCCTGCCGGTGCGTACGGCAGGGATAACAGGCTCCATCCATCCGTTTTCAAAAGCCATTTCGATAATCGAGCGCTCATTTTCCTTTATCGAAACAGGATCGCCGTTTAAGCCCGATGTACACGCGGACTCGCAGAGCGCCGGGCACACGCGGCCGGTGAACTCGGGAAAATTGCTGGTGAGCATCAGGCGCCTGAACGCCTCTTTCCATTTGCCCTGGTAGACCAGTTCGTTCCATTCGGGAATAAGGTTGCCGAGCGGACAGCCCGATGCCATACCATTAAGCATAAGGCTCGTCTGGCAAAAGGGCGTCCCGCAGTCCATGCACCGTGCGGCCTGGATGCGCTGCTCCTCTTCGGTCAGGCGGGAATGGAACTCCCCCCATTCATTAAGCCTTTCAAGCTCGGGTGTGTTCGGCCCTTCTTTTCTGTTATATTCTAAAAATCCGGTAGGCTTACCCATTTTATTCGCCTCGCTTCCTATTTGTTGACCTTGCAGTTCTCATAAAAGGCCTCGATCTCCGCTTCTTTCCTGCTCAGGCCTTCGGCAAGCTTTTGCTCGATGGTCGTAAGCATCTTCTCGTAGTCGTTGGGCATGATCTTATGGAACCGCTTCTTCTGGTTATCAAAATCGTCCAATACGCGTTTTGCCTTGGGCGAGCCTGTCATTAATACATGCTCCTCGAGCATCTCCCTGATGATTCCGATGTCTTTTTCATCCGTCTCAAGCAGCTTTACCATCGAGAAGTTGATCTTTGTCCTGAAGTCCTCTTCTTCCTCGTAGAGGTAGGCAACGCCGCCGCTCATGCCCGCGGCGAAGTTGATGCCCGTACGGCCAAGGATCACGGCGATACCGCCCGTCATATACTCGCAGCCGTGGTCGCCCACGCCCTCGACGACGGCGTGCACGCCCGAATTGCGCACGCAGAATCGTTCGCCCGCCACGCCGTTTATAAACGCCTTGCCGCTGGTCGCGCCGTAAAAGGCCACGTTGCCCACAATAATGTTTTCCTCGGGAACGAACGTGCTACCCTCCGGCGGGCGCAGCGACAGCTTGCCGCCCGAGAGGCCCTTGCCGAAATAGTCGTTGGCGTCGCCTTCCACGTTCATGGTGATGCCCCTGGGCACGAACGCGCCAAAGCTCTGTCCCCCCGAGCCGTAGCAGTTGATGGTAATCGTATCGTCGGGCAGGCCCTTGGGGTATTTGCGCGATACGCGCGACCCAAGCACGGTGCCCACCGTACGGTTGATGTTGTTGATCTCTGCCGTAAACGCTACTTTTTCCTGACGCTCCAATGCCGGCGCACAATGCCTGAGGAACAGCGTGCTGTCGATCACGCGATCCAGGCGGTGGTCGAACTCCGCTTCTTTTCTATAATGCACGGCCTTGGATGTATCGATACCCGGCGGGTTCAGTATCGCGCTTAGGTCCACCGTTTTTGCCTTCCAGCCCTTGACATTCTCGCGCATCCTGAGTTTGTCCACCCGGCCGATGAGTTCGTTTACCGTACGCACACCGAGCTTTGCCATATACTCGCGCATCTCCTGCGCGATAAAGCGCATGAAGTTGACCACATAATCCGGCTTGCCCTTGAAACGTTTGCGCAGTTCTTCATTCTGCGTGGCGATACCTACCGGACAGGTATCCAGGTTGCATACGCGCATCATCACGCAGCCCAAAGCCACCAGCGGCGCGGTTGCAAAGCCGTACTCGTCGGCGCCCAGTATCGCCGCGATCACAACGTCGCGGCCGGTCATCAGCTTGCCGTCGGTCTCGACGCGTACACGCTCGCGCAGCTTGTTCCTCAATAGCGTCTGGTGCGTTTCGGAAAGCCCCAGCTCCCACGGCAGCCCCGCGTGCTTGATGGAGTTCCTCGGCGACGCGCCTGTACCGCCATCATGGCCGGAAATCAGGATGACGTTGGATCCGCCTTTGGAAACCCCTGCCGCGATTGTGCCCACGCCCGCCTCGGACACCAGTTTGACCGAAACCCCGGCCTCGTCGTTGGAGTTTTTGAGGTCATAGATGAGCTGTGCCAGATCCTCAATGGAATAGATGTCGTGGTGCGGAGGCGGGGAGATCAGGCCGACGCCCGGCGTTGTACCCCTGGTTCCCGCGATCCATGGATACACCTTGCTGGCGGGCAGCTGCCCGCCCTCGCCGGGTTTCGCGCCTTGCGCCATCTTTATCTGAAGCTCTTTTGAATTCACGAGATACTCGGACGTCACGCCGAAACGGCCGGATGCCACCTGCTTGATAGCCGATTTCCTTGAATCGCCATTGGGGTCAGGAATATACCGGACCGGATCCTCGCCGCCCTCGCCCGTGTTCGATTTCCCGTGCAGCCGGTTCATCGCGATAGCCAAAGCTTCGTGGGCTTCCATGGAAATCGAGCCGTAGGACATCGCGCCCGTCTTAAAGCGCTTGACGATCTCGTCCACGCTCTCGACCTCGTCGATGGGGATGCCGCCGTCGGGATCGTAATTGAAGTCCATTAGAGAGCGCAGGGTGATCAGGTTCTCCTCGCTGTCGATCATGGCCGAGTACTGTTTGAACAGTTGGTAATCGCCCTTTTCGGTCGCCTGCTGCATGGTGTGGATGGTCATCGGGTTGTACAGGTGGCGTTCCCTGCCCGACCTTGATTTATGCTCACCGCCTGAGAGCAGCTGGTCGAAGCGCTGCATGGACCGCTTCTGAACCGCCGCGTCATGCTTAAGCTCCGCTTCCTTCTGCAATTCGTCAAGGCCCACGCCGCCCACGCGGCTCACGGTGTTGGTGAAGTACCTGTCGATCACTTCATCGCTTATGCCCACCGCCTCGAATATCTGCGCGCCCTGATAGGACTGTATGGTCGATATGCCCATCTTGGAGAGCACCTTGATTACGCCCTTGAGCGTCGCCTTGTTATAGTTGTATACCGCCTTTTCATAGGGCAGCTCAATGTCCTTCTGCGCACACAGCTCGCGGATGGTCTGATGCGCGAGATACGGGTAGATGGCCGACGCGCCGAAACCCAGCAGCACCGCGAAATGATGCACCTCGCGCGGTTCGGCGGTATCTACGATGAGGTCCAGCGCCGTGCGCACGCCCAGCCGCACCAGATGGTGGTGTACAGCCGACAGCGCCAGCACCGACGCGATGGGTACCATGTTCTCATCCACCGCCCTGTCGCTGAGAATAAGCAGGTTATGGCCTTTTTTATACAGTTCGTACGCCTGCTCGCACAGGTTCTCCAGCGCTTCTTCAAGCGCGCCCTTGCCGCGCCTCCTGTCAAACACCGTAGAGAGCGTAGCAACGCCGAAGCCCTCCTGGTTTACGTTTTTTATCTTCTCAAACTGCGCAAAATCCAGTATCGGGCTTTCCAGGCGTATCATCCGGCAGGTTTCACGGTCGTACCCCAGCAGGTTCCCGTCCGTGCCCAGATACACGTTGCTTGCCGTGACGATCTCCTCGCGCATCGCGTCGATAGGCGGGTTGGTGACCTGGGCAAACAACTCCTTGAAGTAGTCAAAAAGCGGTTTTGGCCTTTCGGACAATACAGCGAGCGGCACGTCGATGCCCATGGCCCCGATAGGCTCTGCGCCGGTGCAGGCCATGCGCGTAATCGTGTCGTTGACGTCCTCATACGAGTAGCCGAAAGCCTTCTGATTGAACAGAAGCTGCCTGGACGGCATTTTCTCTTCTTCCACATCCGGCATGGGGAGCTGGTCCACATACAAAAGCTCTTCTTTGAGCCACTCCTCATACGGGTGCTCGCTGGCATACCCTTCCTTGAGCTCGTCGTTGCTGATGATGCGGCCCTGCACGGTGTCCACAGCCAGCATGTTGCCGGGCTGGAGCCGCCGCTTTTCGAGGACCCTCGCAGGATCGATATCCAGCACGCCGACCTCGGAGGCCAGTATGACATGGTCGTCCTTGGTGATATAGTAGCGCGACGGGCGCAGGCCGTTTCTGTCCAGCACCGCGCCCAATACCTCGCCGTCGCTGTAGATGACGGCGGCGGGGCCGTCCCATGGCTCCATCAGTATGCCGTTGTATTCAAGATACGCCTTGAGGCGTTTTGATATCCTGTCGTTGTATATCCACGGCTCGGGCACGCACATCATCACGGCCTTGGGCAGTTCCTTACCCGCCATGGTCAGGAACTCGAGCGTGTTATCCAGTATCGCCGAGTCCGAGCCCTCTTTGTTGATGATGGGCAGTATCCGTTTGAGATCGTCGCCCAGCGCCGGCGAGTTCAGCTTGCTCTCGCGCGCGTAGAGCCGGTTGATGTTCCCGCGCAGGGTGTTGATCTCGCCGTTGTGGATGATATACCGGTTGGGGTGCGCGCGCTCCCAGCTCGGGAACGTGTTGGTGCTGTAGCGCGAGTGCACGACCGCGATGGCCGTTTCCACGCGCGCATTGCTCAGATCGGGGTAAAACTGCCGCATCTGCGAAGCCAGCAGCATGCCCTTGTATACGATGGTCCTTGCCGACAAGGAAGAGAAATAATATGTATCCTTAGACAAAAGCCCATCTTTTAGCACCGCGTTTTCCACCAGGCGCCTCAAGACATAGAGCTTGCGCTCGAACTCAAGCGTTGAAAGCCCTTTCTTCGTATGCCGGACGAAAGGCTGCCATATGGTCGGCATGCAATTGTACGCCGTTTCACCAAGTTCCGACGGATCATGGGGAACCTCTCTCCAGAACAAGAATTCAAAGCCCTCTTCGTGCGCGATGCGCTCGAAAAGTTCCTTGCCGCGTTTTATCAAATCAGGTTCCTGCGAAAGGAAAAGCATGCCCGCGGCGTATTCGCCCGGTCCGGGCAGTATGACGCCGTATTTCTGCGCTTCGATTTTAAAGAAACGGTGGGGCACCTGAAGCAGTATGCCAGCGCCGTCGCCCGTATTCCTTTCGGCGCCCATGCCGCCCCTGTGTTCGAGGTTGATGAGAATATCCAGTGCGTCCACCACAATTTGGTGGCTTTTCTTCCCTTTAATGTTGGCGATTGCGCCGATTCCACAGGCATCGTGCTCAAAGCTCGGATGATAGAGGCCTTGCGGCTGCGCATTTTGCGTATTCATTCCTTTGATCTCCCCACTTCAACAAAATACCCCCTATACACGCAAAAAAAGCGTAAAATCGGGGCAAAAAAAAATTCGCTACCGTTTTCCAAGCGTCTTTGCTTAGGTAACCAATATGTTATCAAAAATATATAAAAAAATAAATAGCAGAATCCGATTTTTTCAAAAAACCGCGGTTAATTAATGGAATCCGTGTATATTTGTACCAGATGCGGGCCGTTTGGGCAAAAGGCATGTCCGCATCCTTGCCGCGCACATCAAAAACCACCGGTCAAGCGGTTATCGGCCGCCCTGTCACCTATGGCTTCCCCGGCTTGGTTTTCATCGGGCAATCCTCGTTTTTCGCGCACGCGTCCGCATAGGGGCAGCCTGTACACGGCCGGTTCCCGCCCCGCCGACGCTTCATAATGCCACGGAGCAGGATCACCGTCGCAATTGCAAGTACGCCGCCTGCTACAATAAAGTCGATCCAGTTCATCGATCGGTTCCTTCACTCCTTATCCAATTCCTAACAGTCTTCCTCCCTGGAAAATAAGCAGCGCCACGATCCACGCCATGCCCGTTTGGAAGCCAACCGCGCCAAGACCCCATTTCCACGAGCCCATTTCGCGGACCATCGCCGCAAACGCCGCCACACAGGGCAGATACAGCGCCGTGAAGGCCATGAACGCATAGGCTGAGAGCGGCGTGAACACGCCCTGCAATACTGTACCCGGCATGCCCGCATCGGCTGCATATAATACCGCCATGGTGCTGATCACCACTTCCTTTGCCGTGAAACCCGTTATCAGCGCCGTTGCCGCCTGCCATGTCCCGAACCCGAGCGGTATGAATACGGGCGCTATCAGCATCCCTGCATTGGCGAGTATCGAGGTGGAGCTGTCCGCAACCATTTGCAGCGAAAAGTCGAAGGACTGCAAAAACCAGATTATCACGCTGGCCACAAAAATCACGGTGAATGCACGCTTCACAAACCCCTTCGCCTTTTCCCACATATGCAGAACCACGCTCGAAAGCGTAGGGAGGCGATAGGTGGGCAGTTCCAGCACGAACGGCGCGGGTTCGCCTTTGAGCACCGTCCTCTTGAGTATCAGCCCGGATATGATCGCAATGACGACGCCCAGCACATAGATCGAGAGCATCACGAGCGACTGGCTTTTTTCGAAAAACGCCGCAGTGAACACGGCATAGACGGGCACCCGCGCGCCGCAGGACATGAACGGCGTGAGGAAGATGGTCAGGCGGCGGTCCCGTTCGTTATCCAGCGTCCGCGCCGCCATGATGGCGGGCACGCTGCAGCCAAAACCCATGATCATCGGGATGAACGAGCGGCCGGACAGTCCGAGGTGCCTTAAAAGCCGGTCCATCATAAACGCCGCGCGCGCCATGTATCCGCTGTCCTCCAGGATGGAAAGGCACAGGAACAGGATGAGTATCACCGGCATGAAGGAGAGGACGGTTGTCACGCCCGCGAGCACGCCGTCCACCATCAGCCCCATCACCCAGGGAGACGCACCCAGGCTTTCCAGTACGCCTGCAACGAAGGACACGCCGGCATCCAGCAGCCAGGAAAACGCGTCGCGCAGCGTCGAGCCGATAAATCCAAACGTGATTTCGAACACGAGGAACAGGATGAGTAAAAACATCGGGTAAGCCAGTATCCGGTGCGTCAGCAGCGCATCGATGCGGTCCGAACGCGTAGGCTCGCCGTGCGCGCGCCTCCGCTTCACGGTCCGGCTTACAACCGAGCCTATAAAATTATAGCGCGTGTCGGCAAGCATGGCCTCGCGGTCCTGCCCCGAATCGTTTTCCATCCTGTGCACGATGTCTTCAATCAAAGCGGCTTCGGAAGCGTCCAGCCTGATCGCATCACGTACCAAAGCGTCTCCTTCGACGAGCTTCGTGGCCGTATACCGCACCGGATACCCCCGCAATTTCGCCTTATCCTCGACGAGGTGCGCAATCGCGTGCAGCGCCTTATGCACGTCGCCCGAGCAGATATCGTGAATCGGCGGAACCTGCTTCCGCTCCGCCGCTTCGACAGCCCTGTTCATCAGTTTCGCCGTGCCTTCGTTACGGCTGGCCGATATGGGCACGACCGGTATCCCAAGCTCGGTCTCGAGCCTGCGCACATCAATGTCGTCCCCGTTCGCGCGCACCTCGTCCATCATGTTGAGCGCTATTACCATGGGCGTACCCAGTTCCGCAAGCTGCAGGGTCAGATACAGGCTGCGCTCCAGATTAGTCGCGTCCACGACGTTTATCACCGCGTCGGGATGCTCGTCGATGATGTAATCCCGCGAAACGACCTCTTCCATTGTATACGGCGAAAGCGAATATATGCCCGGCAGGTCGATGATTTTAATCTCTTTTTTATTTTTGACAAAGCCTTCTTTTTTCTCGACCGTAACGCCCGGCCAGTTCCCGACCCGCTGCCGGCTGCCGGTAAGCTGGTTGAAAAGCGTCGTCTTGCCGCAGTTCTGGTTCCCGATAAGCGCGAAAACCAGGCCTTTCTCATGCGGCCTGCCCTGCCTGTGTTTCATCCTGCGTCTGTGCTGCATCATTGTTCATTCCCGCATTCCACTTCAATATTTTTCGCATCCGCTTTCCGTATGCTCAGTTCGTATCCGCGCAAATACAACTCTATCGGGTCGCCTAAAGGCGCGACTTTGCGCACCATCACCGTTGTCCCCGGCGTGATTCCCATATCCAAAAGCCGTCTTCGAAGCGCGCCCGTGCCTCCCACCGTGCGCACATTCCCCTTTTCGCCCGGCTTGAGCGTATCCAGTCCCTTTATTATGGCGGTTCCCCCCCCCGCAGTAAAATTAGTCTTGGCTAACATTTTGGTCAAACAAAAAAGCTATACAAAGTAAGCCTTTGCTTACTTAAGTATAGCCTTTTTATGGAATCGTTGTCAAGCGGCTTTTTACGCGGCCGGGGTCTTGGTCGGAGACGGCGTAGCCGGAGCCGCTGTCGTAGTCGCGGACGGGGTCGTTTCGATAGTTTTCAGTCCCGTAAGGTACTTCTTCGGATCAACGCTCTTGCCGTTCACACGGTATTCAAAATGCAGGTGCGGCGGGTCTTCGCATTCCGAAATAGCGCTGGAGCCGACGGTACCCAGCTTGTCTCCCGCCTTCACTTTATTGCCCGCCTTGATGTCGCCGAGCTTCTCGAGATTGGCGTAAACCGTTTTGGCGCCTCCGTCATGGCTCAGCACGACCGTGTACCCCATCTGCGCATCCTTCTCGGCTTTTTCCACCACGCCGTCAAGCGCCGCTTTTACCGTAGTCCCCGCTTTTGCGGCGATATCGACGCCCGCGTGGGTTGTCCATTCGTTAAGCGTCTTCGAGTACACGAGCTTGTCCACGCAATAATCCATGATGATGTCGCCCTTCACCGGTACGGTCAGGTTGGCCGCGGCAGGCTTAGCCGTCGCGGTGCTCTTGGGCGAAGCGCTCATCCCGGCAGTAGCCGTCGCGTTGCCTGCCTGTTGCTCGAGTCCGCCGCCCGGAATATACTGCGCCTGCGTCCCGTTTTCCTGCGTCGCCTGGGGATTCTGGCTCTGTGAATTGTTATTCAGCGCAAAAAACGTGGTTGCGCCTATGAGACCGAGACATATGAGCACTACGAGATAGAATCCCTGCCCGGACGGGAATTTTCTGGGTCTGCGTCCTGATGTTCTATGCACATTTTTGTTCATTTCTTCAAACCGCATTGTGATCACCTCATACCAATGGTTCCCAAAATACACAAAAACATACTTTGGAAAACACGGGTTCTTTTATTTTTTTGTATCACAATGGCGTTTTGTATGATTAAAAGTGCTTTTGTATCTCCACGCCCTGGAAATAATGCGTCAGAATCGTTTTATAATCGTCACCCTTTTGGGCCATGGCATTTGCGCCCACCTGGCTCATGCCCACGCCGTGCCCGTACCCCAGCGTCTCGATCACCACGTTCCCGCCCGTGAACGAAAGCGTAAAATTCGTTGAATTGAGGGAAAACAGGCTCCGCATCTGCTGGCCGGTGAGCGTCGCGCCCCCGGCTGCCATCGTTTTCACCCGTCCCGAAGCATAGCGCGATGTGATGCTGACGTTCTTCTCCAGCGAAGAAGCCGTCAGATGCGCGCTTGCGTACAGATTATTAATCTTAGAAGCGAACTGCCCGCGCGGGATGCTTACGGCAGCCTTGTATCTGGGCGCATTTTCCTCTCCCGCGCTGCTCACGCTGACCAGATACGGCTCCCCATGCGAAAATACATTCTGCGCATCCTCGGTCTGTCCGCCCGATGTTGAATGGAAAAACACTTCAATTGGTTCTCCCGCGTATGTGATGATCTCCCCGCGCGTCGCGTTTACGGCCTGCCACAGCTTTGCGCAGTAGGCTTCGTAATTCGCCCCCCAGTTTTTGCGCCGCGTCGCATCATCAACGTACGCCTGGCAGTGTGTGGAATCGGTACACACGGCGGCATCCCCGCTCCTGCCGCAGGGATGCCCTTCCATTTTATATACAGCAAGCGTCCGCGTAGCGACCGCCTGCGCTTTCAGCGCTTCCAGCTCATAGCCCGCCGGCATCTCGCCGCTCATCGCATTGAACGTGTACATTTCCAGGTCCATTTCAACGGTTCTGTTCCTTTCATGGTCGTAGACCAGGATCGGAACGCCCAGCGGCACGAACGTCGACTCCGGCTTGGGCGTGGTTCCGCCTTTTTCCGTGGCTTGGCCATCTTTTGTTATATAGGCGGCAATCCCCCACAGAATAAGCGCCAGCGCGAGCAGCACAGCCGATATCTTCAATATGCGGAGCTTTTTCTGCCGGCGCTTCTTACAGGCATGCCGTGTCCTTCTTCTTTTTTGCACGCCACAGCCTCCCGCCTTGTCTGATTCTCATAGAATCTATGCCGGCGGCAGGCTGTTGATGCTATCAATTCCAAAGGCTGAAAAGGACGAAAAAGCGCCCCGCACGTCGAAGCAAACTCCTCTTTTCCCCACAAAGCTTCGCTTTGTGGGGACCCCGCAGCGAGGGGGGTAAAAAAACCGGCGGCAAACTCGGTTTGCCGCCTTTTTTGATCAGCAACTCCGCTTAA
Organism: Bacillota bacterium; assembly: GCA_049324235.1. GTDB lineage: Bacteria > Bacillota > Clostridia > Christensenellales > UBA1431 > UBA1431. The sequence goes on from JBMOLJ010000113.1 coordinate 24,300, forward strand.
AACGCGGGCGCTGTATTTTTATTTGCAGTTACGCAGCGGATTTTGCGCTTTTTTCTGCCTTGCGCCGGTCTTCCAGCGCAAACACTTGGTCCAGATGCTCCTTTGCCATTTTCGGCGTCATCAGGCTGACCAGCGGCACGATGACGACCCCGGCAAGCATGGAGATCATGCCGATGGTAGGCGCGGGGATTTTGGTGAACAATCCCAGCCCCACCGTCACCACGACGCCGGATACAACGCCCGCCCACGCGCCTGCGCGCGTGGTGCCCTTCCAGTACAATCCGTACAGGTACGGCGCCAGAAAGCTCCCTGCCAGCGCGCCCCAGGAAAAGGACATGAGCGTGACAATGGCGTCGATCTTGTTTGTCGCGATGAAAACGGAAATTCCGATGAACACAACGCACAATACGCGCATGAGGAGCACGACGCTCTTGTTTTCCATTTTGGGTTTGAGCGTCCCCTTCACAAGGTCCATCGATATTGCCGAAGAAGAAATCAGCACCAGCGACGACAGCGTGGACATCGAAGCCGAGAGCACCAGTATGACAATCAGACCGATAAGCGCCTCAGGAAGCGCAATCTGGATCACCTGCGGCATAATCGTATCGAATAAAGGCTTGCCGGTAACCGCGTCCACCGCAAGCTGGTTGTTCAGAAACAGCCTGCCAAAGACGCCCGAAAGATACGCGCCTCCTGCGATGAGGAAGCAGAACAGTGTGGAAAGCTTGGTGGCGCTTTTGATGGAACGCTCGTCCTTTATAGCATAGAACTTGTGCACCATCTGCGGCAGGCCCCACGTGCCCAGGCTGGTGAGCACGATCAGCCCGATCAGGTCCAGCCACTTCGCGCCGCCGGTCAGCGATGTAAGGGCCGGATCGATTTCGGCAAGCTTCTGCAGCCCTTGCGTAAAGCCGCCCACCGCGGCGTTGGAAAGGACCAGCGCCACAAGGACCACGACGCCGGCCAGCATGATGATGCCCTGGAACATGTCGGAAAGCACGGTCGCCAGATAGCCGCCCAGCATAAGGTACAGGGCCGTTAAAACAGCCATGCCCAGTATGCAGTAGATAAAAGGTATCCCGAACGTCTGTTCGAAAAGATAGCTCAACCCCGTATACACCGACGCGCAATACGGCGTCATAAAGATGAAGATAATGAGTGCGGCCGCTATTTTCAGCCCTTTGCTCTGGTAGCGCTTCTCAAAGAAATCCGGCATAGTGGAAACGTTCAGGTTCTGCGTCATGCTGCGCGTACGGCGCGCGAGCACCCTCCAGGCCGCATAGTTCCCGATCAGGCCGTTGGCCACGCCGATCATCACGGCGGCGATGCCGAAATTCCAGCCGATGTTCCCCGCATAGCCGATGAAGATGACGGCGGAAAAATACGTCGTCGCATACGCAAACGCGCTCATCCAGGGGCCGATGTTCCGGTCCCCCAGGAAAAAGTCATTCACTGTTTTTACACGACGGACACTGTACCATGAAATAAAAATGAGACAAAGAACATAAACGGACAAAAAGACATACTTCATAACCTACCATCCTTCCCAAAAATACACGTTCCCCCGGTCTTCCGTTCTTCCATATTACCGTGCAAATTATACAGGAATTGTAGGGGGTATGCAAGATGGGTTTAATGGAAAGGGGTGGACAGATTTGGGGAGGGGGTGGAGGTTATTTTATTCCCGGTATTATTTGAGCTAAATCATACAATTGTTATGCGGCTTAGTATTTCTCCGCCTGAACATACATTTCTTCGGCCTCCTGTTGTGCCTTTATCAGAACATCGAGAGCAAAACCATAATTTTGCTTTTCAATGTTCAGGATGGCATCCGTTATCCCTTCAAACAGAATTATATACATCATTTGGTAATCGATCATTTTACTGCCCCTCCGATAATTTATGCGTCATAAGTGCGTCATTTTTTATCGTCATTCTACTATGACGATAAAATTATGTCAATACTTCGTCATAAGGAGGCGCCATTATGAAAGACAGCTTAACCCGGTATACCCTGCGCATCAGTCCAGCGTTACTTTGCAAATTGGGTTATATCGCGGAATTCGAAGGCCGGACCAAAAACAAGGAATTAGAGCAGTTGATCAAAAAACGTATCGCCGAATTTGAAGCGCGTTACGGAACGATAGAATTGAAAGATAAATGATTTTGAGAGGAAAGAATTTTTCTAAACAAGATTAAATAATTCTTTCAGCTGACATTGACACAAAATTCTTAACAAACTAGGATATTAAGCACCTATATATCGCTTTTTCTCCTGTTACATTCCTGACACAGCATCTGACAATTTTGAGAACTTGTTTTGCCGCCCTTGCTCCAAGGCGTAATATGATCGGCTTCCATTCCGTTCAATTCAAAGTGTTTGCCGCATTGTAAGCATATGCCATTTTGCCGTTCATACGCCGCCCGTTTTTGGCTTTCGGTAAAAGCGCGGATATTCAAATACTTTTCGTTGCGGGTTAATACATACGGATAAATGCCTTTCTTATTTGTAACATCATCGTCCATCATAAGGGCTTGTATTTCTTTCTCTAATTTTGCGGCGTCAAACATTTCACCCTTGAATCTATCGTACAGGCCGCCCCAGTCTATGCCTTTCATTTCTTTGCGGTAAGTCGTAAATGTGAGTTGGACCCATTCTATCACATTCCTGAAATACGTCCACAATTCGTTGGCGTTCGGGTCGTGCTGATGCATGGACATATATTTTTCAATTTCGCCGTTTGAAATCCACTTGATAGCCGTTTCTAATATCTCCTGACGAATAGGCGAACCGTTCACATAGTCTTTTGACAACAGATACGCCGCGCAGTTGCTTTTGCTGAACTTTAATTTTGCGTCGGATAACCAGGTTCCGGTATATACGGCGTTGCGCAATTCCTGATCGGTAAGTTTTTCGCCCGCAATATTGATAATCTTGAACCAGTCCAGTTTTTCCTTGTCGTTGCCCGCACAGAAATAGACCATCAGCTTGTAGTCCAGTATCTGCTGTTTTTCGGTATCTGTCAGGTTATGGAAAGCGCGGTTGTCTATGGAAAAATCGCTTTTGACGTACTGGCAAAAGCTGATGGTCCGCTGCTGACCGTCCAGGACCTCAAATGTCCCGTCGTCGTTTTTTACCCAGTACATCACGTTGAGGGGGAAATCCTTGCGGATAGTGTCTATTACGGCGTTGCGTTTCTTTTCGTCGTAAACAAATTCACGCTGATATTTCGGGCGTATGTTTAACTTGCCGCCATACCCGACAACCCCTTCTTCGGCGTTGTCAACATAGTTTTCCGCGACTTCACGGACGGTTATTTCATGCAATTCGATTTTCATTGCGCCGCCCCTTTCCGTTTGATTAAGATTCTTGCGTAAACCCGCCGTAATGGCCCATCAGCATTATCGGCTATAAAGTAGACCCCTTTCGGTATATGCGGAAGAAGTATTTGCGCCCCAGTATTGACTTTTCCACCATTAGACACTGTACCGTCTGGATTGATTTGTTTAGGGTTGATATACCATTTTGTCGGTTTAGTGCCGAATTCATCACGGCCTTGTGTTATCCCCAAAATTTCAAATTGTTCTGGGTTATGCTTGTCCAGGAATGTAATTGGAACACCCATAGCCCCGTCATAGTCATAGGGTATTTCAGCGGTTTTCGATACTTCTATTGCATCGTAATTGTCATAATGCGGGTATTCTTCGGGCGTGTACTGCTTGTATAGGGTAATATTTTCGTGACGTTCTTCAAAGTCAAGGTTTGTAAACCACCGAACACCCTTGACGCGAATATACTTCACGCCGTTTTCGTCAATCCTGAACCCCGCTGCTTGTAACGGGTAATAATCCGGCACGCGGAATTCACGATCACCGCTGCGAATGCTTTGTCCAAGCCATACCCTGTTTTCTTTTATCAGCTTGAAAACTTCTTTATATGTAATTGCGTTGACATTTCCGATTATAATAAAATTCTTGTCGTATTCTATAAGTTGCGTAATATACTCACGAAACAGCGAAAAGGGCGGGTTTGTTACTACAATATCCGCTTCTTTCAGTAATTCTGTACATTCCGGCGAACGGAAATCACCGTCGCCATGCAGCAGCGTCAGGGCGTTTTTCCTGTTTTTAAGCAGATATTCCACGTCCGATAAGTCAACCGCTCCGTCCGCGTTCTCGTCCCCGACCTCGGTAATTTCAATTTTATACGGGTGTTTAGCCTCCGTGCTTTTCTCCTTAAAACTTTCCACATCAAACAAAGACAGTTGTTCACCGGCGACAGGGGAACCTGTATAGCAGGTTGCAATCAGCTTTTTGATGCCCAGAAAGTTGAAATTCATGGCAAAATACTTGAAAAAATTACTCTCATACGGATCATCGCAGTTGCAGAAAATGACCTTATCCTTGAAGTGTTCTTTATAATGGCGCATTTCCGCTTCTATGTCCGACAGTTGCGTATAAAACTCATCGGCTTTGTTTTTCTTTGCCTGCTCAAGTTCTGTTGCCATTTTGCGCGTGCAGCCCCTTTCGAATATAAAAAACAATACATATTATATCACAATTTTAATGGTATAATATGTATCCTTTATTATAATTTGCCTTTGTTATCGCGCCCTAACGCGTTCAAAGGCACGCGCCCGCCGTTCAACCTCACCCCGCCTTACCCAAATATTCCTCATAGCACTGGCCGCTCTGCTTCATCGCCTTTGCGGCCTTTACCCCGACGAAACGCCAGTGCCACGGCTCGTAAATCACCTTTGTAACGGATACCTTATCCGCCTTGTACCGCAGCGTGAAGCCGTAGTCCTGCGCGTGGGCGTTCAGCCATGCAAACGCCTTCGTCTTCGCAAACCCGCTGTCTCTCGACGTGTACGAAGGCGTTACGATGTCGAGCGCAAGCCCCGTCTGGTGCTCGCTGGTGTTCGGGCGCGCGGTGATGGTCGCGGCCTTGGTTTCGGCGTCCGCGCGGCTGTAGCCCTTTGCTACAAAGCTGTTCACCTTCTTTTGATACAGCTCGTTCTGGCGCGCGTAGCTCCGGTATGCGTCGACAAGCCTGAGCGTAACGCCGTCTTTTTTTGCGTCCGCGAACATTTGCTTGCATACCGCAAGGATGCGGGCGTCCACCTGCCCTCCCTCAAAACCGGCGACCGATACCCTGTAGCCCTTTGGAAGGGGATGCGAAGGATTGACGAGGATCGCCGCCCAGTCCCCCATGGGCACGGAAGCCGCGGAAGCGTCCTTGTCCATAATATACGCGCGGCTCACATATCCCACGATGCCGTTATAGGAGATATGCGCCCATTCATCATAATATTTGATAACGTCGGCGGTCTTTCCCGCGGGCAGGGTTCCGATGACCGGCGCGTCCATGCCCGCCCCGCCGCGTATGTTCACGGAGTCGTTCGCCGTGCAGACGACCTTATCGATGAAAGTGAGCTTCGGCGCGGGGGTAGGTTCAGGCGTAGTCCTGACCGTGGGCGCGGGGGTGGCTGCAACCGCCGGCGCCGGCGTTGCTGAAATAACGGAAACGGCCGTTCCCGACGGTGCGGGAGGCTGGCCGCC
>JBMOLJ010000114.1:0-29471 GCA_049324235.1 Bacillota bacterium
CCGCTTTAGCGGCGGCCAGTGAAAGTAATGCGATTGGCGGACCATTCAACGCGTCTTAAGACGCTGGCCTGTAATATGCCCTTTTAGGGCTAGTGCATACCACCAGTTCAACTGGTGGTTTTGATTTAACAGATTGTTCTTATTTATCCTCTTCCAATTCATTCTCGATCTCGGCTTCAAACACACTAACATCTTCCACATAAGCCCATGCCAAAGTATCATTTACCATATGCAATTCTAATGCCGATTTATCGGTAAAAACAATATCAAACCCATCAGAATCATTACCAGCAACAATATGATTAACTGTTTTCCCTTTGATTTGATCTATTAGCTCTTGATAAACATCCATTATAGGCCGCCTCCTTGTTTTGGCTACATCATATAATGAGATTTGGAGAAATTCAACTATTTGGGAATAGAAAAAGACCTCCCAATTAGGGAAGGTCTTGAATTTCAATAGTCTTATAATCCTAATTAGACCCGCAACATTTTTTGTATTTTTTGCCGCTTCCGCAAGGGCATAAGGCGTTGCGGCTTATGCCAGAATTATTACCATTTAAAATCTTAACATAGTCTGTTTCTCCCATTGATGGAAAAACAAATGATAAGGTTGTTTTGTTGTTGTGGTTTGTCAGGGCAAAATCTCCTGTTGTAATTATATTCATGCCAATCAACATTTCAACATTATCATGCAACGTTACCATATCTGCTTGAAACGGATTAATATGAAGATTATTAGGTAACTTTAAAGATATCCCGTATCGTGGAGCTTGTGAAATACCACTAGCCGTAGAAATAGTACAAACACCGGTTTGCTCTAATCCTAAATCATTAACAACCTTATTAGTTATACATGTAGACGTAGCTCCGGTGTCCCATATAGCATTTACTTCTATGGACTTATTATTGATCGGATTAATAACCGTAACTTTTGTTATTAATTGATGAACTAATGTACTATGTTGTACGGTAAAAGCATTATTTTTCAACTTTTAGCTCCTATTATTAATTTACACGGGTATGATACACATGATATAGGTCACTAATATTTTTAACAACCTCTTGCACTAAAAACGTCCCTATTTCTTCTGTTTTACATGTTTGTTCTATAGCTTCTTGGTAAGAATCATAGGAGCCTAATATTACACTATTTTTTATCGCAATATGTTTACCAAAGAAATTAGATCTAATTTCTTCAAAATGATTTTTAAAATAATCATATTCTAGTAATAATTTGTCGTTTGTTCCACTAACCATAGTAGAAACCCTCCGTTACGTTAAATTATATTATCGCATATAATACAAGTCAATAATAATATCGTTCATAATATGCCATTCCTTAATATTATATTATGGTTTCAAACAATAGTGACACCAAAACATATGTTTTAGTTTTTCCCTATTTTATGCAACCATAAACTCCCTCAACCTCAAAGAATCGTTGGTTACACACATACTATGTAAACAAGATTCAACCAACATGCTCTTTAAATTCGTCGTATTATCTTCAAAGCCCTTAGAATCAAGAAACTTAAACCACGCAAGGTAGTTGTCCAAATATTTACTTGCTACACCATTAAACCGATCCAGCCACTTCTTCATCCGGCTATGGTAGCTGTTGACGTTCTGGATGTGATAAATGCCCTTCAGGACATGTCGATCTTTAAGCGCGTAGTATTCCATACCCTTATCTTTAGCGTAAGTCTTATAGGCTCTCCAACCGTCTGTACACAGAATATTAGAAGGGGAGAGGAACGAACCGACAAGTTCATCAACTTTCTCAGTTCTAATTCTCCCCATACAAGACACCTTAGAGACTGTGTTTTTGCTTCTATCTCTTGCAACCAGCACGCAAACCTGTTCATGGCTAATGCCACGAAGTTTAGAAGCACCTCCGCGTTTACGTGCTTTTCGGTTTTTTAAGTTCTTTTTTCCCTTCTCGGAATGGAGAAAGTAGGTTTCGTCCATTTCAACGATACCATCAAAAGCGTTGTTTTCCATTTCTGTAAGGGCAGTTAGGAGTTTATGCCTCCAATAAAACAGCGAGACATAAGACACACCAATTATCTCAGCAGACTTACGAAGGGAGTACCCTTTAAGCATACATTCTACGAAAGGAATCCACTTATCAGGGAATTTAGTCCGACTGAGAGGGGTATTGGTTAGGTCGCTGAAGGTTTTATGGCAGTCTTTGCAAAGGTAGCGTTGACGACCATTATAAGTGCCGTGACGTACCACGCTGATACTTCCACAAATGGGACATGCAAAGCCTTTCTTGAATTTGGTTTCGCGGATTTCATTAATTAGTTTGCCTTCTCTATGCTGTGATTTGCTTAAAGATGCTTGAAGGGCTATAATTAATTGTTCCTTTTGTTCGTCTGTAAGATTGTTGATGTCTATATTGGTAGGCATTTGGATTTCTCCCTTGCTGGTTTATGGTTCTATTATACAGCAAGGAGAAAGAAATATCAACAGCGAAGTTTAACAAAGCCTAACTTTAAAGAGAACGGCGGTTTTTTATAACCGCCGTTCAACATCAAGGGCTGTTACTTTGCCGCCCATACGACGGTTTATTTCACTGCGTCAGGCAATAATTCAGGAATCTATACAATGTAAAAATCAGCCTTTCAATAGAGCGCGAACCTTTGAAAATCATCTATCCTTTTTCGACGGATTTATCTTTGGTGTTAATTTATATCCTTTAGGTGCTTTGAACTGGCCGTTTCCATAAACATCAAGATACAGCAGTTTATTGCCGTCATCTCCCGACACTTCAAAGACATCTATCATATGGCTGCTTTGAGACTCAAACGTCGATCCAATTCTCCTGTAAGTCACCGTGCAACCTTTTTCGGTATGCAATCCTCCAAAGAAATGCCGTATATCCGCATAGCCGTTTAGCAAAACTGGGTTGGAGGGCACATAACCATACTCTTCATTTTGATTTTTAGAAATCAGCATTTTATCACCTTTTTTACTCTCCCGTGTTCGGTTCATAATTGACTTTTGTGGATAGTCCCTGGCAGTAAGGGACAGGTTCAAGCGCTAATTTGGCAACATTAACCGAAACACCGCCTTGCTGATTGTCGCTATGAAAAACCGTGATTGTATCCGGCGTTTGATCCGTATCGTATTCAAAGCAAACAAGATTTCCGGGTAATGTGGCCAGGTATGGTGTTGTACTGAGTGCGTCATAAACCGTGCCGTCTACAGTAATTGATGCACCAACATAAATGTCCCAATCAAAATCCACACCCGACATTACATAGGCGCATACGGAGGTTTCTTTACCGTCCGCAGCTTTCGTTCCCTGGATATAAACACATGTCTTGCCGTCGCTGTTCGTTCCGATTTCTGCTATCTGATATGAAACCTTATTTCCTTTTGCGTTCTTTACGGTTACAGTGCCGTTGCTTTCATAGGCGTTTGAACAACCGTAAAGATTGATCATCGCTATAAATAGAATGGATACGATAAGTACTTTCTTCATAAATGGATTCCTCCGTATGCTGTGTATCTATACCATACCGTAGTATCAAGAAGTCCGGGCGAATAATTGCCAATGCGTGAATAGACATCTTGGCAATTCATTTTTCCTGAAGCTTTCTAAGCGTATCGGCCGCTGCTTTTCTGACGGAGTAATCTGCGTCATTCAGTAGTTGCTCTAAAGATTCTGCATCTGTCAATCTGCGGGCAAGACCTCGCCGTACCATAGGATCACGATCTTCCAATGCAAAGGCCCGCGTGATTTCAGGATCATCAAGATATACAACCGCAATTCTCCTTGCAGCTCCGGAACGCGCCCCATAAGCGACCTCTATCAACTCTTCTCTGGTCATATCCGGGCGCACACCCTGCATAGCGGCCGCATCGTCCATGCTTCTCCAGTTAGCGTATGTCATATCACAGTGCCCCCTTTAAGAAATTTGTTTTAGTATCTGTTTTCGTTTTGCCTTATTTGCGGTATCCCATTGGCGCTCACTGATGATCGCTTCATAAAGCACGGTGTGCCTGTCATCCATGATCCGATTTGTGTGATAGTGTCCGCAAAACCATTGTCTACAGGTGACTTTTTTATCGAGTGAGGTGAAAAACTGCGTTAGGCTGTCGGATGTATATTCGCTTTCATCAAAGGCCAAATGGTATTTATCCGGCAGGCAGTGGGTGATAACATAGTCCACAGTAAAATTGTGCCTTGCAAGGTTCTGATAACCTTCCTCCATCTCTGATTGCGAAGGCAGCTCTTCTTTCCACCAGGAATAATGATTGACGCGAAAGAACATATTTCGCTTTTTCATATAATCAAACTTAACGGGGAACGAAGGGTCATCCATATCGAGGACGCCATTCCATATATCATGGCAGGCAGCTCCCCCCATCGTAAAAAAGCTTTTCCCATCTAAGCTGTAAATCTGCCCACGCATCAAATGAATCACATGAGGGCGTATAAACTGTACTTTGCCGCCGTTCCATTCGCTTACGGGATAGCTGTTTAGCAGGTCAAAATTTTCGTGGTTGCCATCCACAAACAGTGTCGTGAAGGGCTTCTCCTCTAACCAATCCTGACAGTTTTGATCTTGCTTGCCGCCATCCCACACACACCCAAAATCGCCGCAAATAATCATATAATCGGATTTTGTAAGCCCTTTTTGTTCGGGAAAGTCTTTATCCGAAAGCCTTTCAATACCATGGGAAGCGTGAATATCTCCTGTAAGATAAATCATGAGGCGTTCCTCCTTAAGTAGTTCTTAATAATCGTTTTGATATGTTCATCTTACCTGAGAAAAATACTTTCAGATGAAAAAACGCCAAAGCGTGGATTTACACTTTGGCGTTTCAATATAATGATGTATGCAGACCGCAGAGAATTCGGCAAGGCTATTTGGGCTTATCAAGGGTTCTCGGTTCGATCAATCCGACCAGATAGCTATCATCGGAAAACAAATCGTCAATACGCATCAGGTATAACCGTTCCTGCGCATTGGCATAATTCTTCCATTCTTGCTCAAGATACGGACTGGTATAAAGCTGATACAGTATTGCCATGCATGTTTTGTTTTGAAGCGTAACCCGCTCACGCACCATACTATGCGGCACCGCAAAGGTTTCCATCATATTGAGAAACTCGCTGTTTACAACCTTGGCAATGTCCTCGACATCATATGGATTATCTGTGCTTACAGGCAAGCCCCGATGCTGCCGCAGCACTGCGTCATACGCATGGTACGGCAGATTCAGTTCATGTGGACGCAGGCAATCAAGCCTTTCCAATGCTTCTGTACGGTCCGATGGATGCATGGACAATGCCTGTGCCAGATCTGCTTCAAGTTCATATGACGGATCAGGGCCGTCACTGGACTTCCTTTCATTAAAATCATCAAATGGCTCCAAGTCGATCTCGGCCCGGTTATGCACTGAAAAATCATGCTTTTCCGCAAGAGCCTTTTGATAGATCAGCAGCTCGCGTGTCATATAATCAAGCCGATGGTCATTCGTGTCCATATCGCGCAGGGCCGCAATATTCTGAGTTCGGCGCAGCAGGTCAGCAATGAGCTGCATGTACTTGCGCCATTTACTGCGGCGGCAATAATGCAGCTTTTTCTGCGCCACTTCCAGGCATTTGAGCCGCATGGCCATAGCATGAATATCATCCTCCGCATCGTCACAGGCCCATGCCGCACAAAGATAGGCACGCAGCGCGCCGGTGGTGTCCCGGACATGTTCGCAATACAGCGCCCGTTTATGAAAAGTATGTGCGGAAAAAGGCAGGCTTGCATCCAGCCCGCTGTAAATCTGGCGCAAGGTTTCTTTAGTAGCACATGGCCATCTGCGTAGAGTTTTTGCTACATACCCGCAGTTTGGACACTCCATCAACCAATATTTCATCGTTGAACGCAGCATCGGAGCTGGCCGAAAATCCAAGTCAGGCTCACCGAACAGGCTGTATGAGGTCAATACAGCCTGTTTGCTCTTTATGCCGCAAACGGCACATCGGATTGAAATCTCTTTTATTGTGCTCATTGTATCGACCAACCTTTACCGGTACTTTTGCTGTTCGGGCGGCGGTTCACCACCATTCCTCATCAATTCTCTGACCTGTTGCGAGAAAGTGCAGATGGGCATTACGTTCCATAATCGCAGAGATCACCTTTTCCGCGTCCGCATCCATTTCGGAGGCATCCCACAATTTGTCCCCCTTACGGCAGGCATACTTACGATGTGCAATGTCCCGAATATAATCGCTCTCATCCTCAATTGTGATTTTGGCAAGCAGAGTTTTATCCGTCAGCTTTCTTACGGCCTCATAGCGCAGCTCGTCTACATGTTCTGTCTGAGCGATGTGGGAAAGCATTTCTTGATTTTTCAGTTTATAAATGGCCGCAATACGCACCTCGACATAGGGGCTTTTCTTCCATAACCGAAAAAGTCGGATATCTCTTTTTGTTCGTTGTATCATTTTAAGCTGATGCGCCTCAATCCGGCTATCCCAATCATGCCCTTTGAATAAACACTGCCACATACGCATTCACCTTCCATAGTTCACCGCTCAATGTATAGACGCCTTGGATACCGATAACTTTCACAACGCTCCCTGATCAGTTCACCGTGCCACTGCCGCCGCAAACCGGGCAATGTGTCCAGCGGCTCTTGGGTATTTGCTGCCACCGTCCATTGACCATAACCTGATCAAAATACTGATCGTTATACCCACCGGCTCCGCCGCACTTCGAGCAACGGTGTTCTCCTTCGGTTATTACCTGACCGGAGCCGCCTTGTTCAAGCACGCTGGCATCAACGCCGACAAGCCCCGATATTGATCCATCCACGACAATATCAGTATCCAGGGTTGCCGCGCTTCGGTCATCGCTGAAATCCACAATACTGCTGTCTGAAAGCTGCATTAGGAAGAAACTGGGGACATATAATGCTCCGTCAACCACAACAGGAACAATCTTGGTGTCCACAGCAGAAATTGTCTTGCTGCCGTAGGTCAGCGTAGGCGAATCTGCGAATACCTGAATGAGAGCATTATTAATTACCGTCACACAGGCGCTCTTATCTTCATTTGTCAGGCAAGCCACGCCAAAACAGTTTAGTACGTCCTCAATCGGATAATAACCGCCGTTTGGCTCATCCGGGAGTGTGAAGGGGTAGTTTTCCGTCTCGACCTCTGTACCGTTTATCACCAAACGGTAGCGTGTGCGCCCTTCATCGTCTTCAAAGGGGAACGAAACGCCGGGACTTGATTCTTCGGTCCGTGAGGTTGCGCTCGGTTGCGCGGGCTGTTCCGTTACCGACACAGTCGGTTCGTTCTCAAGGGTATCTGCTGAACGGCCAGCATCTGAAGCGTGATCAGAACTGTCACTTGTTGAACCGCATGAACACAGCGACAGGCATAGGATCAATATCAGGCTGATAAAAAATAGTCGTTTCATTGATTGTCCTCCTGTACAATTTTTTCTACGCAGGCATTTCGTATCCCGTCACAAAGCTTCGCTTTTTCCAGATACGCCTCATTTCGGGTTTGGTAATACAGCTTGAGCCAGAGATACTGAGATTCCCAAAGTGCGGGGGTATCCCGTTTCAGGCCCGAATTCGGATGAATATGAATGTCCAACAAGGTCTGTGCAAGTAAAAGGTTGCTTTCCTCGCTGTCCATATCATCCAGTTGCATCCTTACCTGTGCTTCCACCTGCTGATACAGCTCCCAAGCTTTTTCATATAAAGACATTGCGTCAGATTGGTCGGAGCACTCTCTGATTTCTGAAGAAGGCGCGTCCGGCAAAGCTAAACCGGCTTCTTCCGTCAGCTTTCGCGCCAGAGCCTCTGTCTCTTCGGCCTGTCGCAGCATCGTGTAAAGCTTATCCATGGTTTCACTCCTGACGTTATAACTTAAAAGAAGAGATTTTCTTCATGCCGCATGTTTGACAAATATAGATGTAATTCACCCGGTTGTTCGCATCGCAGAATTGGCAATCCGCACCATAGCATGAGTCAAGATACTGCCCGCTTCCACGCGACGATGAGAGAGAGCATCCCTTCTCCTCAGTTCCAAGATATACCCACTTGTGGCGGTCACTGTACTCATGAGCCTTTGTGCCGCAGCGGCGGCAGACGCAGCCCTCCCAGCGGTGTCCGAATAAGCATGCCAGCTTCATTTTGAGTTCCCCTTCTCATTTTGATCCGTGGATAGAATTAATGGGTCTAAAAAACCTCATGGGTGCCAATGCAATCGAGCAGCCTTTGATACACCACACGGTTTTGTTCCTCCCAAAGGCGGGTAATGGCATCACATACTTCAATCCCCGGATCACGTTTTTCCCAAAGCTGTTTCAATTCTGGTTCAGGCATAAACATTACCGGCAGCGCGATATCGGCTTCATATACCATGCCTTCTATGATTTGGCCGCGCTTTTCATAATTGTCGGCGGCAATAATCTGCTCCGCTTGGTCTCCCGGCACAGGCAGCGCGAATATATAGGAATACTCGACGTTATCCTGCGCCGCGTATTCCGTAAAGCCGACCGGGATAAGGCTCTCGTGGCATACCTCGTAAGACGAGGCGTAAAGGAACTCTCCGGCAAACACGCCGTCACGCCACAGTTCCAACCGCTTTTCCGTTCCGTTTTTACAAAGCAGCTCCTCGGAAAGCTCGCGCAGGGCGTTTTCCCGAAGCAGCTCAAGCTCTACCGTCTTGCCTATAAACCCGGCAACATCATCCTCTGGCGGACAGCAGTGTCCGCCGAACAAGTTGAGGCTCAGCGGGGCACTGGTTTTTCCTTTGGCGATCTGCTTATCGTGCCGGTTATGGACGATCCAGCAGCCTTTGTTTGCACCATCGGTTATAAAGGGTACGATGATCACGGTTAAATGCCGAAGTCCCGTCTTTTCCGCAACCGATCTTTCCGTAATGCCCGTTATGAGGTACGATTCGTCCGATTTTCCCACTAGGTACAGCAATTCACCCTGTCTTTGTTGCCTGGTTGGACCAACAGACTCGGGTTCACACTCATAGGATCGGCCCCGGTAGTTTTCGATCACTTTGCCGCTGTCGGCGTAATAGTGCTCCTCATCTCCGCAACGGGCGCATCGATCGGTTGCGACCTTGCCCGAGGCAGCAAACGTTCCGTCGTCGTTGCTGTGATAATCATGGCAGAAATTCCCGCAAACGGTACAGCGGCAGTGCGCGCCCAAGTGTTCCTCGCAGATATGCGTTTTGTTTTGCTGTTTGCTCATACAGAATGCTCCTTTCCGTCAGACGTTTTCCTGTTTGATCTGTCTCTATACTACTCGAAATAAAATATAAAAAGCGAAAAAACACCAAAGCGTGAATTTACACTTTGGCATTTTTTTATTGGCAAGTACATAAGCCTCATCGGATAGGTTTTTTAAGTATCCAAACGATTACGCTCAAGCAAATCTATAAGCTCGTTGACACGCATGCGCTTTGAGCTATCCGTCTGGAGACAGCCATGCAATATGCTCCAAAGTATCTCCGGGAGCGGTTTACAGCGTATTCTAAGATGTTCTTCATAGACAAGGCTGCACACCGGCCCCTTGCTCCATTGACGATCTCCTAAAAGCAGTTCCACCAATGTGACGCCAAGGCTCCATACATCTGTACTTTCATCAATGGCCCGGTCTTCAAACTGCTCCGGCGAAGCGTATGCAGGCGTGTAGCCGCCATTTTCGGGAACCCATAGGCCGTCAAGCTTTATATTTACGCCATGCCCATACAGGTTTGACGGCTTGATATCGCCATGGATCAGTTTGTTCTGATGAAGAAAGTACAGCCCACGCGCACATCCAAGCGTTGTGCCCAGAATGTTTTTCACGAAGCTTGCCCAATCCTGATTGCGCAGGCTGGCCATATTTTCAAGCCATATGTCGCTTGCGTTTTCCGGCCCCTCAAAGGCCATGACGAGCGTGTCTCCGGCATGAAATCCCATGGCAAGCATACGACGAATATTGGGATATTCCAGCCGCCGCCACTGTTCAATCCTCTCAAAACAAGTCCTGTAATGGCGTGTGGCCTGTATCACGGTATATTCCCGCGCAGTGGGTTCAGGTTGCACGCGGCGTGCGGAATAACGATACCATCCAAAATCATTTGTTTCCGGTTTGTCAGAAGTGATTTCAAAGGCATCAAACAGGCGAGTGCCTTTAGGAAGATACTCCTGTTTGGGTACGGGAGGAACCGCATCCTGATCGGAAGTAAAATCCGATTGTTTTTTACAGGACATATCTGTGTCAAGGACAGGCGTAGCAGGAGAGGATATGACAAGTGCGTCCGCGCAAAAAACGTTATCGACGTCCTCAAAGTCGGTTTTATCCAGCAAGGCATCATCGTCATCGTCCACGCGGGGCGGCCTGACATACGGCTTTTCAGCGCTTTCCTCCAGCATGCTTTTATAGTCTGAGGCCGTCAGGTCATACGGGAAATCACGCTGCGCAAGAACAGTATCAATCAGCTTGGCAAGGCTTTGCGGTACAGACAGATTGCGCCTGTTTACGGCCGAGAATGCGGATTTGTCCTTGAGCTTCTTCATAAACAGCTCATGATCATCAAGATAGGGCAGCCCGGTCAGCATGGAGTGAAGCAGCGCCGTCACCGTCCACAAATTGCTCTTTATCCGGCCCGTCTTTTCACTGTGCAACCATGCTTCGACAGGCAGATAAAAGAACTGTATGGAGTCACCATACAGTGGATCATCATCGTCCCGGCCCAGATAGAGCTTGTGCTGTGCGGAGAGCTTCACTGTCGGCGTAAAGCCATTGTCCGTCAACAAAATATGCTCCGGAATCAGATAGTCGTGGGTCACGCAGGTTCGCTCAGTTCCGGCTTCCTGGGCCGGAATATGATGCAGAAACTCCAGCGCGTCCAGCATCTGAAAGACGATTTGCAGAGCAATCGGGGCGATCAGCTTTCCGCCGGACGCTTTTATGTATTGCGTGAGCGTATAGGGGCACTCCTGCACGATAAAAAAACGCTGATCGCGGAACGTGCCGCATAGGGGAACCTGCTGCAAATTCCCATGCCGGAAATGCTCCGAGGCAAAGCGCATCTGCTCCAGTATAAAATCCGCTTCCTCACGCCCAAAGCGGTTTGTTTGTTTTTTCAGAACCGTCAGCAAATAGAACTCTCCTGTGACCTGCTGCCGCAGCCGGATGACGCGCCCAATTCTGTATCCGACAAAAAGCTGTCTATACAATATCCGCGGGCAACATCCCCGATATTGCCTGTCCAAAGCTTATCAAGCTCCATAACATTGCCCCTTTCATACCGGAATCGCTTTTTGTTAAAATCACAGGCTACTCCTGGCCCAGCAGCGCTTCCATTTCCTCAAAGGTTCACTTGTTCCTCTATTGGGTGGGCAGCGCATAGAGTTCTTCGATACTCATGTCGAAACGCTCCTGAACCACCTGCTCAAAGTAGGCCGGTGACGGTGCCTTGTCATACAGTTCTTTGCCTGTCGTTCCAAAAGCATCGTTAAACATCCGATGAGCCATTTCCAAGTCGGGATATTCCCAACCTTTTTCACCCGTGGCTGGGTAGGTTTCAAAACCAGCTTCCACGCCATCTTTCTCTATGGAAACGTGATATTTCCCCTCAGTTTCATAGTACAGAATATGTAGCTTATAGCCGTTCATATCATCGTCATAAAACTCCATATTCCAGCCATCGGGGTTCTCACCCCATTCCGGTCTGTGAATGGCAATGCGCATGTAGTGCGGCTCCTGCCGCTCATATATGCAGACCGCGTTGGCTGTGTCTGCGGTGAATCCCAACCGCTCGTATGGCTGGGTGTATGGCGCGGTCGTTTGCTCAGGCTGCGCCGCTGTCTGTTCAAACGGCAGCGCGTAGAGCGCGTCGGCGGTTATGCCGAAGGTTTCCCTGATCGTGTCGTCAAAAACGGGGATGGGCGCAAGCAGCACGTCCGTTTCGCCCGTTTCGCCCAGCGCCTCCGTTATCATTCTCTCAAAGCGTTCCCTGTTGTTGGAATCCATCATGAATGTACCGTCCGCCGCGTTGTAGATGTAGTTCATCTGTTCACCATTGATGTTCATTTGAAAGACATAGGCGCTTATTTCCGGATAGTACAAGACGACCAAGGTATACCCGCTATACAGCATTAAGTCCATTCTTACGCATTTCGTCATATCTTCAGACTGCGGAGCGCCCCACTCGGCGTGGTTGATGTTCACGCTCAACCCGTCGCGCTGAACGTCCCCATAGCTCGCCTGATTGTTGGCGTCGTTCATGGTAAACCCAAGCTCGGCAAGCGTGAATGCAATGGTGAAATCCTTTTGCTCTAAGTTTTGGTAGATATCCGACAGCGGTAAATAATTGTTTATGGGGCTGCCTGTAAGGTACAGATGCTTGAGTTTTGTGAGCGAGACAAGCGGCGACACGTCGGCGATCGTCGCATGGTCAAGCATCAGGAAATCCAAGTTGACAAGCTTTGCAAGAGGCGCGTAGTCCTGCGCCTTGCAGCCTGTCAAAATCAGCACTTTCAGATTTGTCAACTCGGCAAGTGGCGAGATATCGGCGACAGGGTTATTGCTTAGCGACAGCGAGGTGAGCTTTTTCAGCCCCGCCAGCGGCGTGATATCGGTGATTGCATGAAAGGACAGGTCAAGGCTTTCAAGGTTTGTGAAGCTTTCCAGCCCGCCGATATCCTTAATCGGTGTCTCTTGGGAAATGTACCGCTGCCATTCGGTACTGAGACTCAACCTCGTTACCGCCTCCGCCACAGTGATATTGCCCTCCGGCTTACCCATAGCCCCGCGCACCATCGCCTCCAGCACCGGGTCAGCAAATGTCACAGTATCCGATGCCGTAGGCGAGGTCGGAGAGGGTGCTGCCGCGGAGGGCGCTCCACAGGCTGTCAGACTCAGCGCCAGCCAGATGGTAAGCATAATGCGCAGAAGAGTTTTCATATTGCTACCTCCATATTTGCCGACACTCTGTGCGTTCGGCGTAAAATCTTCCCCAGTTTACTCCTGATCCAGCAGTGCTTCCATTTCCTCACGGGTCAGCTTGTTCTTTTCCAGCAGCGCATTTACCATGCGGTCCATACGGTGTTTATTCTTCGCAATAATCTCTACGGTGTTTTTCATTTCATCGCGGATGATAGCGCTGACGCGCTCGGATACCTTGGCGGCCAGCGGGCCGCGTGTGGCTTCCTCTGCGCTCATGACGGCCATGCCGAATTCATCGTCCATACCGTAATTGCAGATCATGGCGCGGGCAACGCGGGTAGCCTGTTCCAAATCTCCTGACGCGCCGGTAGACACGCCGTCTTTCTCGCCGTAATACACGATCTCCGCCGCCCGCCCGCCGAGGCTTACGCGGATACGGCTGATTAAATCCTCCTTGGTTTGCAGCGGCCCCATATCCTGATCGGAATGCTCCATATAACCGCCATGGCCACCTCGGGCGACAATGGTCAGGTAGGAAGGGGTATTCCCGCCCAAATAGCATAAGAAAGCGTGGCCGGATTCGTGCCGTGCGACACGCTCCAAATATTCATGACCCCAGTTTTTCTCCGCGCCAAAGCGGGAAAGCTCAAACGCTTCATCCAGCAGCGCGTCGTCAAGGGGCTTGTTTTGCTTCACCGCCATGCGGTTGGCGAGTTCCAGCACCGACGCCATATTGGCAAGGCTCATACCGGTGGAACGCCCGGCAAGGCGCTCGATCATCTGCTCTGTAACGATGTGCGTCTTATTCTTTTTGAGCATCATTTCGATATACTGCCGCCGGTCATCCTTATTCGGCAGATCCACCATGATCTTTCTGTCAAAGCGCCGGGCAAGCGCTGCGTCGATGGTGCCCATGCCACCTTTGCCTTCCTCAACATCAAAATTCGTTGCCGCCAGCACAAAGACGGGGCGTTTTGGATCGACAGAAAAACCATCCATTTCCGTAAGCAGCGCGTTGAGCGCCATTTCCTCGCCATGCGCGGAGTCCGAGCCGCCGCGTGTGCGTCCCACCGCGTCGATCTCGTCGATAAAGATGATGGCGGGGGCGTACCGCCGTGCCTTTTTGAATAGCGCACGGACGGATTCCGGGCCGCTTCCTTGATACTTGGTGACAAACGAACTTGCCACAGCGGGGATAAAAGCGACGCCGCTTTCTCCGGCCATAGCTTTGGCCAGCAGCGTTTTGCCCGTTCCCGGAGGGCCGTAAAGGAGTATGCCCTTAGGCGGCTTTAAGCCCTGCGCCGAGAATTTTTTGGGATTTTTAAGATAATTGATGAAGAATTGCAATTCTTCTTTCGCTTCACCTGCACCAATCACATCCGCGAACCGGATGTTCGGCTTTTCAGCGTCCGTCAACACCTCTCCGGCGTCCTCCGCAGCCAGCGCGCGCTTCAACTGGAGGTCCCGAACCCGAATAACGACTTCTTTTTTATCGGGGGTAAATTTAGGCGCGGTTTCAAAATACAGCACCTTGCGTTCCCCGGCCATGCGCGCCGCTACGCTCTGCATGTACATCCGCTTGCAGATATCTTCAAGCTCATCTTCAAACACCGTAAAATCATCGGTAGGCGCGGAGAGCTTGCCTCTGGCTCCCGCACGCACAAAAGACATGAGAAGCTCGCTGTCGATCTTAAATAATTCTGTTTCCAGAAGATACACCGGCAGTTCGGGAAGACGTTCACGAATAGCGCTAAACAGCTCATTACCTTCGTGTATACTCGCCGCTGCCATAGGCGCAAAATCAAAGGCGTTCACTGTCCCTGTTGCGGCTGCAAGATTAGGAGACAGGCTGCTTTCGTCGTTTTTTGCTGCGGTTTCATCCCGTGTACTTAGATCAAGCAGGACTAACCGGATGTCCTTTTCACCGGCGATTTTCAGCGCCTCATCCCGATTTGTGGTCTGATAAAAAACGAAGCCAGGCAGCTTTTCTTTGCATGCGTCTGCAAACCACGGCGTACCGAAAATCAGGATTTCTGCTTTTTCATTGTTCTGGAATAGGGGAAGTACATCGGCAGAGAGGTGTACGGCATCAACTTCAAACCGGAGGCTGTCCAAACGCTCCAACACGGAGAGAAAGGAATCCACGTTGAATAACCGACAAAGCTTAAATATTTCGTTTTTAAAGAAAAGCTCCGTTTGTGCCCGCAGCGTGCGCGCGTCGGCCTGACCACCTTCCGCGAAGAGGAGCGTACTTGCCAGTAGGTCATCCGCGCTTACGGTAATTCCGTACTGTTTGTGGAACAACTCGCAAAATCGCTTGAATTCTCCCGCACTGATTTTTTCCAAATCGTTTGCCTGCAAGTGATTGAACAGAAGCGGCCAGCCCGTGGCCATACGGGAGGTAATGGCGGCGGGGAAGAAAGGCTGCCCTGTCTGTGGATTTTTCTCAGTTTCCAGCGCGTTCAATATGGTCTTGCGCGGAATACCCGCAGCGTTTTGCTTTGCGTCGCCTTCATAGAGAGAACGTCCCGCATTGGATGTAAAAATAATGATGGTATCCTTAAACGAAACATCTTCATCCATATATTTGTCGGACAACCTGCCAGCGTCGAGTATCTGTAAAAACAGGTGAATCGTGTTCAGGTGCGCTTTTTCAATCTCATCAAACAGTAAAATGCTGTGCGGGTGCTGTTTGACAAAGCCGGTCAGCGTGCCCGGTTTTGCTCCCTGATAGCTACGCTCAAAGCCGATGAGGTTCATATACGACTGATGATCGGAAAAGCTGGACATATCGAATCGTTTATAGGGAATGCTGAGCGCTTCCGCCGCCTGTTCGGCAAGGAAGGTCTTCCCGACGCCCGGAGGCCCCGCGAAAACGAAGATAGCCCGTGGGCGCCTGCGCTTTTCATCGCTTGCCGCCAGCACCTCCGCGCTGAACATACCTTCCGAAAAAGCATGAACCACATGATCCTGCCCGCAAACAGTGGAGAGTAGCTTGGAGCGCATGGTGCGGATGCGCGCCGTCAGCTCCGGCAGGAAGCCAAGCCCCATTTCAGATGCTGCGTCGGGCGTTTGTTCATTGCTCTTCGGTATTGGGACAGCGGCCTCCGCCGCCGGTTCGCCGTTTTGTAAAACGGCCTTGTTTCCACTTTGGGGAACAATCTCACCGATGACGCCGATTGGATCATTCAACAGCACCGTAAGCGCCATGGCAGCGGTCAGTTCCTCAGAACCCATGGCGGCGGCCACCTGTGACGCCGTATTCATCATCGATGTCATCTCTGCTTGGATATTCCTGTTTTCAGGAAAGCGATAACTGCGCAGCATCCCGCGCAATTGGCCCCGTGCGCGTGACGAATCGATCCCGGCTTCGGACAAAAGCGCCCGTACTTGGCGAATATCCTCTTTGATTCCGCTATGGTATTTCTCTTTTGGTGTGATATCTTTGGGCTGAAGCTCGGCAAGCTTCAAAATGCCTAAAAAAACATGCTCTACTGCAAGCTCCGCGCCATTGCCCGCCGCAAGCTCCGCCTGCGCGCGCATCATGACAAATTGCATGGTGATGGATGAATCCAAATGCGTCACCTCCGGTTATTTTTCTGATGAAAGAGGGGGGCTAACCTTGCCATCCCCCTACATTGGTGAATTTTAAGTGTATTAAACAAATTCGGACAAGCTTATCAAATTTTGCAGATTTCCATCAACATCATCGAGTTTAACTCCCAGGGAAATGACATATATGCTTTGGCCTTTTAATGGCGACCCGTGACGATTGCCCAGCGGCAAGAAGCCATCAAAAGTTCGCTCAAGAAAATAGTCAAGCCGATCTGGCAGTTCGCTCAACGATGCATCGTCTTGCAGCGTCACCACAGGCGCGTTCCACTCGTTTGGCAAAACAAAATACACCTTGTCGGCTGTAACCATATTCATTGTACCGCACTGAAACTTATTGCCTTTTTCATAAGGCTTGCAAAGAAAAGAGGCAAGCTCTGCTGCGTAGCGGTCCTTCTTGCGAAAATGCTCTACCGTCTCCGATACGCCTTTATCATTCAATGCGCCGTTCTCCCTCATCGGAGCTAAAAAGAACATTAACGTAGGCTCTCCGAAAGAGACAATATCCAGTTTACGATCCTCAGATAAATCATTGTAATACATAACAGTACCTCCCATAAAATATGTTTTAGTACACTATTAAAAGGTATATTCCCATACCACGTTCCAAAGCTTTAACAATCCATCCTGTCCACCCGTAATAATCAAGGAGCCATCCAGCGCCACACGCTTGACTTCTCCCGTATGTGCCCCCAATTCCTTCACGCAGTTCTGGTTGACATTGCTATAGATTTTCAGCATGCCGCCGGTATCTGCTGTGCATAAGAATTTTCCGTCATCACTAAATTCAGCATCGGAAATGACTGTTGGGTTCTTATCAAATTTGGCCGCCAGACTTTTATCCGTGGGATACAACTTTCCGTCGCAATCCCAAAAATCGCTGGGACTTAATACGGCAGGCTGATTCTTATAAATCTTACCCCCAAAAAAGCGGCCGCTCCTGTCAACACAATACAGGTTGTGGACGCTAAATGCCGTATTTGCACGGTAATCTGTGTTTTGGGAAAAGCAATACCTTTCTTCCAATTGAAGCGTATTCAAGCTGACAACGGCAATATCGCTGATAAAGGTATCGGAAGCACCTATTCGATCCGCGAAAAACAAGTAAATCATGTTATTTTGCTCGATTGTTCTCAGAGCGTGCTTTCCAAAGCCATGCAATGTATTTACGGCAATGTCTTTTTCCAAATCACGAAGGGAATAGGACCCTGCGTTTTCTTCCTTTACAATACCGTATTGAAGATCGGTTGTAACATAAATATAATTCTTCTTCAACTTTTTGGCTTCGTTTGTGGCTACATCAATTAAAAGCGTCTCCTGCGGTCCCAGGCATATGAGCACTTTATCGTCAGAGGAAAAATACACCGAGCTTAATTCTTCTTTTATATCCTGAATAAGCTTTTTTAGATTTCCTTCTTTCGTGTATAAATATATCTGATGTTGCCCGGACAGGCACAATATTGTATCTTTGGCATGATTGACGCCTACATCGGCAATGGCATACGGATGCTCCAACTTCTTGCTAATGTGATTAACTGTCCGGACGCCGGTTCTTGTACCATAGGCCCCGACAGCATCATTAAGTCTGATACATTCCATATCCTCGCCTTTTAAGGACCTGGCTATAGAAAGCTGATCTTGCGCCCGTGCAATATCGGAATGCTTAAGCGCATCATATCCGGCACGAATGGCTGACTGGAAACGATTATTGAGTGATTCCGTCTCATTAAAACTTTTTATCGCGCACAATATGTAGTCGCTTTTTTCACCCTGTGTGAGCGTATACACGATCCCCATATCGGTTACAAGGTATCGACCTTCCATTGTAACAGCGGCTTTGCTGCCGGATATAGTTCTTGCGCATCCTTCGCTATGTGTGTCATATATAACCACATGATCAAAACACGCAACGGCAATGCCAATTTGAGATGTGTGTATCCCGTGGCATTCGCCATAGGTGTTGGTAAACTTTCTTATTATTCTTCCCGAAGCATCCATAAGGACCATTTGACCCAAATTATCGCAGGCAAGTATATTTCCATCCGCGCAGACGCTAAAGTCTTTAATATCTGCTTCCGCCAGAACTGTGTTTTTCACACCCTGCTCCACATCCCAAATGGATATCTCCCGGTTCCCCGAGCTTGTAATCAGGCATCCATTTGGCAGAAAACCAACGGCGCTTAACTGGCCGTTCCTGCCTTTGAGTATTTTCTTCGGTTGAAGAGTCTTTGCGTCCAAGATGAAAAGTGGACTGCCTTTCTCATCCAAATCACTGATACAGGCAATCCATTTGGCATCGAAGCTCATGGAAAGCCCGCTTACGCCATAATGTGTAAAATTGGTTGGATTATATATTTTACTGATATCCAGAGCCGCCTCAACGTCGCCGGTTCTGATGTTGATTCTGTTAATCAAGCCGTCTGGCCCATACGAATATAGCTGCCGTTTGTCCGGACTAACGACAAGCCCGCCAACACCCTCTTTTCCACTGTAATTAAGATGCCCCCGGTTTTTATGACAGGTAACACTCCAAACCATCTTCTTTGAAATGACCTCTGTGCAGGCAATTGAACCACTTTCGTGCCCGAGCAAAAAGTAAAGCCCATCATCGAACGCGACTAATTGGATGGTATTGTAGTATCGCGTGTAAGATTTTTCATACGGAGTTAAAAAATCGTATGCTTGTTTAAGGGCAATGCCCTCGCTATCAATTCGGTTCGCAAGCTGTTTATCAACGGCAGCAATACGCCTTGCCGCTTCACGATCATCTATAACGCCATTGCGCCAAAGCAACAGGCTTTGATTATAGCTGGATTCCAGATGTCCGGGAGAGAAAACAAGCGCCTGTTTCCAGCAACGTTGTGCATCCTCCAGATTGCCCAGGTCGATATAGGAAAGCGCCCGGTTATTCAAACTATCCGCCGTATCCGCCGCAGCCTTGGACACGGGGCGCGGATAGTCTTTTCCGGTTTCTCCCCGATAGATTTCCAGCAGCCGTTTTTCTATCTCTGCAAAATCATGCGGACGTTCGGTTTCCTTCGCGTTTAAGCATTTTCTTAGCAGCTCCTGCATCTTTTGAGAGATAGTGACTTTTGCATCAGGAAAATATTCCTCGCACGCCGCACCTGCGATCACGCCGTTTTGCCAAGGAC
The DNA here is from genome assembly GCA_049324235.1 of Bacillota bacterium. Classification (GTDB taxonomy): domain Bacteria; phylum Bacillota; class Clostridia; order Christensenellales; family UBA1431; genus UBA1431. The sequence goes on from JBMOLJ010000114.1 coordinate 19,692, forward strand.
GCTCTCCGAGGTACATTTCCATCACCGATACCGCCCAGGAATAGATATCGGTGCGCCGGGTGAGTTGCCCGCCGTTCATCTGCTCCATTGAGCAGTAGGCAGGGGTATAGCCGCCACTGGCGGAAAATATCGTGGCGTCGGTCGGGATATCCGCATCAAGTACGGTCAGTGTGGCGCGTGCTCTGGCGATACCGAAGTCAGCTACTTTTGCGTCCCAATTCTTCGTCAAAAGCAGGTTATCGGGTTTGACATCCTGATGGATCAGTCCTTGCTCATGAGCGTAATGCAGCCCGCGCGCGAACTGGATTGAGATATCAAGGATACGCTCCGCGGCGTTTCCTTCGTACAGTCTTTCGTCCTCAATGGCGTTTTTCAAGCTGCCGCCGTCCATCCATTCCGAGAAAATGGAGGGCACATTGTCGATTTCACGCACATAATAACAGGATACGATATGAGGATGCAGGCCAAGATTGATCCACGCCTCGCATTCATGGACGAAGTTTTCTTTCTGCTTTTCTGACTGAAAGAGACTTGATTTTGGGCGCTTCATAGCAAGGTCAACATTCCAGCCGGTATGATGCACACGCCATACCGCGCCCATGCCGCCCTCAATGGCATCAGATTCGATGCGATAGGTATCCAGCAGAGAAACGCCTTTTTCGATAACCGGCGCACAATTCCCGTCATTGAAGGCCGCTTCACCGTCCAAAACGGTGGCGTCATCCGGCATGGTTGCAACATCGTCGGGCAGAGTGGCGTCTGCCGCTTCGGTATCAAGAATCGTTTCCTCTGCGTCTAATATCGTTTTTTCATCTTTGGCCATGATATCACCCCTCATGCGATAGTGATGTTACCGCTCAGCTTGCTCTTTTTTACGTTCTTTCTTTTTCCGAAAGTATACATAGCGAAGCCGCTCAACCTCGTCGTTGGTATATTGCGCGTCGATATATTCATATTCATCCAGATAAGGATGTCCATTGGCGTCATGCAGCGGCACCAGCATCCTGTCAAAATCCTCGTTAGTATATTCCTTGTTCATATCAAAATCTTTCATAGATACAGCCTCCTTACCTTTTATATGGTCATTGTAGCTGCTTTCTTCTGAAAACGTTTGAAACTTGCACTTCTGTCAATTGACACTATGAAAACTCACGATACGATTTTAATATAGACCGCTGAGATATTATCGTTTCCGCCGTTTTCATTAGCTTCCCTGATCAATTTTTCACAGATGGTTCGGGAGCTTTTGCTGCTGCGCAGGATACGAGCAAGCTCATGATCATGAGCCATGCCGTATAATCCATCGCTGCATAAGAGAATCCGATCCCCCGGTTCAATGTCACAGATAAAATAATCCGGCAGCGCGGGCGCGTTCATTCCTACGAATCGGGTAAGGCGAGAGCTTGCCGGATGCCCTGTTGCGCCGTCTTTCGAAAGCTCACCATTTTTGACCATAATAGCGGCAATATTATGATCTTCCGTAATCTGTGAGATTGTCTTTTTATATTTCCGCAACAGGTAGCCGCGACTGTCGCCTAAATTTGCAAAAATTGCCTTGTCCCGATACAGCCATACGCCACAGAAGGTTGCGCCAAAGCTGATATATTCTTCCGTGTTTGCCGTGTTGAACAGCCCGTCGCTAACCATACGGATAGTTTCGGCAAAAGCGGCTCCGGCTTCTTCGGGCGTCTCTGCATCTTTGAGAGCGAAGGGCATCATCGCGGGAATGGCTTCTCGCACATACGCGGACGCTTTTGCGCCCTGCTGAAGACCGCCCATACCATCGGAAACGGCAAATACGCCGATATCCGGGCAGAGGATGATTTCATCCTGATTGGTGTTTCTGATCCGGCCGGTGTCCATTTGCCCGGCAAAGGAAAAGCCATATGCAAAGGTCGATATTGTCCATTTCATCAGAGCACACCTTTGACCGCATGCCGAATATTCATAGGCAAAGCCTTTACGATCTGACTTTTAAACTCTGCGGCAGTCTTAATACCGATTTCCGGCCTTTCAACAAGCGCATGGTCGATTACGGAGGCAAGCTTCTCCGGTATCCTCGAATCCCTCTGACGAATCGGCACGGGCGTGCCCGTATACATCTCCAGCCAGATATCTTTGCCGCGTATATCTTTTGGAAAGCTACCGGTCAACATGTTGTAGTAGCTGGCGGCTGCCGCCCATACATCTACTTCCGGCTTGGAATATTTATAGTTTGCAATTTGCTGGCGTGGCTGGAATACGGGTGTAGCCGCAGCGGTTCCCGTGCGGGTATGCCTCGAAAGTCCTGCCGTCTCAAAAGCTTTTGCAAAACCGAAATCGGCAACTTTGACAACAGGATATTTCCCGTTATCCATAAGGAAAATGTTGCCCGGCTTAAAATCCCGGTGGACAACCCCCGTTGCGCGCCTTATTCCATCTTCGCATTCCATACTAACTTCTGCGTGATGCGCATATTCCAGCCCGTCCAGCGCTTGCAGGATGATGTAAGTCGCAACGTCAAGCGGCAACTTGCCACCGCACCGTTCCATGTAATTATCAACGCTGCCACCTTCACACAGTTCCATAAGTATGAAAAACATGTCGCTCTCACAGCCTGTTTTATATACCCGGATTACATTTTTATGTTCCAGTGCTTCACCCAGCCTGGCTTCCCGAAGAAAGGATTTTTTGGCACGTTCATCCGCTGCCACTTGGGGAAGCATGGTTTTGAGTGCAAATTTCTTGCCTGTTTTTTCTTCCTGAACCAGCCAAACTTCACCCATTCCGCCCGCACCCAAGCGTTTCACCTTGCGAAAACCTTTAAGGATTGCAGGGCCGCTATCCTTTTCCTGCTGAACAAGGGCAGCATCCAATGCATGTTTGAGTATAGCTTCCAATACCTTTTTCCGATCTTCTACGCACTTAGGACAAAGATTATTATCTGGCGCTTTGGGGGTAAATTGCTTTCCGCACCCCATGCACCTTTTCTCCGCCTGCTGATTTTTCATTTCTTCCAGATGCTTACATTCGGCCTCGCGGCGTTCGTTTTCTTCCGCTGCGCGCTTGCGCTGTTCATCCTGTTTGCGTTGTATTTCTTCTTCGGCTTTTTTAAGCGCTGCTGCTGCGGCCACTGCTTTCATATGTTCGCGTTCGGCCTCTTCCTTGGCCGCTCTGTCCGCTGCCGCTTTCAGTTTTTTTGCAAGCGCTTCAGCAACAACGTCCGCTTCTTTGCGCTTTTTTTCACCCTCCAGGCGTTCTCCTTCCAAGCGCGCCTGCTCGATACGCGCGTTTTCAATGCGCTCTTTCTCTACCGCAGCCAGCGCATCATCCCGTTTCTTCGCTTCACGCCGCGAATAGCATGCTTCACAAATCGGTTCGCCTTTGTCATTCACATGTGTTTGCGGAGCATCGTCGGGGGTGGTTTCTCCGTTCCCGACCTCATCAGCTCCTAATACTTCTTCGCCGCAGTCCGCGCAGCATATAGCCGCTATTGTACGCAGGGTCAGTTCGCAATGTTTACCGAGGCCAAGCGTATTCCCATCATGCAGATCGAATTCCTCATGATATTCCTTCTGGGCGTCTTCCGCCGATATGGTGCGTTCACGTCCTCCAATTTTTTCTCCATTTAAAAACGTTCCGTTCAAGCTCCCGAAATCGCGCACCGTAACATAGGGAGGCGTAACTTCCAGCATGCAATGATAGCGGGATACGGACTTATCCGGCAACACGATTGCACAATCTTCCTGCCTGCCGACAAAAAGCTGTTCTTTTTCCGAATAGGTGAATTCCTTCCCGGAAAGCTCCCCCTTCGTGACCTTTAAAATAACTTTTGATGGCATAGACTTACGCCTCCTGTCCGATAAGCTTTTTGACTTCCTTCAACATCATTTCTAAAAGTGATATGCTGTTCTCGCGCGTTCCTGCGGATAAGTTCATCCACAGCTCATTGAAATACGTTTGAAATTCATGGATCATAATCATCTGATCTGAGAAAATGAGTTTCGGTTCTTCTTTCCATGGGTTAAGCGTAACGTGTCTGCCGTGCTTGATATGCATTGTACCCATTTGAGTTTCATCCAAATGGGGGGAAACAAATAGATGATAATTTGGATAATTTTTTAGCATCCTGATGTATCCGACTAATAAAGCGGCGCAAGATTTTGTTTGAAGCAGTGTTTTCCCTGTATCCATAAAATACATGGACGGCAATTCGCAGCACCCATTGACGACCATATTCTTTAAGAAGTCCGCAGAGATAATTTCACGGAATTGGACTCCGTTTTTTAAATTGCTTTCAAAGCCGTTTTTGATGCGGAGGTATTCATCGCTACGCCACTCAAGGGCGTTGCCCTTAAAGCCTTTCTGTTCCAATATCTTAATATACTCCGCAGGCTCCAGCATGAGAGGATTTAGGCTGTCGCTTTGTATATCCATATCCCCATCATCACAGAATTCTCTACTAAATAAATCGATAATGCTTTTCAAAATATTGTCCGGGTAGAATTGCATCAGCGGCTGCGCAAATCGTACAACACGATCAAATCCATCCGCTGAATCTTTTATAAAAATGTTTTCTGTTATGAACAGAGCGGCGGGAGGGGAAAACGAATCAGGAAGCTCCGTAATAGCTACGGCACAGGTATCGGGAATGAATATGCTTGTCTGATGAATCATGGGCTGCATCATCCCATGAGAGATATACAGTTCCATTTTCCCGCTCACAATCATGGGGGTATAGGCAGCTATGATTCTGGAGAGTGAAATGGAATTGCTTGAAAGGGCCACAAGCATCCTCAAACGCATATTTTTCGTTTGAAACGCTTTCATAATTTCCGCAATAAAGACATCCTCCATGATCGTTGTGACAGCCTCGCTGGACAGACAAATATCAATTGTCGTATCTTCTTTCATCGTTTCAAAAATGCGACCCAGGCGCAGTGAAATATCCAAGACACCGGCCCTAGCCGAGTAATCATTACTATAGATTCTCCCGGCAGGGCCAATGCTGTATAAATATGGTGATGAATTGGCGGCGTCGCTCTGCTCATTTGCGATTTGTATATTGCCCGTCTTTTTAAATATTTCCAGCACTTCCTGCCCGTCATCTGCAAGCCAGATGATGAGGTTACGTTTAATATCAGAAGCGGAATCAAAGTCTGTGGAAATACCGGCCTGTTCAAATTGCTTTTTCAGCCATGTAATATCTCTGGTTTCCAGCCTGCGTCTGGATAAAACGTAGTCCGCAATTGCGACAACCGAACCGGAAGAGGCACGTAGCGCACGCTTTCCCTGAACCCAGTTACTCACCATGGACGGACTCACATTGATAGCTTGTGCCAAATCCCGATTGGGCACCTCAAAATACTCCAGTATGAGTCTTAGATTTGTAAGTTTCTTCATGGTGTTGTCAGCTCCTTGATTTGCAAAAGTAATGAAAAATTTCTTTGGTGGCTCTTGAGAGATTTTGGTTTCTATCTATAATATACGACTCCGAAACATTTTTGTCAATTTTGATTTACATATTGTAAATTTTCTTTGTGTGATTTGATATTATAGAATATTGCAGGAATCTAATCCAATACAGCTTATTATAACATGAACTATTTAGGTTAGGCTGATGAAATGTATACTCATATTCAGGGGAGGGTGATGAACTGTAGAATGTAAGAGGGTGATATAACAACATGAAACGAGAAGTTCAGCTTTACAATTTCAAAAGTTTTGGAAGTGCCATAAAAGAAGCGAGAAATGAACATAAAATGTCGCGGAAAGATGTAAGCGACAGACTTGATATCTCACCTCGATATCTTGCTTCTATTGAGAATAATGGCCAACATCCAAGTCTGCAAATATTTTACGAGCTTGTCACACTTCTTGATATATCGGTAGATCAATTCTTCTTCTCAAACAAGAATGAAATTAAGACAACGCGGCGGAGACAACTTGATAGCTTACTTGATAAAATGGACGATAGGGACCTTATTATCATGTCCTCAACCGCGAGGGGAATTGCAGAATCCAAAGACGCTGATGAATAGACGATTGAATCATATGTTGGATGACGAAAAACATAATTGGCAAGCAGGGCAAGGTGGTACACACCTTGCTTTTTTGCTTCAATTCCCCTGCGGTTAATTTCGCAAAAAATGCTTGTTGGGGAAGGCTCCCCAATCCCCACTGAACGCCCCCGTTTGGGGGCGGCTGCGCGTCCTTGCGGACGCTTTAGTAAACGACGGCTCGCGCCCCTTGGATTATATGGGTTGCGAACCGTCTATGCTTCACCAAAATTCCTTTAACTTCTTGCTATGAGAAGGATGTCGGAGTTTTCGTATTATTTTCGCTTCAATTTGCCGAATACGCTCTCTTGTTAGCCCAAACTCCGTGCCTACTTCTTCGAGCGTGTGAACGGTGCCATCCTTAAAACCATAACGTAGAAATATAATTTTTTGCTCCCTAGGTTTAAAGGCGGACAGCTCTTTTTGCACAAGATCGTATAGTTTAACTGTATCAATTTGTTCATCATAACTCTGGCATAGATCACCGCCATCAGATACCGACGCTGGAGATTCCGCCGAGACTTGTTCAAGGCTCTCCGTTGGTATGAAGTAATCTAGATATTGAATTGCAAGTTCAGGGGTGCACTCAAGTGTTGTTACGATGCTCTGGATAAGGTTCGGGCAGTACGTAGTGGTATCACATCGCTCGCAGTAATGGGTTTTTACAAGCTCATATATGCTGAAAAGCGTGCTTTTTATATGCGCCGGGAAGTAGACATCCGGCTTTGGTGAGAACGGAATGCTTCTGAAAATACGTTGTCTTACCCACAATGGAAAATAAGTCGGAAACACATCCTGATCTAAAGGATTATATTTTTCGATAGCCGTGAGCAAGCCGATTGTACCTTCCTGAAATGTATCGGCAATTGGAAGGTCGTATCGCTTGGCAACACTGCATGAAAGGTTCAACACTGTCCGCAAATACATTTCACACAGTCTGTTCTGCGCAAAGGCATTTCCAGCCTGCGCTTGTGGCATTAACATTCTCCACTCACGATGCTGCGGCGGTTGTATTTGCCGCAAGAAATCTATGAGCGGTTTTAATTCCGGTTCCAGCAACAATACTTCATCGTATAGCTGTTCATAATCAGCTTTTCCACGGTCATACTCACCATCATCGTCGTCGGAAAAGTCTGCGGGGTCATCTCGGATGATAACGCCCATAGAAAGCAGTTCATCACATATCCGATCAACTGCATCCAAAGACATATAGGGGCTGTTTAGCACCTCAAAGACAGTGTCGGTGCTTACAAAGCCCTTGTCTTTATAAATGTTAAACAGTAGTTCAACAAAGTTTTGTTGAGACACCCCACCCACGATTAACTACGCGCCAGCCGACAGAGATCAAGGATACTGTCGGTGGTAATAGCCTGATTGTAACGCTCATCAAATTCTTCCAAAAAGTCGTAGAGATTCTTCAGATAATCTTCTTCCGAAGCAATGCTACCGAGCAGTTTTTCATAAAGAACGTCTACGCCGCCACGCACATAAACTTCATAAAGCTCTTCGTCGGAAGCGGCTTTTTCGCTTCCATAATACCGAAATGCCTTGTTGATTCTTTCCTCAAAGTCCGGCTCATGCTCCTTGTCTAGCAGGATGATGAGGCGATATGTAAACAGAAGGTTATTGCGCTCGTTCATTAGCTGTTCAGGAAAGATTTTTGTGGATTCGCCGGAGCGATCTAAATCAGCCTTACGATTATACAGAAAGCCGACAATGGGGGCTATCAGGTAGACATCGAGGTTCCTGTTGAACAGTTTGTTTTTGTTGTTGTCAAATACCGACGTTAGCTTGATTACCTTTTCGGCATGACTGCCGCGAAATGAGTATTCTTTATCAAACATTCCAGTCACCTCTCAGTCAATTCAGTTTCAAATTCGTTTTTCTTGCTAAAGAGATATCGAGCACCGACCTTGCTGCTCATATATTCTTCGGCTATTTCACCATCGGTATCTTTGATAAAAATGATGACCTGTTCCGCAACCTCTGGGAGCGATTCGCAGACAGTTTTAATTCGCCTTTTATCGAAAGAAGAAAGCGGAGCATCCATTACCAACGGATAAGGCTCGGATACCAGCATTTCATTATCCGGGTTTTTGCTTTTCCGAGCCATCTTGATAACACCGGCAATAAACGCAAAGATGATGGAAATGCTCTGTGCCGTTGAGGTTTCAACATCGTCGGTATATCCTTCAAAGTCATTCACAATGACCTGAATGTTGTACTTTTCATCAATCTTCAAAGAGAAGCCGCCATTATAAATCTGTTTGAATATTTCATTGACGACTTCCTCTAGCTCGTCCCTTGTGGTACCTTCCTGCTCGGCATACAGGGCAGAAAGCGTGTCATACATATACTCGGCATAGGCTTTGTAGACTTCAATTTTCCGGTTGTTGTCATCTTTCAAGGTAAGCTCGTTGCGTTCCGTTCCACAGCGGTCGCGGGAAGTCGTGTAGCTGCCTTTCTGCATATTCAATGTGTCACGTTCCGTTTGCAGCCTCCGCAGCGCCGCTTCATAGCGTTGCAGCTCTTTTTGTAGTTCTCCGACACGCTCCATACCCTGGAGTCTGCTTTCTACCATTTTCAAGTCTTTCTCAACCTCTGCATAGGAGTTATCAAATTCCCGCACGATGCCGTAATCGTTTGAAACATCCTCAAACAAGCTCTCGCCGCTCTTGCTTTTCAGCTCACAATCTCTGACGAATTGACCGATCAGCGAGCCGATTGACTGCGGAGGGATAAAGTCTAATACTTCATTCAAATGCTTATACGCATCATTTCCGATGGCAATTTCTGCACCGCAAATACAGTGACCACGCTTGATAAGGTACTCTATGGTTCTTGCGTGAATGTCGGGAATTCCTTTATCCAACTTGTCCGCTTCAGAAAGCTTTTGAAGCGCATCCTTCATCAGTTTTTTGGAGAAATATGCTGGACCGGTACTGTTGAATTTTCTGATCATAGCAGCGCCACTGCTCGCGCGCTGTTGTATCAAGCCCTGTAATTTTCTTTTCAGGCGCTCACGCTCCTGCGCCAGTTTTTCGCTATCCGCATTGTCATGGATACGCTTGCTCAGTTCGGCGCACTTGTCCTTTGCAACAAGTTCCTCGTTCTCCATTTCTTCAAGGCGAGCGTCGATCTTGGCGATTTTATCCGTGTAATAATCTATTTTGGCGGTATACTCCGCAATTTTACTGTTGCTGCTTACGTCATAACTGTTCTCGTAGCTTTTTATAACGGACATCCGTCCCGTTTTGCTTTTCAGATGATCGAGGGTGGAAGTAAACGCACTCAGACCAAGCAGGTTTCTTACAGCCTGCGCGAATTCGGTGCTTTTTCCGCGACGGATTTCTTTACTCATCTTGTCGATGCGTTCACCATCAAAAAAGAAGTATCTTGAAAGCTCGCGGGGTAGGATTTCCTTCATCCTGAATTCTGTCTCGGTGTCCTTAACAAACACGCGCTGTCCGTCTTTTGCTTTATAGGCTATGGAGAACACGGTTTGTCCGGGGCGTTTTAATACGCCGTTACCGTCTTTCGTATATTTCTGTTCGCGGATTGCAGTATATTCAATTCCATTGTGGACAAGGGTAAGCTCAACCCTTACGGTCTCATTGTAGCTTGTCGCGCGAAATACAAAAAATTGACATGCAAAACCACTAAAAAAGCGCAAAAACCGTGCCATCTCCCCGATATAATGGGATTTAGGCACGGTTTTCTAATTAGGGAAAGTACTTTTTTC
>JBMOLJ010000115.1:0-29144 GCA_049324235.1 Bacillota bacterium
CGCGGGCGTTGTCACAGGCGTTCTGGAATAGAGAAAAGAATACGTTTAATAAATAGGATCAGGGCAGCGGGAGCACCTGCATGAGCGCTCCCGCTTTTCATTCGTTATACCCGGGGAAGTCTGCAACGGCGGCTTCGCCAGGAATCGGCAGGTTTTACATTGACAGACAGGCGTCGATGTGATACCTTATTCAAGGTATTCAATTAAACGGCAGCGCAAATGCTTTTTTGCGTGCGCGCCGAAAACGACCGGGAGGTGTACCAATTGCGCGTAAAAATAACGCTGGCATGTACTGAATGCAAACAGCGCAACTACGATACGATGAAAAACAAGAAGAACGACCCGGACAGGCTGGAGTTCAACAAGTACTGCAGGTTCTGCAGGAAGCATACGCCGCACCGCGAAACGAAGTAACCGGCAACCCGTGTACATGAACGAGAGCCTTAAGGATGTGAATAGACCGTGGCCAAGCAAACCGAAGCAAAAGGCGGGAAAAAGCCGGTAAAGCAGCCGCCGAAAAAGAAGCGCAGGAACATAGTGCGCTATTTTAAGGAGACCGTGTCGGAACTGAAAAAAGTGAACTGGCCGACGCGCAAGGCCCTTATAAATTATACGCTGGCCGTATTGGCATTCATTACGCTTGCGGCAATCATTACGGGCGCAATGGACTATGTTCTGGCATTAGGCCTGAACCTGGTCGTTAAATAATCAGGAGGTTGGGGAAAGTCCTCTTTATGATCTTATGATCGAAAAGACAGAAAGCGAAGCCCAGTGGTATGTGGTGCATACCTATTCCGGCTACGAGAACAAAGTCAAAGTCAACCTTGAAAAAATGGTGGAGAACCGTTCGCTTCAGGATGTGATCCTGGAGGTCAAGGTGCCCATGGAAGATACGATCGAGGTGAAAAACGGCAAGAAAAAGGTCGTTTCGAGAAAGGTCTTCCCGGGCTATGTCATGGTCAAAATGATTCTGACGGACGAGGCCTGGTATGTCGTGCGCAACACGCGCGGCGTGACCGGATTCGTAGGCCCGGGGTCAAAGCCCATCTCGCTCACCGATGACGAGGTGCGCGCGCTTGGCGTCGAGTATATCCCTGTGAAGCTCGACCTCGAAGTGGGCGAGTCGGTCCGCATCATATCCGGGCCGCTGGAGAGCTTTATCGGCGTGATCGAGGAGATACATACCGACCGCCAGAAAGTAAAAGTCGGCGTCTCTATGTTCGGGCGCGAGACATCTGTGGAACTGGATTTTATCCAGATCCAGAAACTGTGATGCATCATGCGGCGAGCCGCATGTGTATATCAAGTGGGAGGAACCACACGTAAAACGGTTCCGCAATACCACATTTTAGGGTAAGGAGGTGTACAGGATGGCAAAGAAGATCCAGGGACTGATCAAGCTGCAGATACCTGCCGGGAAAGCCACTCCTGCACCGCCGGTTGGCCCCGCCCTTGGCCAGCATGGCGTCAACATCATGGGTTTTTGTAAGGAATTTAACGAGCGGACGCAGAAGCAGGCCGGACTGATTATCCCCGTGGTCATCACGGTGTATCAGGACCGTTCCTTCTCTTTTATCACCAAGACGCCGCCTGCCGCGGTACTGATCAAAAAGGCCTGCGGCATTGAGAGCGGTTCGGGTCAGCCCCACCGCGAGAAGGTGGCAAAGATAACGCGCGCCCAGCTCAAGGAGATCGCAGAACTGAAGATGCCCGACCTGAACGCTGCCAGCGTCGATGCGGCTATGCGCATGATAGCCGGCACCGCGCGGAGCATGGGCGTAACGGTTGTAGACTGAGGCCTTTATACGGCCCAAAGCATGTGGGAGGAAGGACCAAATGCGTCCTGCCGCCAAAACCACAAAGGAGGATGTATTCGTAAATGAAGCGTGGCAAGAAATACCAGGACAGCGTGAAGCTGATTGAAAAATTCAAGCTCTATGAGCCTGCTGAGGCCATGGAACTTTTACTGCAGACCGCGAAGGCGAAATTCGATGAAACGGTGGAGCTTTCGGTCCGCCTGGGCGTTGACCCGCGCCATGCCGACCAGCAGGTCAGGGGCGCGGTCGTTCTGCCGCACGGCACCGGCAAGGTGCGCCGCGTGCTTGTGTTTGCCAAGGGCGACAAGGCGCGGGAAGCCGAAGAGGCCGGAGCGGACTATGTAGGCGCGGAAGAATTGGTGACGAAGATTCAGACCGAAAACTGGTTCGATTTCGATGTCGCCGTCGCTACGCCGGACATGATGGGCGTCGTCGGCAAGATCGGGCGCATGCTGGGCCCTAAGGGCCTCATGCCTAACCCGAAATCCGGTACGGTAACCATGGATGTAATGAGGGCGGTCAACGAGATCAAGGCCGGCAAGGTCGAATACCGCGTTGATAAAACCAGTATTGTGCACGTCCCGCTCGGAAAGGTTTCTTTCGGCGTTGAAAAGCTGATGGAGAATCTGAGCACAATCATGGAGGCCGTTATCAAGGCAAAACCGGCTGCCGCCAAGGGGACGTACCTCAAGAGCGTCGTGCTGGCTTCCACCATGGGCCCCGGAATCAAAGTCAATCCTGTCCGTTTTTAATTCCGTTTGACAGGAGTACGTGCGCTGTGGTATACTCCATAGCGTTATAAAGTGAATAATCGGACAACTACCGCAGACAGCCGGTGCGCATGAAGCGCTTAAACAACGCCCGCCGAGGTATTGAAAAGGTTAGCCTATTTGAACCCTTTGCGCCTATTGTCTGTTGCGTAAAGGGTTTGTTATTTGCCGTTTTTAAATAGAGGAGGTGAAAACACTGCATGTCGGCAGAGACTATTCGCGTTAAGGAAGAGAAAGTTAACGAAGTCATCGAGATGTTTAAAGATGCTAAGAGCGTGGTCCTGGTGGACTACCGCGGGCTGACGGTTGAGGAAGCGGACAACCTGCGCAACGAGTTCAGGAAAGAAGGCGTTGTATACCATGTAATCAAGAACTCGCTGGTCGAGCGCGCCGTTGCCCAGCTCAATATTGAAGGCATGAACCCGTATCTCAAGGGGCCTTCCGCGTTTGCGTTCGGGTACAACGACCCTGTTACGCCCGCTAAAATCGTGAGCGATTTTATCAAAAAAACCAAGAAGATGTCCATTAAGGCCGGTCTGGTTGATAACAAGGTCATCGACGAGAACGGTGTAAAGGCGCTTGCGGCATTGCCAAGCCGCGAGGTGCTGCTCGCCAAGCTCCTTGGCAGCCTGAATGCGCCTGCTGCAGGACTGGTCACGGTACTGGGCGGAACGATCCGTTCGCTGCTGTACACATTGAACGCCATACAAGAGAAAAAAGCGTAATGCAAAAAAATAATTGGAGGATTAAAAAATGAACAAAGAGGAACTCATACAAGCTATTGAAAATATGACCGTGCTTGAACTGGCTGAACTCGTAAAGGAACTCGAAGCGAAGTTTGGCGTGAGCGCAGCCGCTCCCGTAGCGGTCGCCGCTGCCGCTCCGGCGGCCGGCGGCGCAGCAGCCGGCGCAGAAGCCGCTGAGGAGAAGACCGAATTCGACGTTATCCTTGCCGAGGTCGGTGCAGAGAAGATCAAGGTTATCAAGGTCGTCCGCGAACTCACGGGCCTGGGCCTGAAAGAAGCGAAGGAACTGGTCGACACCGCGCCCAAGCCGGTCAAGGAAGGCGTAAACAAGGAAGAGGCCGACAAGGCCGCCGCAGCCCTGAAAGAAGTCGGCGCAACCATCGAAATCAAATAGTTTTTTAGCTTAGCAACAAAAAGCGGCAAGGTGCCGCTTTTTGTTGCATCTACCTAAGAAGCCTTGATTTCGATCCAGATGTCGTTGTATACCGAGGTGTAGTCGCCGAGGTCGCGGTAAACTTCGCACCGCGAAAGCACGTCTTTTGGCGGATTTGTCACAGGATTATTGAGGTATGCTTCGCCAAGGGTCTTCATCGCTTCGGAGTTGGGCGAGGAATAGCCGATGTATTTGGCATTTTTCGCGGCGATGTCCGGCCTGCACAGATAATTGATGAAAAGCTCCGCCGCTTCCTTGTTGGGCGAGTTCTTCAGGACCACCATGTTGTCAAACCACAGATTGGAGCCTTCTTCGGGCACGGAATAGGCCAGGTCCTTGTTGTTGGTCATGCATTCAATCGCGTCGCCCGAATACACGAGCGCCAGAGCGGCGTTGTTGCTGATCATTTTATCCTTGACGTCGTCGCCGGCATAAGCTAATACCAGGGGCTTCTGCGCGATGAGCGCGTCGCGCGCCGCGTACAGCTCGTCTTTGTTGCGCGTGTTCATGGAATACCCCAGCTTTTTCAGGGCAATGCCCACCGCGTCCCGCACGGAGTCGTACATATATATTTTTTTGGCATACTTTTTGTCCCACAGGACATTCCAGCTTTTCACGTCATTGGCGTCGACCATGGTCTTATTGTACAGGATACCGACAGTGCCCCACATATAGGGTACGGAATATGCGTTGTCCGGGTCGAAGTCGCGGTTTTTACAATAATTGATAATATATTTGAAATTCGGGATATTGTTTTTGTCCAGCTTGGCGATCAGGTCCTCGCTGATCATTTTTTCAATGATATAATCGGACGGAAAAGCCACATCGCACCGCATAGGGTCAGCCTTAACCTGTGCGAACATTTCTTCGTTGTTGGCGAACACATCGTAGCTGACGGTGATCCAGGGGTACTCCTGTTCAAATCTCTTGATCACGGTTTCATCGATATACTCGGCCCAGTTATACACCTTAAGCGTTATGTGCGCAGGCGTGCCGGTGGCGGCAGGCGTACCCGGACCGCCGCAGCCGGTGAGCGCCGATAATATGCACAGGACGCAAACGATGTAACAGATATGTCTTTTCATGGGGCAGTCTCCTTTACAGATTCATCTTTGGAAACGCGCCGGTTTACGATGAACAGCAGCGCGATAACCGTCACAAACAGCAGCGTAGAGAGTGCATTGATCTGGGGGTTAATGCTCCGCCTTGCCATCGAGTACACCAGTATGGAGATGTTGGGCGTACTGGTCTGCGTGAACAGGCTGATGACGAAATCATCCAGCGAGAGCGTGAGCGCTAAAAGCGCGCCGGTGATGATGCCCGGCATGATTTCGGGTACGATAACCTTGCGGAGCGCGTAGAAGGGGGTAGCGCCAAGGTCCAGCGCGGCCTCGTACATGTTGCTGTCCATCTGCCGCAGCTTGGGCAGGACAGCAAGGATCACATAAGGCACGTTGAACGTTACGTGCGCGAGGACCAGCGTAAAATAGCTGCGGGGTATCTGAACGAAAATGAACAGCAGCATAAGGGATATGCCCGTGACGATGTCGGGATTGAGTATGGGCAGATAGGTGAGGTTGATGACCATGGCCTGCGGACGCCGCCTGTAGCCGTGAATGCCGATTGCGGCCAGCGTGCCGATTACGGTCGCAACGAGCGCGGCGATGAGCGCGACCGAAACCGTGACCCAGAGGGCGTTCATGATGGTCTCGTTCTGAAAGAGGTCCGCGTACCATTTGAAGGAAAACCCGCCCCATTTGGACATGGAGCGTATGCTGTTGAACGAAAACGCGATGAGCACCAGGATGGGCGCATAGAGGAACGCGAGCACAAGACCCAGATAGCTGCGGGTAATGAGACGCTTCACCATAGCATGTTGCCCCCTTTCTCGCCCTTGTCGTAGCGCGAAAGGACGGCCATGGAAATGAGGATCAGGACCATCATGAAGATGGAGAGCGCCGAGCCGAAGCCCCAGTCCTGCGCGAAAAGGAATTGGTTCTCGATGAGGTCGCCGAAGAGCATGTACTGCGAGCCGCCCAGAAGCCTCGATATCGCAAAGGTCGTGACGGCCGGCATGAAAACCATCGTGATGCCGGTGATGATCCCGGGGACACTCAGGGGCAGCGTCACCTTGCGGAATACATGGAACGCATTGGCGCCAAGGTCCTCGGCGGCTTCGTTCACCGAACGCGGTATCTTGACCAGCACCGAATAAAGGGGCAGTACCATGAACGGGAAAAAGTTGTAAACCATGCCCAGCACGACCGCGCCCTCGGTGTACATCAGCGTCGCATTGCCAAGCCCCAGAAACTGTAATACGCTGTTGATCAGGCCCTGGTTATCCAGAAGCGACATCCAGGCGTAGGTGCGCAGCAGGAAATTCATCCACATGGGCAGTACGAAAAGCAGTATCAGGAAGCGGGAGCGCCTGCCCGACCTGGACAGGATGTAAGCGACGGGATAGCCGATGACAAGGCATATGGCAGTCGTGATGAAGGCCAGGACCACGGAACGCAGCAGCACGCCCATATAGAGCGGGTCGGTTGCCTTTGCGAAGTTTTCGGCTGTGAATACGATATTGCCGTCCACCTGTTTGGTGAACGCGTAGTACAGGACCAGTACAAGGGGGACGACGATGAAGATGGCCATCCAGACCAGATAGGGAAGGGCAAACATTCTGTGATTCAGGGCGCGCTTGAACATGTCGCATCCTCCCCCTTATGCATGATATGAATGCCGTCGGGGTCAACACTCAGCCCGACGGTTTCGCCCGCCTGCGCGCTCTTTGTGGTATGCGCCAGCCATTCGTATCCGCCGCAGTCTATGCGTATCTCGTAGTGGACGCCCATAAACACGATGGAGTGCACAACACCTTTGAGCATGCCCTCGTCCGCGCCGACGAGATGCACGTCTTCGGGCCGGACGACCACGTCCACGTTTTCGTCCGGCGCAAAACCAGCGTCCACGCAGGCAAAGGTCCGGCCGCACAAATGTACGGCGTAGTCTTTTTGCATGACGCCGTCTATGATGTTGCTCTCGCCTATGAAATCGGCCACATACGCGTTTTTTGGCTCGTTGTAAATATCCACCGGCGTGCCGATCTGCTGGATCTCCCCGTCCTTCATGACGGCGATGGTGTCCGACATGGTGAGCGCCTCTTCCTGGTCGTGCGTGACATACAGGAACGTTATGCCAAGCCGCTGCTGCATGGCCTTGAGTTCAAGCTGCATCTCCTTGCGCAGCTTTAAGTCCAGCGCGCCCAGCGGTTCGTCCAGGAGCAGCATTTCAGGTTGGTTGACAAGCGCGCGGGCGATGGCGACGCGCTGCTGCTGGCCGCCCGAGAGCGATTCCACGGGACGCTTCTCCATGCCCGAGAGGTTGACCAGCCGGAGCATGCTTAAAACGCGCTCGCTCACCACCGCCTTGTCCATTTTTTTTATCCTAAGTCCGAAGGCGATGTTTTCAAATACGTTCAGGTGCGGGAAGAGCGCGTACCGCTGGAACACGGTGTTGACGCGGCGGCGGTAGGGCGGGATGGAAACGAGGTCTTCGCCGTCGAAAAGCACCCGGCCGCCGGTGGGCATCTCGAACCCCGCGATGATGCGCAGCATGGTCGTTTTTCCGCATCCGCTGGGGCCTAACAGGGTTAAAAATTCGTTCTGGCGGATATACAGGTTGATATGCCTTAAAGCGACGGTCTCGCCGTAATCCTTGGTGACATCGATGAGTTCGAGCAGGTGTTTTGCCATTTTAAGCCGTCTCCCGGTGCATAAATTTGCCTAATCAGAAACTTGGCGGCGTCGAAATCCACAGGACGCGCGCAGGGGCCTTCCCGTTGTTCATCAGACGGTGCGGCGTGGTCGCGCGGTAATGGAAGGAGTCGCCTTTGCGTGCTTTATAGCGGCGGTTGCCTAATATAAGCATGATGCTTCCGCTGAGGACATAGCCGTATTCCTCGCCTTCGTGCGGAGAATGCTCCTCGGTATGCCCGTTTTGATCGAGCGTGACCAGTATCGGTTCCAGGGCGTTCTTCTGCGCGCTGGTGATCAGCCAACGGATCGCCATGCCCAGCTCCGTATGCTCTTTTTCAAAAACATCCTGCCGTCCGTATACGACTTTTTCTTCATGCGGCTCATTGAAAAAATCCCGCAGGTTCGTTCCCAGGCATTCGAGGATATCCATCAGCGTCGCGATGGACGGAGAGGCAATATCCCTTTCAACCTGGGATATGAAGCCCTTCGAGAGCTCAGTCCTGCTCGCGAGCTCTTCCTGCGTAAGCCCAAGTTTAATCCGCAAATCTTTTATTTTTAATCCGATATTCATAAGAGTGCCGCCCTATTCATTACAAACAGAAATATTAAACTTCAAGTTTACATACACTAAACACACAGATAATATTATAATCAGGATATAAAGCCAAAGTCAATACATTTAGTAAAAACGGCGTACAATTTTACAAAACACACTATCTTGCAGGAAAATATTTCCATGATATAATTACAATAATGGTATACTATATGAAATTAGTACTAATGGAGGTAATGTCATGAAAATGAGAGCCATATTGGCATTAACGCTGATGCTTGTGTTCATATTGAGCGGCTGTTCCGGCCCGCCCGTGCCGTCGCCCACGCAGCCCTCCCAAAGCAGTGGCCAACCGTCGCCCCCGCAGCTTTCTCAAAGCGCTGACCAAAGCGGGTTCTCCCGCGAGACCGGTGACTTTCCCTTGGGCGACAACGCCAAATGGCCGGAATATATACCCGATGACATACCACCGATACCCGGCGACATCACCATGGTAATGGCGGACAAATATCAGATACGCATATTTTTCAACAACCTGCCGAAAAACGAATTCGAAGCGTATCTGCACCTTTTGGAGCAAAACGGCTTTTCACTGCAGTTTGTGGTCTACGAACAGGCGGGCATGCCCGCGGGCAACGTTGAAGAGCTGATCCGGCAGGGCAAATACGACGCCGTGCGCATCACGAAGGGGAGCTACAATATGAGCATAGAATACGGCGGCAACGAAGGAACCTATGACATGGACCCGAAGGGTTTCCCCGAAGGGACAATGAATTAAGCCGCACCTTAAATTGAACCTTTATGTCAGAGAATATAGGCATAATGGCTAAACAAGGTAGCCGGATTATCCGGCCACCTTGCTTTTTGTACTTTTATCTAACTTTTTGGTGTCATTTCACATTGTTCCGTGGGTTTTGATGTTAAAAGCTTTTAGAGGACTTCGCCGGCTTTGCCGTTGCATCCAAGCACGTTCACGAGCTTGTTGCGCACGATTTCCTTGATGTTTGCGCGCGCCGGTCCGAGGTACTGCCTGGGGTCGAAGTGCTCGGGATGCTCGTTGAAATATTTGCGGATGGAGCCTGTCATGCCAAGGCGAAGGTCCGAGTCGATATTGATCTTGCATACCGCCATGGAAGCGGCCTTGCGCAGCATGTCTTCGGGAACGCCCTTTGCGCCCGGCATCTTTCCGCCGTTGGCGTTGATCATCTCCACGTACTCGGGTACGACGGAGGAAGCGCCGTGCAGAACGATGGGGAAGCCGGGCAGGCGCTTTTGCACCTCTTCGAGTATATCGAAGCGCAGCATCGGTTCTCCCTTGAATTTGAACGCGCCGTGGCTGGTGCCGATGGCGATGGCGAGGGAGTCGACGCCGGTCTTGGTAACGAATTCTTCGACTTCCTCCGGCCTAGTGAAAGCGGCATCCTTGTCCGAAACGTTGACAGCGTCCTCAATACCGGCCAGGCGCCCAAGCTCGCCCTCGACCACCACGCCGTGGTCGTGCGCGTAGTCAACGACCTGTTTGGTCAGTTTGATGTTTTCTTCAAAGGGATGATGAGACCCGTCGATCATCACCGAGGTAAAGCCGCCGTCGATGCAGCTCTTACACAGCTCGAAGGTATCGCCGTGGTCCAGGTGCATGCAGATGGGCAGGCCCGTATCCTCCAGGGCAGCCTGGATGAGGTGCATGAGGTACACGTGCTTGGCATATTTACGCGCACCGGAAGATACCTGTAGGATTAACGGCGCATTTTCCTCCTTTGCGGCTTCTGTAATGGCTTGTACGATTTCCATGTTGTTTACGTTGAAGGCGCCGATGGCGTAGTTGCCCGCGTATGCCTTCTCGAACATCTTGGTGCTGGTAACTAATGGCATAACGTATCACTCCCAAAAAAATCTATATTTCATTATACTGCAACGATTGTCCTAAAACAAATCATTTTTGCCTACCCCCAAAGGGCGTCCGGTTTGTGAAAACCGTGTTATAATTTACTATTTATGGTAAAAAATATGATATAATGCAGATACAGAGAACAGGGGGATTGTATCCATGGATAAACATGCTGCCGGTGTTTTGATTTCCATTGTCATACCCGCCTATAATGAAGAGGCGGTCATCAGGGAAAGCTATAACCGCCTTAAGCAGGTGATGGATGCCCAGGGCGAAGACTATGAGCTCGTATTCGTGAACGACGGCAGCCGTGACAAAACGATGGACATATTAAAAGAGCTGGCGGCAGCCGACCCGCGCGTGCGGGCAATCGGCTTTTCGCGCAATTTCGGCCATCAGGTAGCGGTTTCGGCAGGCCTTGACTATGCAAAAGGCGACGCGGTCGTGATCATAGACGGCGACTTGCAGGACCCGCCCGAAGTCATCCCCGAAATGATCGCCAAGTGGCGCGAAGGATACGACGTTGTGTACGGAAAACGCAAGAAGCGGGAAGGTGAGAGCCTTTTTAAAAAGCTGACTGCCTTTTTGTACTACCGTATCCTGCGGTCCATGACCGGTCAGCCCATACCGCTGGACACCGGAGATTTCAGGCTGATGGACAGGAGCGTGGTGGAGGTCATCAAAGCCATGCCCGAAAAGAACCGGTTTTTGCGCGGCATGGTGAGTTGGGTGGGGTTCAGGCAGGCGCCGGTCGAATTCGTGCGTGCGGAGCGGTTTGCGGGCGAGAGCAAGTATCCGCTCAAAGCCATGCTCAAGCTGGCAGGCGACGGCATCACGTCGTTTTCGGTCAAGCCCATAAAAATGGCGACAGGCTTCGGGATATTCCTGTCAGTCTGCGCTTTTGTTTATCTGGTCGTTTCGCTGTGCCTGGTGCTGATTGCAGGGACGATGGACTCATGGAACATCGCCGTGGCTGCACTGCTTTTGCTCAATGGATTGATCTTTATTGTTCTGGGCATGATGGGAACGTATATAGGACGCATATATGAGGAAGCTAAAGGGCGCCCCCTGTATATCGTCAGGGATTTCATCGGTTTCGATGAAGGCGAATAAAAAATCCCCAAGGGGGCGTGGGGGATTGCGACCCCCCACTTTTAAATCCAATCTGACGACATGCGCGTCAGAACGTCGGAGCAAACTTCGCTCCGCTCGCTTCCACGCGGAAGCGTGAAATCTCGCACGCTACGTTGCTCCTCCTTATCCCTACAAAGCTTCGCTTTGCAGGGACCCCGGAGTGTGCAGCAAAGAAATGGCGCCTTAGCGGCATTTTAACCACATAGAAAAACCGCGGACAATCCCGAAGGGGTTTTCCGCGGCAAGAGAAGGGAACACGTAAATGACGGATCCGAGGATTGAAACGCTGGCTAAAAACCTTGTACACTATTCCTGCTCGGTAAAACCGGGCGAAAAGGTACTCATAGAAGTCACGGGCGGACACGAAGAACTCGTGCTCGCGCTGATAAAGGAAATATACGCTGCAGGCGCCCTGCCGTTTGTCAGCGTGAAGCTCGCGCGTATCGACCGCGAGCTGCTGCTTGGGACAACGGAGGAGTTGGAAAAAAGCCGCGCGGATTATGCGGTGGCGCGCATGCAGGAGATGCAGGCGTATATCGGCATACGCGGGGGCGACAATTCCTCGGAATTCGCCGATGTGCCCTCCGAGAAGATGCAGGTGCATACCAGGCTGTACGGGCAACGGGTACATTCCGAACTGCGGGTGAAAAAGACAAAATGGGTTGTCCTGCGCTATCCCACGCCGTCCATCGCGCAGATGGCCGGCATGAGTACCGCGGCTTTTGAAGACTTTTATTTCAGCGTGTGCAATCTGGATTATTCAAAGATGGACAAGGCAATGGATAATCTGATAGAATGGATGCATCGTACCGACCGCGTACATATTCTAGGCAAGGGCACGGACCTGACGTTTTCGATCAAGGGGATTCCCGCCGTGAAATGCGCGGGGGAAATGAACATCCCGGACGGCGAGGTGTATACCGCGCCGGTGCGCGATAGCGCAAACGGCGTCATCGCTTATAATACGCCCTCGATTTACCAGGGATTTACCTATGAAAACGTCGTGTTCAAATTTGAAAACGGCAGGATTGTTGAGGCAAGCGCAAACGATGATGCGCGCTTAAACAAGATTCTGGATACCGATGAGGGAGCGCGTTATTTGGGCGAATTCGCGCTGGGCGTACATCCGTACATCACCCGGCCAATGAAAGATATTCTTTTCGATGAAAAAATCAGCGGATCGGTGCATATCACCCCCGGAAACTGCTATGAGAACGCCGATAACCGAAACAAATCGGCCGTCCATTGGGATCTGGTTCTGATTCAGACGCCGGAGTACGGCGGCGGAGAGATCTGGTTTGACGATACGCTCGTGCGCAAGGATGGACGGTTCGTTCCCGAACCCCTGCAGGTTTTGAATCCCGAAAACTTGATCTGACATTTTTGGTCTAACCGCTTGCAAAACAAAGGGTATCGTTATATTATTAACAGCATTAGAATCTTTTTTAGCGTGAGAGTACCCGAGAAGCATACGCTGATAATTTAATCAAATTTTATATATTTGCTTAGGAGGGAATCAAAATGGCAGTCAAGATTGGGATTAACGGATTCGGACGCATAGGCCGCATGGTGTTCAGAGCCGCAATTGAGCATGGATATGATGTCGAGATCGTCGGCATCAACGACCCTTTTATAGATCCTGAATACATGGTGTACATGGCCAAATACGATACCGTACACGGCCGTTTCCCCGGCGAGCTGGACAGCGGGGAAGGCAAGCTGATCGTAAACGGCAAGGCGATTACGGTCTACAATGAAATGGACGCCGCCAATATTCCATGGGGCGCATGCGGAGCCGAGTATATTGTTGAATCAACCGGCGTATACACGGCGTCCGAAAAGGCCTCCGCGCACCTGAAGGGCGGGGCGAAAAAGGTATGCATCACCGCGCCTTCCCCCGACGCGCCCATGTTCGTATGCGGCGTGAACCTGGACGCCTATACGAAGGATCTGACCATTGTCAGCAACGCGTCCTGCACGACCAACTGCCTCGCGCCTCTGGCCAAAATCGTTCATGACGAATTCGGTATCATAGAGGGCCTGATGACCACCGTACACGCATCGACAGGCACGCAGAAGGTCGTAGACAGCCCTTCCAAGAAGGACTGGCGCGGCGGCCGCGGCGCGGCGTTCAACGTCATACCCAGCTCGACAGGCGCTGCTAAGGCCGTCGGCAAGGTTATGCCCGCACTGGCCGGCAAGCTGACGGGTATGGCTTTCAGGGTTCCCACAGCCGACGTTTCGGTCGTTGATCTCACCTGCCGCCTTGAAAAGAGCACGACATACGACGATATCAAGGCCGCTGTGAAGAAGGCTGCCGAAGGCCCGATGAAAGGCATCATGGGCTACACGGAGGATGCGGTGGTTTCCACCGACTTCATCCATTGCCGCGAAACATCCGTATTTGACGCAACGGCGGGCATCATGCTCAACGAAAACTTCGTCAAGCTCATCTCCTGGTACGACAACGAGTGGGGTTACAGCAACAAGGTGCTCGACCTGATCCTGCATATGGCCAAGGTGGACGCACAGTAACTGAAATAACATAAGACCCTTCATAAAACCGGTACGAAGCGTACCGGTTTTATATTGGTCAACACTGCAGGACCCCTAAAAATAAAAAAATTCAGCAAATGTGCGTTTATTGTACGTACAACGGTACACCTGGTTTTGTAGAATAGGAAATACAGAACGAGGTGTATTTGTTCAATGGGAGGTGCCCGTTCATGAAAGTGATCTGGATGAATATAGAATTCGACAGTATTGAGGACTTTCTTATATTCAAAGCTTCCATGGAGAATCAAGATTCAGACAGAACAGGAAACGACGCATGTAAAGACGGGGGCGATAAGGAGGGATAGGTCATGAAGGAGAGGTACATCACCATCACCGGTGTTCAGCACTATTACGGTATGAAGCCGCTGGCTGTCGGACGCGTGCTGAGATGTACGAAGGAACCCGAAAACTGTTACGACGATGAAGCCATCCGGGCAGAGCTTCCGTTTATCGGAAAGGTTGGCTATGTTGCAAACAGCCCGCATACCTGCGCAAACGGCACGATGAGCGCTGGACGCATCTATGACAGCGTAGAGAACGTATTCTTTGCGCGCGTCATGTTTACCACACAGACCAAGGTGATCGCCCGTGTACTCGACGGCGATCCCGCGGAGCTCATAGAGGCGTTTGTTGCGCAGGCAAGCGGATTCTGTGCGGGAACCAACGGTGAAGGCCTGTGACCGTATGGGTGCATACGGCCACAGGCCAAACCGGTCTGGCGGCAACGGCGGAAATTAAGGGAGGCCGCCGCTTTTTTGGAGCGGGATTCTGGTATAATAAGTAAAAGGCAGCAGGAGCATCGACCGGCCATGGCGAGTAGCCTGCTGCGGTGGCCAGTTCCTTTAACGTGATTTTTTTGCAAAGATGGGCGTCGATGTGCTCCTGCATACGCTGCACAGCCGCCACGATTTCAGCCTCAATCATTTTCTCACCGCCTTTGTAACGAGCATAGCGCATGGAGGATGAAAAAACTTGACTTAGGTTGCTGAGATGATTACACGCCGCTTTTCCCCTGCGAAGTTACCGCCGCGCTGATAAGCATAATGATGATCATGGCGATACCGGATATGAAGAACCATTGGGCCACGCCATAGGTTTCTGCGAACGGGCCTGCAAGCATCAGGCCTACGGGCATGGCCAGGCACATCAGGCTGGCTACGAGCGAGAATGCCCGGCCCTGTGTTTCGGGCGGGATGGTCTGCTGCAGGTAAGAGGTATAGGGTATGCTGTACAGATTCCCGCCTGCGCCCATCAGGGCGCAGAGTATAACAAACACCCAGAATAAGGAGAGGTCGGCGGGCAGCACACCGCACAACAGGTTTGTTATCCCAAATCCGATCAGCGCGATATGAATGACGCGGAATTTGTTCCTGATCTCTCCGCGTGCGCTGATGATCGCGGCGGAGAGCATCATGCCGCCCGCAAAGACGAATTCAACAATGCTCAAGTGCCATGCCGTGCCTGAAAGATGCTCGCTCACCATCAGGGGATAGAGCGTGCCGAGCGGCAGATAGAAAACCATACACAGCATCGAGGCGAGCGTAACGATACAAAGACGCCTGTCCCTGAGCAGGACGGCCGCGCCCTCTTTCATCTCCCGGAATACATTGGGGGTTTTTTGTTTTTCCCGTGGCGGATCGGGAATCCGGATGATTGCCACGCAGATGCTGGCAATAATTGCACCGGCTACGTCCGTAAGCATGATGACGGGAAGCGGAAGCGCGGCATACAGCACCGCCCCCAGAACAGGGCCAAGCATGAATGCGCCCGACTGCATGAACTGGCTCCAGCCGTTTGCGCGCACGAGCTGTTCTTTTGGAACGAGCATGGGCACTGCCGCCTGAATTGCCGGCGTGTGGAATACATTGCCGACGGCGCGAACGCCCAGCACCACGCATGCCGCCCAATACGGCGGCGTGCTAAACAGGAACAGCAGGGCAAAAACGCCTGCCATTGACGCAATGAAAAGGTCTGCGCCGATAATGACGTTTTTTCGTTTGAGCCGGTCGATCCATACGCCGGCGAACGGGCCCAATATAAGCTGCGGCAGGAATGCGAGCAAGCCTGCGAGCGAAAGCATCAGGGCGGATGAGGTCTCGCTGGCGATCCACCAGATCAGGGCGAATTGTACGGCGGAGCTCCCGATCAAAGATATGGTTTGTCCGGACACAAGCACCAGAAAGCTCCTTTTCCAATGCCCCGCATCCGATGGTGTTATTCCATTTTTCTGTTCCATGACAGGTTCCTTTCTCATTGCAGACGAAACAGCCCTATAGGGGTTACAGGGTTGCGCCACCGTTGCATACAGGTGTATTTGGTTTGCCTGGATGCCCTTTGGGGGGGGCGGACGGATTATCGCAAACGACTAGACTGCATTAAGAAAGCTCTTGCCTGTTGCTTCAGAGTAAATACGTACAGCGATATTATACCTTACTTTGGTATGTGCAGCAAATGCTTTAGTATACATTCATACAAAGCATCTCCGCAGGTGTAACCAATAGCAATATATAACTACACTTTTAAACAGTTATTTATTGCACCGGCGTAAGCGGCTGCGGCTTGCCTTGCGGCTTTGCGGGGTCCCATGTTCAGCGGGAGATTCGTTCAGGGAAAAGGAGGAGCAACGGAGCAAAACGAAAATCCCCAATCGCAAAGCGATTGGGGATTTTGATCGGAGCGGAGTTTGCTCCGACGTGCTGGTGCGCCTGGCAGGATTTGAACCTGCGGCCTCTCGAGTCGGAGTCGAACGCTCTATCCCCTGAGCTACAAGCGCACATTTCATATGCCGTTTGCCATTATAGCATACCTTCCGCAGGATTTCCAGAGCTATGCCGCCGCAACCGGAAGGAATAGCTTCTGTTTTTGCTTATTCCAAAGTGCCTTTACGTACTTTTATCTTGTAATGCATATATAATCTGGTTTATTATCGTCTTAGTAAGCTTTTGACGGAGGGCCCGATATGGTTGTAAACATATGCAATTTGACCAAGCGGTACGGAGACCTGACCGCGCTCGATGATTTCAGCCTGCATATTGACGAGGGCGAGGTATTCGGTCTGCTCGGCCCCAACGGCTCAGGCAAGACCACCGCGATAAACTGCATGCTTTCCCTCCTCAAGTATGAGGCAGGCAACATCAAGCTTTTTGACAGGCCGATGCAGCCCGACGCTTACGACATCAAGCGCAATATCGGCATCGTGATGCAGAACGTCGCGGTATTCGACGAGCTGACCGTGGTGGAAAACATCGACTATTTCTGCGGACTGTACGTGATCGATAAAAAGGCGCGCAGGGCATTAGTGGACGAGGCGGTAGAGTTCACGGGGCTGGGGGATTTCAGGAAATTCTACCCCAAAAAGCTGAGCGGGGGGCTTCTTCGGCGGCTGAACATCGCATGCGGCATCGCGCACAAGCCAAAGCTCATCATACTCGATGAGCCTACCGTCGCGGTCGACCCGCAGAGCAGGAACAATATTCTCGAAGGCATCCTGCATCTCAATGCAGGGGGC
Source organism: Bacillota bacterium (assembly GCA_049324235.1). Taxonomy (GTDB): domain Bacteria; phylum Bacillota; class Clostridia; order Christensenellales; family UBA1431; genus UBA1431. Next base: position 17,158 of record JBMOLJ010000115.1, read on the forward strand.
GCGACCGTACTGTACACATCGCACTATATGGAAGAGGTCGAGCAGATCTGCAGCAGGATCGCGATCATGGACAGGGGCAAAATCATCGCCTCGGGGACCAACAATGAACTGAAAAATAAGATAAGCATCGGCGAGAAAATCACCATTGAAACAGTACATGCCGGCGATAGCTTCATCGCGGATGTGAGAAGCATGCCTTCGATCATCTCCGCCGATTTTTCCGGCGGGATACTGACGGTCACATCGCGGCGCGGGGAAAACAACCTGCTGCTGCTATTGGATTATCTGAAATCCAAAGATATTGAGGTCGTAAAGGTGTATTCGGAACTGCCGACGCTCAACGACGTGTTTCTCGAGATCACAGGCAAGAATTTAAGGGATTAGAGGTGAGCAAGCAGTGTTTGGGCATGTTTTTTTGAATAATTTCAAATCATTGATACGGACAAAAGAGGTTATATTCTGGACGCTCCTGTATCCCATAGCCCTTGCAACGTTTTTTTATCTTGCCTTCAGCAATCTCGGAAGCGCGGAGCAATTTGAAAAAGTCAATGTTGCCGTCGTAAACGATGCGCACATTGAAAGCGGAACGCCGTTTTATTTTGCGCTCAGCTCTGTTTCCGATATTGACGGCAAACCATCAAAAGACGATATTTTTAACGCCACTATGACCGATAAAAAAACGGCGGTAAAAATGCTGGAAAACGGAGACGTTGCGGGATACATCTATTACGACGATACGATCAAGCTTAGCGTAAGCGGTTCAGGGTTCAACCAGACGATCATCAAGGCGTTTCTGGACAGCTATCTGCAGTCATCGTCCACGATAACGCAGATCATGAAGGACAATCCGGGCATGGCGCACGAGACCCTGCTGGCCGATCTTTCAGGCCGCACCGCGTATATTGCCGAAGCCCCCGGGAACGAACCGGATACTACGGTCATCTATTTCTATACGCTGCTCGCGATGACGTGCATGTTCGCAGCCACGGTGGGCGTGCAGGAGGTCATAAAAATACAGGCCAATTTGTCGCCCCTGGCGGCAAGGATAAACCTTGCGCCGGTGCGCAAGTTCAAGGTGTTCCTGTATTCGCTCTCGGCAGCGGCTTTTTTGCAGTTCATCATCATATTGCTGGTGCTGGCGTTCGTGATATTCGTGCTGGGCATCAATTTCGGCGCCAAAACGGGACTCGTTATCCTGACCTGCGCTGTAGGTTGTATCACGGGCATGTTTTTCGGCACGTTCGTCAGTTCGGTGGTTAAAAAAGGCGAAGGGATTAAGTATGCGGTGGTTATATCGGTAACGATGTTCTGCAGCTTCCTCGCGGGCATGATGGGCGCACAGATGAAGTACGTCGTTCAGGAAAACGTGCCGGTGCTGGGCTATTTAAACCCCGTGAACCTGATTACCGACGCGTTCTATTCACTTTATTATTATGACGGGCTTTCACGGTACTTCGTGAACATCGTTCTCCTGTGCGCATTTTCAGCCGTGTTCTGCATACTGACCTGTATGGTGCTGAGGAGGCAGAAATATGCAAGTATTTAAAGTGTTTTTCAAAGTCATCAAAAAGAACCTGCCCCTGTTATCCATCTATATGGTGATTTTCATCGCTATTTCCGTTTTTATGACGACGTCCGGCACGAATCCCGCGGCCACGGATTTTACCGAGACGAAAAGCAGGATCGCCGTCATCAATCACGACCGGGATTCGGAGCTTGTCCAAGGACTCACCGCGTTCCTCGCCCAAAGGTCGGAAATCGTGCAAGTGAAGGACGAGCCGGAAGCGCTGCAGGATGCGCTGTTCTTCAGAAAAGCGGAGTATATTCTGGAAATTCCGGCAGGCTTTACGGACGCCATTATGTCGGGGGGGAAAACCGTACTTGAGAAAACAGCCGTTCCCGGTTCTACGGCCGCAATGTATACGGACCTTCTCATCGATAATTACCTGAATACGGCCCGCCTGTATATGCGTAATGTCAGCGGCATATCACAGGCGGCGCTCGTTGAAAAGGTGGATAAAAATCTTTCCGCCGAGGTACAAGTAAACGTCCAAACCAAAGCAAACGACGCGGCAGGGGATTCGTACATCGCCAGTTTCTTTAATTTTAGCGCCTACTCAATCCTTGCGATTTTCATACTGGGCGTTTCCGCGTTCATGCTGGTCACGAACAAGACCGATCTGAAAATGCGCAACCTGTGTTCGCCGCTCAGTCAAAATAGCATAAATATGCAGAGCTTTCTTGCGAATATGGTTTTTGCAGCCACGGTATGCGTCATTGTTCTTCTATGCGCGTTTTTCATGTTCGGCGAAAGGCTTTTCTCGACCAACGGCCTGCTCTTTGGCATAAACCTGTTTGTATTCATGCTTGTTGCCCTGAGTCTGAGCTTCCTGCTGGGGAACGTAGTAAAGAACAGGAATGCGCAGAACGCCGCCGCGAATACGGTTGCACTGGGCATGAGCTTTTTGAGCGGCGTGTTCGTACCACAGTATCTTCTGGGCAGTACCGTCAAGGCTATCGCAAGCTTTCTGCCGGCTTACTGGTTTGTGAGGGCGAACGATATGATCGGCAGCATCGCATCTTTCAACAGAGGGAACCTGTGGCCGATAATCGTCTGCTATCTGATCCAGCTCGGTTTTGCGGCGCTGCTTCTCGCACTGGCCTTCATCATAACCAGGCAAAAACGGAATAAAGTGCGCGAAATGCCTGCGCAGGAAACGAATGGCGGTAAAAATTAACACACTTTGTAAACTATGTCAGGCAGGGAGCGCGTTTTTGCGCCCCTGCTTCTTTGCTTTTCAGGGCGATTGTGCGTATAATGTAAATATGGGCATCATCGGCAACAAATCCCGGAGGCTTATCATCTGATTACACTTGAATGGACAGATATATAACGTCAACGAAGGCTGACGGCTGAAAACTGCGTGTTATCCGCTTGTGCCTTCATATGCTGCCGGACAGGGACGGTGGGGATAGGAGAGGCTGTATGGCAAAACGGGTAATAACGGTTTTTTTAGCCTTGCTGCTGTTGGCGGGCGGTTGGGTCATACTGCCGCCCCAATCAGCCTATGCAGCGGAATTTGACGGGATCATCAAGGTGCGCATATCGCCGTCGGGGCAGACGCCGGATATCCGCGTGATACCGCACGGACAGTACTACATTGCCGAGGCGCCGGTGGTACAGCTTCTGGATACAGAGTACAAGGTGCATATGTCGGGAAGCAGCGTGCAGCTTTTATACGGCGAAACGGTGATGTATACGGGACCGAAAATCACCATAGTGCGGGCAACCGGCAACGGGGATGCGAACTTCATCGTTTTTCCCTACAGCCCCACGCATAATACGCGCACGAACTATTACGGCAACATCGAGTTTTCGGTCAACGACGGGCTGTGCGCGGTGAACCACGTATACGTTGAAGATTACGTGTTAGGCGTATTCCCGTATGAAATGAACTCAGACTATCCTATCGAAGCGCTCAAGGCGCAGGCGGTCTGCGCGCGGAATTTTGGGGTCAAAAAGGCAATGGCAGGCCCGAGCGCGACATGGCATCTGGGGGACACGGCAAGCTCACAGGTGTACAAAGGCGTTCCGGGCGTGGACTCGTCAGGCGCCCTCACAAGTACATACAATGCCATGAGGGCTATTGTAAATGCTACGGACCGGCAGGTGATGAAATATAATGGAAGCGTGTTTGAAGCATACTATTCAGCCTGGAACGGCGGGGAAACGCTGAACGCAAGAGGCTGGACGGGAATCGCATCGTCTGAATTCGGCTATACGGTCGTGAAGGCGGATGCTTATGACGATACATACTGTAAGAACAGATTCTGGAAAAACACGGCCGTCAACACGGATCTGCACTCCCCGACAGGGGGGGACGACAACCAGAAAATTCAGGACATGCTGGTGGAAAAACAGTTCGGCACAGGATCGGGAAGGTATGTTGTAAGCACAGCCGGAATCAAGGGGCAGGCCCCTGACGGCGTTCCCGAAGTGACCGTTGTTTTTGAGAATTTATATTGCGACGTGCTCTTTGACGCCGAGGCCGAACCCAAACGCGTTATATTCACGGATACAGACCTGAAAAGGGCATTGGACATCAGCTCCTCCTACAGCGCGTTCAGGATACAGGACAACACTGACGGCACCACGACACTTTCCAACGTGCGTTACGGCCATGGGGTGGGCATGAGCCAGCGCGGCGCGCAGCAGATGGCCGGCGAGGGCAAAACCTATACCGAGATCCTCGATTTCTACTATAACGGCATCACGTTCAGTACGCTGGGCGTTTCACCGCCGACACTCCCCGATATGTCCAGCACGCCCGCGCCGACGGCGGTTTCGGCTTCCTATAACAGCGTGAAGGTGTCCTGGACAGCGGTGCCTGGCGCGGCCGGTTATTCGGTTTACAGGGCGGAATCGGCCGGCGGGCCGTATTCCCGGGTCGTGAGCACCGCGGCAAGCAGCTATACCTGCACCGGACTCAAGACCGGCGCGCCCTATTATTTCAAGGTGAAGGCGTACGTGACGTCGGGCGGAGCTACGCTCTACGGTCCCCTCAGCGAGGCGGCCTCGGCTACGCCGCTGCCGAATACGCCGGCCAATTTCAAAGCCGCATCGGCCGGGTATAACGCCATCAAGCTTACCTGGGACGCGGTGACGGGCGCAAGCGGCTACAGAGTGTATAGGGCCGCATCGGCCGACGGACAGTATTCCCGTATCGTAACCGCCGCGTCAAACAGCTATACAAATACGGGTCTGACCACAGGAACGGCCTACTATTATAAGGTGATGGCCTACACGATGGTGGACGGTGCGCCGGTCTACGGCAGCCTGACCGCCGCCGTATCCGCCAAGCCGGTTCCGGCAACACCCGCGAATTTAAAAGCCTCGTCGCAATCCTATAACAGCATTAAGCTTACCTGGACAGCGGTGCCGGGCGCGAGCGGTTATTCGGTGTACAGGGCGACAAAGGGGCAGCCATATGCCCTGATAGCGCGCAGTGTGGCGGCGAACAGCTTCACGAACGGCAGCCTTATAACGGGGACGGCCTATTACTATAAAGTCATGGCGTATACGGTGGCCGGTACATCGCGGGTCTACGGCAGCCTGACCGCCGCCGTTTCTGCAACACCGGTACCCGCTTTGCCGCAGAATGTGGCGGCAAAGCGGGCAAGTTCGACCAGCATCAGGGCGAGCTGGTCGGCGGTTGCCGGCGCGAGCGGGTATGACGTATACAGGGCGGCATCGTCGGCGGGCTCGTACGCTCTGCTGAAAACGACCACAGCCACCGCATATACAAACACCGGCCTGAGAACAGGGAAATATTATTACTATAAGGTGCGGGCGTACCGCATGGTGGGGAAAACGAAGGTAACCGGCGCGTTTTCACCGGCTGTCTACGCCAAGCCGTGAGGTGAAGAATGTTAAAGCTGTTGAGTATCTCCGATGATGCATGGTGCCTGAACAAATTCGATCATGATACGGGAAAGATTGAAAGCTTTCTTGCCGACAACGGCCTGCACGGCCTGGAGCTGATGAAATGGCAGAACCCGCAGCCTAATCCGATTCCGCCAGGGAAAGTCATCGGCAGGCATCTGGTCTTTTATCCCATGTGGCTGGATTTCTGGAAATCGGACAGGGAAGCGCTGCTGCGGCATTTTGGCAATGAGGAAAACTGCTTCCAATACTACAGGGCGAAATCAAAAGACGAGTGGCTCGAAAACTACCGGCGCGATTTAAGGGACGCATCCGATATGGGCGTACAATATGTTGTTTTCCATGTCACCCATATTACAGTGGAAGACACTTACTCCCACTCCTTTCCGTATAGTGACGGGGAAGTCATCGAGAGCTTTATAGGGCTGATGAACGAAATACTACGCGGCCTGAACATCCGGTATACGCTGCTGTTTGAAAACCATTGGTTCCCGGGCCTTACTTTTCTCAATAAACATATGACGGAAAGACTGCTTGATGGCGTGGATTATCCCGATAAGGGACTGGTGCTGGATATCGGGCATCTGATGAACACGAACATGCAGTTAAAAAGCGAACAGGAAGCCGTGCCCTATATCCTTGGCGTACTGGATAGCCTGGATACAGTGAAGCAACACATCAGGGCGATCCATCTTAACAGCTCGATCACGGACGAATCTGTGCGTGAAGCGCTGCGCAACGATACGTTCGATCCGCGTGATAGCTTTGACGACCGGCTCATTGCAGCAATGCGGCATGTGTGTAAAATGGACAGCCATAAGCCGTTTGAACATCCGAACATCAAAAAAGTGATTGATGCCGTGCAGCCTCAATTTCTCGTCTATGAGCTGGCCTCAGACTCGTTTGAGGAACTCCTGAGAGTGGTGCAAACGCAAAACAAAGCAATCCGGCAGAGCTTTTAATCCATGCGTAAACGGCATATGATGCGTCCCGGCACGTCGAAATAGATGCTAGGTTCCATATGGTGCAAAAAGCTCCGGCAATATGTTTGCCGGAGCTTTTTCGCTGTATTTGTATATACGCCACAAAATGGCATGAACGTTGACAATGGGCCGTTTGCTGGTAAAATGTGAAAAGGGGGATGCCGGAATTAAAGCCCCGTACACTTATTTATGGAGGTTGCTGATGCCGTTTAGCCGTCGGGACATGATCAAAGTGGCGCATTATTACTATAGTTTCGGTTATAACCAGCAGCAGGTCGCAGACAAGTTCGGCATGTCGCGGCAGCGGGTAAACAGGCTGTTAAAGCAGGCCCTGGCGGAGGGGATCGTTGAGATTAAAGTGCGTGACCTGTCCAATGCGAAACTTGAAAGCGAATTGGAAGTTAAATTCGGCCTGAAAGAAGCCGTGGTTGTCGATAACAGCGATATAAGCTCTGCGTGTATCAAATACCTGAAAAGCGTTGTGCAGGAAGGCTGGAAAATAGGCGTTGCGAGCAGCACGACGATTGCAAAAATATTGCGTGATACGCCCGCTTCAGGCGAAAAGCATGACATTAAGGTTATCCAGATTATGGGAGGCATGAATACCAACAATATATCGCTCCGCCCCGATATGAACACGGTAAAGCTTGCCAATATTTTTGGCGGCGAAGCGTATGTCCTTTTTGCTCCCGCTATCGTTGACAATCCCGGTTTTGCAAAGCTCGTCAAGGAAGAAAGCCAGGTAAGCGATATTTACGCAATGTATTCCAGCCTGAATATCGCGCTGGTAACGGTCGGGGCGTTGCAGGAGGATAATCTGCTGGTAGAGGCCGGATATTTAAAAATGCCCGATTTTTATATGTTACGGGACAAACAGGGCGTGGGCGATGTCGTTATGCGGTTTTTCAATATGGAAGGCGACATTGTGGACGAGCAGTTTGATGCGCGCGTGATGAGCATTCCCGTGGCCGATTTTAAAAAAATCGGCCTGCGCGTCGGGGTTGCTTACGGGGAATATAAGGTCAGGCCCATTGTTGGGGCACTGAACGGGAATTTCATCAATGTATTGATTACCGATACGGCTACGGCCGGGCTTTTGCTTGAATATGAGCAATGAAGGATGCCATTTCACAATAATTCAAATCTGTTTAACAAAGGAGAAGCAGTACAATGCAGTTTAAAGGAAAAGTAAGCGTTATTACCGGTGGAGCGAACGGAATCGGCAGACAGCTTGCGCTTTCTCTTTCCAAACTGGGATCGAAGATAGCCATCATAGACATCAAGCAGGCCGAAGGCGATGAAACCGCGAGGGAAGTGAGCAAAGCATCGGAGTGCGTGTTTTACCATTGCGACGTTAAAAAGCTGGCAAACATAGAAGCAACCATCAAAGAAATCGACCGGCACTTCGGCGGGATCGATATCCTCGCAAACTGCGCCGGTCTGGCAAACAGGACGCCTATCGAAGACATAACCGAAGAAGAATGGGATCTTTTGAACAGCGTAAATCTCAAAGCTTCTTTTTTTGTTTCCAAGGAAGCCTGTAAGATCATGCGGCGGCAGGGCGGGGGAAGGATCATCAATTTTTCCTCGATCAGGGCATATCAGGCCGACGGAAACCACACGATATACGACGTTACCAAGGCGGGCATTCTGGCAATGACCAGGAGCTTTGCGGTAGCGTACGCAAAGGACAACATCAATGTAAATGCAGTCTCTCCCGGCTATGTGCTCACGCCGATGAGCGCGCATAACCTTGAGAGGAAAGACTTTACGAAATGGCTTTACGGCAGGGTGCCCGCGGGGAGGTTCATCGAAATACAGGAGGTGGTGGACACCGTCCTTTTCCTGGCGTCTGAGCATGCCTCGGGCATAACAGGGCAGGATATCCTCGTCGACGGCGGATGGCAGGTTCATGAATAAGCGGTGATTGAGCCGTAAGCGAAAAAATATGCGATCCACTGGTATTACTATGAAATGGCTTGGTAATGTGCACAAAAAGGCGGAAGGACTATGAAAAATTCGGATAAAGCTATTTCACTCGTTGTTACAGGCGCGCTGGCGCCCGCCGCCCTGATGCTCCTTTTTTGGTGGGGCAGCATTCCCTTTATAGGAGACGATGGCAGACTGGCGCTCCTGGCACTCGCTGGATTTGTGACGGGTATTGTATTGGACTGTACACTTTTGCGAAAATTCATTTTCAGATTATTTGAACTTCCGCTGCCGGTTCTGATAGCGGTTCAGATTTTTTATTCGGTCATGGTCTACGGCTTTTTTATGGGGTTTCCCGTTCAACAGCCTGGTAGGCATTGCCGTATGCGCTGTTGCCGCCAGAAGCTGCATACTTCGTAACGCGACCAGGGAGGAAGCCGTCCGGCGTACAATGTGCGTCAACAGGATCTCATCGGCTATCCTGTTCGTTCTATGTGTATGCGCCGCTGCGCTGGCTTTGAACGAAGGCACCATTTGCGCGCAGGTAAAGGCGATGCTTAACCTGCCCTTTGATGTTACTATGGGAATGATTTGGATGCTGATTCTATTTGGGGGAGGTCTTTTGCTTCTCTTTCAATACGCTTTTTCGAAAATCGTTATCAAACGTATTCTAAAAAGGATACATCTGTCCTGAGGAAGGGATGGTATTGAGCGCGGGAACTCCAAAAGAGGCTCCCCGGTTCCAGCCTGATTCCGATCGCCGGCCTTCTGAATTCTTTGCCGTATGTGTTTTGCTTCAATTATTGTCCCAGACAGTCCGTACGGATAAAGGGACATACCCGGCGTCAAATCTTATACCCAGGAAAACGGAAGGCGCCAGAATCCGTACGCACCCGTAAATGACAACGATGGAGGTCACGTATCCGCACGCAGGACATGGATGGGCACGTTGGGGATATTCCATCTGCAGTTTTATGAGGTTATCAAATACTTGCAGATTTGTTATCTCCACCTCTTTTAAATCCAGCAGTTCTTTAGTAAAATCAGTTTGGAGCATTTTTCTGTTCACCATCTTGCGTGTTTATTTTGGTCAATTACACTTTACAAGATGTACAGATAAAATGCTCTGCTTTTTTTCCCTCACCCCAACATTTATTTTAGAACCGAAAAAAGGCCTTTGACTATTTTAAGTCAAAGGCCTTTACGCTGCATAGGATTCTACAGCACGCGCCGGCCGCAGATGAAGTTGCGCTGGGCCCACGATCCAGTGCACGAGCGTCTTACTACTTCACCTTTGCTGGAAGAAGCGTCTATCATCATGCCGCCACCTATATAAATGGCCACATGGCCGCGGAAGCATATTATATCGCCCGCCCTAAGCTCGCTCATCTTATTAACGCGGGGATAGGAGCTGTTGGCCCAGCCGCCGGAAGTCATATACCCGATGCTTTTGCCGCTCTGATTGAGGGCGTAATATACTAAGCCGGAACAGTCGAAAGTGTTCGGGCCTTTACCGCCGCGCACATACGGTTTGCCAAGCTGGCTCTGTGCAACTGACAGTAATGCCGAAACGCTGCCCGGATTCGGAACCCTGGTCGTCGAAGAACTATGGCTGCTGCTACTGGTTTTATTGCCGCTACTACTGCCGGTGCTCGTCTTCTTACCGCTGTTGTTATTGCTGGTACTTGTCTTTTTCCCGCTGCTGCTGCTGGCCTTGCTGGTGGGGGTAGGCGTCGGTTCCGGTTTGGGTGCGGCCTTTGCGCTTTCCGAGAACAACGCTTCACGCGTCATGGTACCGACCTTACCGTCGACGAAAAGTCCGTTGCGTTCCTGGAACGCCTTCACTGCTTTTTCGGTTTCCGGCCCGAAATACCCGGTGGGGGAGCCTAAAAAGTATCCGAGTTCGCCTAAGCGCTCCTGGAGCAATTCAACGTCTGTACCCTGTGCCTCCAGATACACGGTGTACGGTTTTGCTTTCTCAGAATAAAGCAAATCCAGCGTGGAGGCGCCGGCGATACCGTCGACTTGGAGATTGTGTTCACGTTGGAACAACTGCAGGGAATACTCTGTCTGAGGTCCGTAAAAGTCGGTTGGCTCGTCGGGCTCCATATAGTCAAGATCCATAAGCCTTTGCTGCATTTTGGCAACGTCCGCAGAATGAACGCCGGGTAAGAGGCCCTGATTCTCTTTTGACTTCGTTTCCGGAGAATCGGTTGTGGACGTGCCATCCGAATTCATAGCGCTTTTAAACGTATCGAGTACGATATCTTCGCCTGAGAGCTGCATCATCAAAGATACCGCATCGGTAACGTTTGACGTATACTCGAAAAAACCTAAAGAGGAGGTATCCTGCGTGGAGGTTTCGGTATCGTCGGATGTTTCAGCAGCGGCCGAAACAACGGGACCGCTGAGCAAACACAACGAAACGGCTATTGCACCTGCTGCTCTGGCGCTTTTGTAAAACAATGCCCTGTGACCAGCAGAAGAAGTTTTCATGTTTCTTTTTCCAAGGTGTTGAGAATCGTCGGCTTTTTTCATGAAACACCTCCTAACTTGATTTGCAATATCAAATATTGATTTTTAACGATTTCCACTTTGCTATTTGTAACATTATACTACTTTAAGCTAGATTTGACAACCAAAATCATTACAAAAGTGTTGCATTCTTTGCGTTGAAGCAGGTTGGGCATGCCTTTTTGCTGGCTTATGACATATGTGATTACAAAAGTATTGCGTCAAACGCTTATTCACGGGCTGTGAAAAAATTTATTTCCGGTTTGCATACTGTATGGTTGTATAATGCATAGTAATTTGGTAGAATAAATTATCGCTCAAAAGCGCATCTACTTTGATAGCAGGGAGGTCATGAAGCATGGCGTATGAAAAAAAGTTTTTCAGGTGTAATGTTTGCGGGAATATCGTAGGATTGATCCACGAGGGCGGGGGGGAGCTGGTATGCTGCGGCCAGCCCATGGAGCTTCTTGTTGCAAACACGACAGACGCGTCAAAAGAAAAACACGTGCCCGCAGCCACCAGGGAAGGAACAAAACTGACCGTTCAGGTAGGCAGTATGCCGCATCCTATGCTGCCCGAACACTATATTCAGTGGATTGCCGTATCGCAGGACAACCGCATGCAGCGTGTTTCGCTCAATCCCGGCGATGCTCCTGCTGCAGAGTTTATTATCGCGGAAGGACCGGCTATTGTGTACGAGTATTGCAACCTGCATGGCCTGTGGAAAACCGAAATCTGATCCCGCAAGACTTTTTATTAAACCCGTCAGCCGACGGGTTTAATTTATAAAATGAGGGAGAACAATATATTTATAATAGTGAAGGAATCAGCACCTATAATGGAAGTTGAGCATAAGCTGCATTGCAAACCGTTTTTTGCATGCAGTATATTGCAAAATTTGACAGGTAAGAACATGAATAGTGGTTGACAAAGAGGGCGTGTATTGGTAAGATAATAAAGTCGCCTGGAGGGCGGCAGCCGGAAGGCGGATAAGCAGTTTGAAAACTATACAGTACACCTGAAACGAAGGTAAGGACAAGAAGAAGAAGCCAGAGAAGTCATTTGAGTTAAAAAGGACGAGAAGCTAAGAGCTGTGTGACCTGAAAAGAGGTTACACG
>JBMOLJ010000116.1:0-28912 GCA_049324235.1 Bacillota bacterium
CGCGTACACGTGCGCCATGACGTCGTGGCGTATCTCGCGTTCTTTTTTGGCGGCGTCCCCGAAGTTGATGTCTTCGGTATGCGCCCTGAGTTCAGCGATCTGTTCATCCGTAATATTCAGCCCGAGCTCCTGCTCGGCCTCGGCCAGCGCGATCCAGAGCCTGCGCCAGGTGCGGATGCGCTCCGTGGCCGAGAACAGATCTTTCATTTCCGGGGAAGCGTAGCGCCCTTCAAAGGGGCTTTGGTAACCGGACAATCCTGCTACCTCCTTATGATGGCGTCGCGGTCGGGTCCGACCGAAACGTAGCCGATGCCGCACGCCATTTCATCCTGCGCGAACTCGACGTATCGCTGCGCCTCTTTGGGAAGATCCTCCCACCTGCGCGCATTCGAGATGTCGACGCCCCAGCCCGGCATGGTTTCGATCACCGGTTTTGCCCCGCTTAACAGCGGCGCGAAGGGGAAATCCCGCGTTATTTTTCCGTCGATGTTATATGCGGTGCAGACGGGGATGGTTTCCATATAGGAAAGCACGTCGAGCTTTGTCAGCGCGAGGGTGGTCGCTCCCTGCACCTGTACGCCGTAGCGCGAGGCCACGGCGTCGAAAGGCCCCACGCGCCTTGGCCGGCCGGTTGCCGCGCCGTATTCGGCGCCCGCTTCACGCAGCCGCTCGGCGTCTTCCCCGAACATTTCCACGACGAACGGGCCTTCGCCCACGCAGGTGGAATAGGCTTTTACGATACCCACCACTTCGTCCACGCGCAGGCTGGGCGCGCCGGAACCGATGGGGGCGTAAGACGCCAGCGGCGACGAGGACGAGGTATAGGGGTAGATGCCATAGTCGACGTCCCGCAGGGCGCCCAATTGCGCTTCGAACAGTATGTGTTTATTCAAACGCTTTGCCTCTACGAGCAGGCTTTGCACATCGTGTATGTATTCTTTGAACGGATCGCCATAGGTCCGAAGCCAAGCGAGCATATCTTCAACGGTGTAGGGCGGTTTGTCGTACATGCATTGGATGACGAGGTTTTTCCACTCCAGCAGGCGCTCGAGCCTGGCCTTCAGATAATCGTCGTCAAGCAGAAGCTCGCCCATTTGTATGCCTTTTTTGAGATACTTGTCCCCATAAACAGGCGCGATGCCGCGGCGCGTAGACCCGTATTTCGCACCCTTGAGGCGTTCTTCCTCAAACACGTCCTGGTCGCGGTGGAACGGGAAGCAGATGATGGCGCGCTGGCTGATGATGAAGTTTTCGGGCGTGATGGGAATTCCGGCGTTGCGGATGCGTCCGACCTCGTTAAAGAGGTGCTCGAGGTCGATGACCACACCGTTGCCCAGTACATTGCGCACACCGGCGTTGAAGATACCCGAAGGAATGAGATTCAGCGCAAATTTTCCGTGCTGGTTGACGACGGTATGGCCCGCATTGTTGCCGCCCTGATAGCGGACGACCACATCATAATCGCTTGCGAACAGGTCAACCATGCGCCCCTTTCCTTCGTCACCCCAGTTGATCCCCACAATGGCCGCAGTAGGCATGATACAACGCCTCCTTCATGATTAAGGGTAATGGCGGGCGTTAGATTCTAGGAAACAAACAAAACTAACGCTTCTCCAGGGGATAAGTTTGCGTCCCCTGTTGAAACGCCCGAAAAAAGTGGCCCGGCCATTTAAAAAGGTCCCTATGTATGGTATACTAAAATCGCGGCTTCGTCAAAAGTTTTTTTGATTGACAAAGGCGAAGTCGACGGTCTATTCTGGTTTTGTACAGGACTTTCAACTTAATGAAAGTCCTGCATAGGTTTAATCACATGGAGGAGAACATGGAAAAGAGAGAAATGCTCTATGAAGGCAAGGCAAAAAAGGTATACGGTACGGACAATCCCGATGTGCTGCGCATCGAATACAAGGATGATGCGACCGCGTTCAACGGGTTGAAAAAGGGGAGCATTGCAAATAAAGGCGTCGTGAATAACAGGATGTCCAACCACATATTCAGGCTGCTTGAAAAACAGGGTATTCCCACGCACTATGTCAAGGAGCTGTCCGACCGCGAGACCGATGTGAAAAAGGTAGAGATTGTACCCGTGGAGGTGATCATCCGCAACATCGCCGCCGGCAGTTTTTCCAAGCGTCTGGGCGTCGAGGAGGGAAAGGACCTTCCCGTGACCGTGCTGGAGTTTTGCTACAAGAACGACGAACTGGGCGACCCGCTCATCAACGACTATCATATTGCGGCGTTGGAGCTTGCAACCGCACAGGAGATGAAAACCATATCGGAAATGGCGTTTTCCATTAATAAGGCACTTCAAAAGATTTTTGCCGATGCCGGACTGATACTGGTCGACTTCAAGCTCGAATTCGGCAGGTATAAGGGTTCGATCATACTGGCGGACGAGATTTCGCCGGACACCTGCCGCTTATGGGACGCCGCCACGCGCAAGAAACTGGACAAGGACCGTTTCCGCCGCGATCTGGGGGATGTGGAGGAAGCATACCAGGAAGTCTATCAAAGGTTGGGAATCTGATGCAGATGGACAAGCCCCGCGAAGCATGCGGCATCTTCGGCGTTTTTGCGCGGGAGGAAATGGAAGTATCGCGCATCATGTATTACGGGCTTTACGCCCTGCAGCACAGGGGGCAGGAGAGCGCGGGCATTGCCACAAGCACCGACGGCGAGATCGTCTGCCACAAGGGCATGGGCCTGGTGAGCGAGGTATTCGACCACGGCAGCTTTGAAAAACTCAGTGGCCGCATGGCTATCGGCCATGTGCGCTATTCCACCACCGGCGAGAGCGTGCCCGAAAACGCCCAGCCGCTGGTCACGCGCTACGCCGCCGGGAAAATGGCGCTGGCGCACAACGGGAATCTGACCAACGCAGAGGCGCTGGCAAAGGAACTCATTCAAAGCGGCGCGGTTTTCCAGACAACCACCGATTCGGAGATCATCGCGTTTATCATCGCGAAGGAATACGCGGCCGGATCGTCCATTGAGCAGGCGATAACGCGCGCTATCCAAAGGTTGCGGGGCGCATATTCCCTGCTCATACTGCTGGAGGATAAGCTGATCGCCCTCAGGGACCCGTGGGGCTTCAGGCCCCTGTGCGTCGGGGAATTGAACGGTTCCACCATTGTGGCGTCCGAAAGCTGTGCGCTGGACACCGTCGGTGCAACGTTCGTGCGGGACGTACAGCCCGGCGAGATTGTGATCATCGATGAAAAGGGCATGAGTGCGCATCAGGTGCAGACCAATTGTAGAAGCAGCCTGTGCGTGTTCGAATACATCTATTTTGCCCGGCCGGACAGCGTGATAGACGGCGTGAGCGTCTATGAAGCGCGGCTGGAGGCAGGGCGGCTCTTGGCCAGGCAGGCGCCCGTGGACGCCGATGCGGTCATCGGCGTGCCGGAGTCAGGCATTGACGCCGCCGTGGGTTATGCGCAGGAATCGGGCATACCGTATGCCGTCGGGTTCGTGAAAAACGCCTATGTCGGGCGCACGTTCATCCGCCCGCAGCAGGACCAGCGCGAAACGGGGGTGCGCATCAAGCTCAATCCGCTCAAAGAAAGCGTGCAGGGCAAGCGCATCGTCATGATCGACGATTCGATCGTGCGCGGGACGACCAGCGCGCGCATCATCCGCCTTTTGAGGCAGGCAGGCGCAAAAGAGGTGCACATGCGCGTAAGCTCGCCCTCGTTCCTGCATCCTTGCTATTACGGCACCGACGTGGGCACGCACAAGGAGCTTACCGCACACGGCAACCCGCTTGAGGCGCTCCGTAAAAAGATTGACGCAGATTCTCTCGCTTTTCTTGACGTAAACAGTTTAAGCAGCATGCTCGGGGGACGCAAGGTTTTCTGCAACGCATGCTTCACGGGGAAATATCCGGTCAGATCCGAAAAAGAAGCGCAAGAATAACCGTTTTCAAGCGTATAAACCGTTGGGGGGATTTTTTAGCTTTTTATATGGTAAAACATACCAAATAAACAAGGAAAAGGGGATTTTATTATGAATTGCACGAAATGTGGAGCTCCCTTGGCCGAAGGCGCCGTGTTCTGCGCCACCTGCGGATCGCGCGTGGATGAACCCGTTGCCGCACAGCCCCAGCCGCAGTATCAGCCGCAGCCCCAGTACCAGCCGCAGCCGGTTTACAGGCAGCCCAGACAGCCCGGACAGGGGTTTTTGACGATGAGCGCACGCGTATTGGAAATGATCCTGAAGATCGGAGCAATGGCCGTGGGGCTTTTTACGCTTGTTGGTTTTATTATTGCGCTCATTCCGACTTATGCATACGGCTATGCTATCGGCGGAAACTTCTTAACAGCTTTGAACGTGTTGATACAGGGGTTTGGCTTAACCGCTCTTATGTTTGCAGTCGGGCAGCTCCTTGTAGCCCTGGAAAAGAGGCAGTAGCAAAGGCAAGTATGGGTTGGTTAAAATTTGATATGGGAGAGGTATGAATTATGGTATGCAGTAAATGCGGGGCAAATCTGGCTGACGGCACGCAGTTTTGCACGGTCTGCGGCAACAGCCTGGAAGCGAGACCGGCGCCCGCCGTTCAGACGAATTATTATGCACCGGTTGTAAAGAGCAGCGGTGTGAGCGTGCTTGGAATCATTTTGATGATCATCGGCGCAATTGTCGGCGTATATTGGATCACATACATTGTTTACGGTTTGGCGACATACGGCACATACTCGGTTGATTTTTGGTCGATTGCAAGTCCTCTGCTCAACGGCATTGCCTTGGGGCTTGGCCTGGTTGGCATCGGAGCGGTGCTGAACAAGCTCGCAAAGAAATGACAGGCGAACCGTTAAAAAGACCGGAGATACGCTTCGGTCTTTTTTTTCATACAAATGCTATTTCACGCGGGTGTCCGCGTGTGCTAGTATATTGGTGATAGGGAGGGATTGGATGAAAATCGTCATATTGGAGAGCCGGGCGCTGCAATCGGAGGATCCGCAGCGCTGGGAGCCGTTTGAGGCGCTGGGCGAACTGGTGCGGTATGACCTGACGCGTCCTGACCAGCTGATAGAACGCGCAAAAGGCGCTGAGGCAATCATCGTGAATAAAGTGCCCATACAGAAGCAGCATTTTGCGCAGCTCCCGTATTTGAAATACATAGGCGTGGTGGCCACGGGGTATGACCCGATAGACGTGCAGGAGGCGCGCGCACGCGGCATCGTTGTTTCCAACGTCCCGGCATACGCAACGGAAGCGGTTGCGCAGCATTGCGCCGCGCTCCTTTTAGCGCTCTGCCGCCAGGCGGAAACCTATAATCGCGGCGTACAGGAGGGCAGATGGAGCAGGTGCGACTTTTTCAGCTTCTGGGACCGCGGGCTTATCGACCTCACCGGAATGACGTATGGGGCCATCGGCTTCGGCGCAACCGGCAGGGCCACCGCGCGCATCATGCACGCGATGGGCATGCGTATACTGGCCTACCGCCGCAATCCCTGCGATGAAACGGAATTCGCGCGCTTTGCCTGGGCGAAGAGCGCGGATGAAGTGTTCGAAAAGGCGGACGTGGTGTCCCTGCACTGCCCGCTGACATTGGACCCGGCCGGTATCGTCAACGCGCGCACGCTGGGGCTGATGAAAAAAACGGCTTTCCTTTTAAATACTGCCCGCGGGGGGCTGGTCGTTGACCAGGAACTTGCCGATGCGCTATGCAGCGGCGTTATCGCCGGGGCTGGGCTGGATGTTCTGAGCACCGAACCGCCAAAGGCACCCAATCCGCTCATCGGCGCGCGCAACTGCATCATCACGCCGCATATCGCCTGGATATCGCAGCACACGCTCGAATGCCTGTACAATACAGTGCTGAATAACCTGCGCGCGTTTTTGAACGGGAAGCCTGTGAATGTGGTAAATTAGCGTGGTGCAACAGTGAATAAGCCTGCGCAAACCATATACAGGCTTTTCTTGTAACCGGTTTTTAGATTCTTCGCTATGCTTAGAAGGACGGAAAACGTAACATGCTATTCGAAGTCCAGCATCATGGTATACGGGCTTGAGCCGATGCCGCGGTTCTCGTTCAACGCGTTCATGGCCGCGATCTCATCTGCCGTCAGCGTAAAATCGAAGATATCAAAGTTTTCGCGCATGCGCTCCACGTGGGTGGATTTGGGGATCACGCAGATGCCCTGCTGCGTCTCCCAACGCAGGATGACCTGTGCCGGCGTCTTCTTATGTTTTTGTGCAATTTGCACAATGGTGTCCGCCTCCAGCATCTCGCCGCCGCGCATCAGCGGGCTCCAGGCCTGTACGCAGATGTTGTACGCCGTGCAGTAGTCCACCGTTTCGTGGCGCCATAAGCGCGGGTGCAGCTCGATTTGGTCGAGCATGGGCAGCATGCCCGTCTCGTCGCGAAGCGTCTGGAGATGGAAATCCAGAAAGTTGCACACGCCGATGGCGCGCGTCCGCCCCTCCTCATACAGGCGGATCAGCGCGCGCCATGTCTCCACATATTTGTCCTTTCCGGGCCAGTGGATGAGATACAGGTCAAGATAGTCCGTACCCAGGGCCTCCAGGCTTTTATCAAAGTATTCAAGGGCCAAATCGTAGCCGTGGTGTGCGTTCCAGAGCTTGGTGGTGAGAAAGATATCTTCGCGCGGCACGCCGCTTTGCGCGATGGCTTCCCCGACGCCTTTTTCGTTTTTATAAAACCATGCCGTATCAATGAGCCGGTAGCCTATCGCAAGGGCGCTGGAAACCGCATCTATGACCGGCTTCCCGTCCGGTATCTTATAGGTTCCGAAACCGAGCATGGGAATTTCTGTTCCGTTGTACAAGGTCTTTACTGGCACGCCCACAGTTGCTCCTCCTCTTTGCATAAAAACAATATTATTTTAAAGCGACAGTATCCAATTTGCAATATCATTGAGGACTTTTTCATCGACATTGCCCGGTGTCTGGTATTCTTTTACCGAGCCTTTATTTGGTCCGTCGGATTTGATAAACAGGTGATTCAGGCCGTCATACAGCTTGAAGGCTGTGTTCGGGCGGCCCTTTAACGCCGTTTGGAACAATCGGTAGTCTTTTTCGGGGCTTACCTGGAAATCGGCCGTGCCCTGCAGGATTAAGACAGGCTTCGTGTTTTGCAGCAGAAGGTCCTGCGGCAGGTATTTTGCAAGGTCCTTGAGATAGTATCCGGGCATGCCGAAGACGGTAAGCTGCTTTGCCTCCGAATCGGACATGCCGCTTAGCTGCTTTGCTTTTTCAAGCTCGTCGTTGATCTGTTTCTCCAGGGAAGCGCGCTTTTCAGCCGGGTA
Organism: Bacillota bacterium; assembly: GCA_049324235.1. Taxonomy (GTDB): domain Bacteria; phylum Bacillota; class Clostridia; order Christensenellales; family UBA1431; genus UBA1431. The sequence continues at coordinate 7,272 of JBMOLJ010000116.1, forward strand.
CTGCTCAAGCAGCGCCATATTCTGGTCGTAACTCACTTCCCAGAGAGGGCGCGGGGTCCCGGCCAACAGGACCATAGCGTCAAAGTCCGCTCCCGCAGCATCGATGCGCGGGATCAGCGTTGCGCCCAGACTGTGGCCGATGCCGATGATGCACGTTTTGTCGATGCGCGGGTCGGCGCGAAGTAGTTTGACCGCGGCGACGGCGTCGTCCGCCGATTCTTCACGGGCCGTGAAAGATTCCAGAGAATTGGCAATTTGTGAAGCATAGGTCAGCGTGCGCTTGTTAAAGCGCAATACGGCGATACCGCGCTTTGATAGGCCATAGGCCAGATCGCGAAACGGCGCGCAGGCCCCGATGGTTTCGTTCATATCCGACGGCCCCGAGCCGTGCACCAGCACGACGGCAGGCACGGGTCCGGTGGCGCCGCTCGGTATCGTGAGCCGCGCGTCCAGCTCCCATTGCGTACCTTCGTTGAGCTTCAGCGCCGTCTCGGTGACGCCCGGAGGGGGCGTTGTCGCGGCTTTTGAACTGCCCGCAGAGCATCCGGCAAGCAAAGACATGGATAACAGTATAAAACCAATATGCTTAAAATAATTTTTCATCGCTTTCCCCCTCATGCAACGTCATGGTCATAAGGCCACATGGTCGTTTGGGGCGTAGGCGTAGGCGTAGGCGTAAGCGTCGGAACCGGCGCGGTTGTGGCGGAAGAAGATGCGGCCGGATTGCCTTTTCCGGAGCCGCAGGCCGCCAAAAGCGCCATAATTCCCACGCAAAGCAGGAGGATGCAAAGCAGGAGCGGTAACGGTTTACGCATAGGATCACCCTTCTATTGATGGTTTCCATCAATAGAATTCGTTATAATATACGTGTTTTCCTTCTTAAAAATTAATGGAACGAAGCAGGGATATGTCCTAGCCGCTATATCCATACTTCGTTCCATTAAATAGGAGGTATTATTGTGGCGCTGTAAATTGACGATAATGTTTCTAGCTTACAAGCCGTCCCGACCGGATCTTGAGCAGCTGGATGATCGCGCGCAGCGTGTTGTCGTCCGCAACCGAAAGCGCCTGCCGCAGATCCTCAAGCTCCTGCCGTGTCATGCTCCTTTTGCGTACATCTATTTCAATGGCAAAGATACCGCCCGTTTTGGATGAGGCGGAAGGATTGGTTTCCGAGGTCCGGCCCAACAGATAGTCCAGGCTGACGTTAAAATAGTCGGCAATTTGACGCTTTATCTGATCGTTAGGTGAACGATGCCCCGACTCATATTGGGACAGCGTTGAATTACGTACATGCAGAACGTTTGCAAATTGTGTTTGTGAAAGGCGTGCGTTCTGACGCAATTCCCGGATCCGCATGCCCAAAACGTTATCCATACAGGGGCTCCTTTCCGCCAGGAGTTATGTTCAGTTAGTCAACCGCAAACAATGCGCTGAAACACCCAAATAGCCAATTTTGCAGCAATTTAATACGCGAAAACCGGCTGGTTCTGGCTCGTGATAAAATCTTCCAGGATATAATAGTCACCGATATGCAGGTTCATAAACTCAAAATCAAAAATTATATTTATAAAACAATGGAAGTGCTGTAAAATATAGGTACAGATTTTAAACGGTGTCCGGGAGGTGTGGGGATGATACTTGTTACGGGTGCTACCGGCCATATCGGCAATGTTTTGGTCAACAAACTGATGAAAATGGGCGAGGAGCTGCGGCTTTTGCTGCCGCCGGGCGAATCTGTCGCGCCGCTCAACGGGATAAAAGCCGAAATCGTCGTTTGCGATATCCGCAACAGCGACGCGGTCAGGCAGGCGGTCGAAGGCTGCGACACGGTATTCCATCTGGCGGGCATCGTGCGCATATCCAAAAAGAACGACGCGCTGCTCGAAGGAGTAAACATCGGCGGCACGCAGAACATGGTGGACGCCTGCCTGCACCACAAAGTCAAGCGTCTGATTTACATCAGCTCGGTGCATGCCATCAAAGAGCCGGCCGACGGCACGGCGATCACCGAGCGGCATAGCTTCGTGTCCGACGCGAAAGCCGGCGGTTATGCCAATTCAAAAGCCGAGGCGACGCGTATCGTACAGGAAGGCATTGCGCGCGGCCTGGATGCCGTGATACTTTTCCCTTCCGGCGTTATTGGTCCGTTCGATTACAAGCTCTCGGAGATCGGCTGCCTTATCAAACGGTTCATTAAAGGCGCCAAGAGCAAAGTCGCGTTCTATTTTGACGGGGCGTACGATTTCGTTGATGTGCGCGATGTCTGCGATGCGCTCATAAAGGCATGGAAAATGGGCCGCCCCGGCGAAGGATATATTATATCGGGCGAACAGGCCAGCGTGAAACAGATATACACGCACCTTCTGGATATACAGGGCAGGCGGAAAAAACTGGTGCGTGTCCCGTTGTGGCTGGTGAAGTTTGCGGCTGCGCTCATGCCGGCTTACTACCGGATTTTCCGAAAAAAGCCGGTGTTTACGCGGTATGCCGTGGAGGTGCTGAGTTCCAATGCCAAAATTAGCTCGGCGAAAGCGCAGAAAGAGCTTGGATACAGGGCGAGGTCCGTGCGCGAGAGCCTTCGGGACAGCGTTGCATGGTTCGACCGCGAAAAAGCACGGCATAGAGCCGGTAAAAGTTCAGCAAAGAAACAGAATAACGGGTAGCAGGGAAAAACCGTTTGCAGTTGCGGAAAACATGCAGGCGGTTTTTGTTTTAGCGGGGCGTCACGTATTTGGCAGTTTCCAATGTTGCATGTATTTCCGTTTTTTGATATGCATGAACGTATATTATAATATGTGATTTTGCTGCCCAAATGCAGCTGGAAACGGATATTTCCGTCATGTTGCAGCGCCTCCGGGAGGACTCGGGGTTGCAAACGAAATGCATACATATTAAAATATATATATTAGTTTATTATGCATGTAGTACGCTCGGGATGGAGGATACGTTATGCTGGGCAAACGGCTCCTTGCGGCTGCAGCTACCCTGTTGTTAGCAGCCTTACTGGCCGGGTGTTCTGCGGACGCCTTCAATCCGGCGCTGGAGCCGGCACGGAATGCGCCGTCTCAAGTACAGCAAAATACGGGGCAAAGCACGCCCACACCGCAGCTGCAAGGCAAATAGCACGCGACCTCTCAGGAGGGATAGGCAGAATCACGATAAGAGCAAGGATGCAGTCGATCATTCTGTTTAGGAAGTGCATACATATGACCGGGCGACGAAGAGACGTTGTTCCCATCAATCGAAACGAGTGTCAGGGGCCATCCGCCCAAATACGAGCATGGCCCGGCGTTCTGTCTCGATTTTTTTCAATTACCGGCTTTCTTGGCCTGCTGGTAACCGGCGTTCTGTTTTTATCAGACGCCCTGAATTCTCCGTGGGTATGGTGGGCCGTTTCCCTGCCTGGCTGCATGCTGCTCGTTGGAGCGGGATGCACAGGATACATGCGGCGCATGGAGCACCGGCGCAAGGGGGTCTACAGAACCCTGGAGGGGCGGTTGATGCGGGAGATTACGGCGGACTATGTGATCCGGTGGGATATTATGAATAACCGCGCGGAAACATCCGCGCGCATGGAAAAAGAATTCGGCCTGCCCGCCGGGCAGTTTGACGGTGCGCTGGAGCAGTGGTGCGCCTGCGTGCACGTCAGCGACCGGAGGCGTTTCAAGAGGAAGCTGATCGAGTACATTGAAGGTCAGCAGGAGCAGTATATCGATGAGTTCCGCATGGTGGACGCAAGGGGAAAGGTCCATTATCTGCTGGCCAGGGGAAGGCTGGAATGCGACGGAAACAACCGCCCCGCCTGGTTTGTCGCGATTGCGGAGGATGTCACCGGGCTTAGGCAGACGCAAATGAGCGTGCACCCCGTAAAGAATCTGGACGATCTGACCAAGCTCCCAAACCGCAGGTGTTTTGAGGACGAGCTTGCTTTCGAGCTGCTCGGGGACAGATCCTGCGGCGTTTTGCTTGTGGGTCTGGACGGGTTTAAAAATATCAACAACGTATACGGCTATGACGTGGGCGACGCGCTTCTGAAAAGCGTCGCAGGGCGCCTGAGCGCGGTTCTTGGCGAGAAGGGGCAGGCATATCGGTATGCGGGAGATATATTTGCCGTTATCTATCTGGCGGATCAGAACGACGGGGAAAAAATCAAGGGCGTCGTAACTGAAGCATTCAAACGCGCCTGGCAGGTAAAGGGATATGAGGTATACGCCGCCGCATCGGTGGGAATGGCCTGTGCGCCCCGTGACGGGCGGAACGCGCAGGAGATACTGCATGCTGCGGAGCTTGAGCTTTTTAACGCCAAGCAGTTCGGGAAAAACTGCCATGTCATGTATCATTCCATACAGAATTCGCTGGGCAAACGGCGCATGACGATAGAAAACGGCATGCGGCGCGCGATAGAAAACGGTTTTGAGGGGTTTGAACTGTACTACCAGCCCGTGATCAACCTGGAGCGCGGCCGCGTGACCGGAGCAGAGGCGCTTTTACGGTTCGTCATGGAGGGCGTGGGCGAGGTGGAACCGGGTGAGTTTATCCCGCTTGCGGAATATCTTGGGCTGATTGTACCGCTGGGACGGTGGGTGATCGAAAAGGCCTGCAGCCAGTGCAAGCAATGGCACAGGAACGGGCATACCAACATGTATGTATCCGTGAACATCTCGATCATGCAGATGCTGGGAGACGATCTGGTCGAACTAGTACGCCGCACACTCCAAAAAACAGGGCTTTCTCCTAACCACCTTGTACTTGAGATCACCGAGAACATGTTCATTCAGGACATGGATACGGTGGTTCCCGCGCTCACGCGGCTGCGGGAAATGGGGATACGCATATCGCTCGACGATTTCGGGAAAGGGTATTCGTCCCTGACGCATTTAAAGGACATCCCGCTCGATGAAGTGAAGATCGACCGCGATTTCATACAGGGATTGGGCAAGCAGGCCTATTATGAAACGTTCATCCATACCATCGTCACGCTGGCGCATACCATCAACCTCAGCGTTACGTCGGAGGGCATCGAAACGCTTGCCCAGCGCAAGAAGCTCAGAGAGCTGGGCTCCGATAACGGCCAGGGGTATTTTGTAAGCCCCGCGCTCCAGCCTGAACATTTGATGGCCATGCTGTAAGCCTGTGCACACGGTAAACCGTATTCCGCCGTCAGGCGGAATACGGTTTTTGTTTTGACTAAACCATCGGAAGCGAGGGTTGGGGGACGCGCCAGGCCCCGATTTTTAATACCATATTCTGGAAAAATTGGTTCGCCCATGTCCGTAATGCCGCTCAAAGCGCAAGCGCCTCATGCGGGACGACGGTTTGGCGAAAACCGGTTTAAAAGAAAAAATATTGCATGAAAAATCTCCCGTTTGGATTCCAAGCATATTTTTCGTGTTGCGCAGGCACAATAATGATAGATTGAATCTATTAAAAGGAGGTAAATTGCATTGCCTTACGGTCAGACACCAAAAGCGGATCAAAGAATATATTGTACGGTAGCAGGCTGTGAATTCAACGAAAATAATGAGGAGTGCATACTCGAGGGAATTCATGTCGACGCCAATGAACACGGCGAGCCGCAAACGTTTTGCGACAGCTACAGGCCGCGATAGCCTATCTGATGCAATGCGGATAATTCGTACAAAGCATGCCTGATCCACGTGGCTCAACAAATTAAAAATATGCGGTGCGTCAAAAAACGCACCGCATATTTATTTTTTTAAAACTAATTACGGCGGGGCGCCAGCATCAAAAAGCGGACAAAGTACACGATGGACATCAGCGTCGAAGCGACATACGTAAAAGCCGCTGCCCGCAGCACTTTTTTTGACCCTGCCGCTTCCTGGCCGGTAAGGAAGTTACCGGACTGAAGCAGGACAAGCGCGCGGTGTGAAGCGTTTACTTCAACAGGCAGCGTAACGAGCTGGAACACGACCGCAAGGCTAAAAGCGGCGATGCCGATATAAACCAGATTGAGCATGGACAATAAAAACCCGAATAAAAGGAGCGGGACAGCCAGCGTGGAAACAACGCTGACTACCGGCGCAATGGAATTGCGTATGCGCAGGGGCATATAGCCCTCGCGGTGCTGCAGGGCGTGTGCAACTTCATGTGCCGCCACGCCCAGCGCGGCGATGGAGTTTGAATCGTGCACGCTTTGGGAGAGGCAAAGCGTTTTTGAGCGCGGGTCGTAATGGTCTGTCAGTCTGCCGCCTATCCTTTCAATGGGGACATTGCTCAGCCCGTGATGGTTCAGTATGCTCCGGGCCGTACTGGCAGCCGTGCTTACGGAACGCACCGAAATCTTCGCGTACTTCTTATAGGTCCTGTTTACCGCATTCTGTGCGATCACGCTGATCAAAAGCGCGGGCAGTATGAGCAGCAAATAAAACTGGTCAAAGTACATAAACGGGAAGAACATGAGCACCCCCCCCTTCTATAAAGGCAGTCTAGTATAACTTTACCATATTTCATTCAAACCATGAACACTTTTCTTTTATATTGTTTATTAAAAATTTCTCCTCATGCACTTCCGAAGCCTGTATTATCTCAAATTCGAATATCCGGGCGCGCATTTCCTTTTCGTATCGGATATGGAGACCGAACACCAGCCGTTCATCGTCGGCTTGGAGCGTATACGGCGGAAGCGAAAATGCCGTAAAATCACCCAGATATTCCTGCAACACCGACAGCGGGTAGTTATCCCTGAGCGAAGGGGAGAGATAGCCGGACGCCTCCTTTTCCAGTTTGAGCATGACCGCATCCAGGAACATGGAAACGAGTTCATGCTCGTTCGCGGGAGACACGCCCCTTTTGGAGAAGAAGCCCACTTCGCGCCGGATTGAGAGCGCTTGGTCAAGGGTGATGCAGGTCTGAAGCTGGTGTCCGGCCAGGTCTTTGAGGTCGTGGACGCACACGAGCAGGGGGCAGTCATCGGTTTCAAGGGAGCAGGAATCGGCCGGTTCGCAGAAATACAGTTCGGGCTGCTTTTCAAAGCGGACGAGGGCGCAGATTCCGGGTGCCTGGTCGCTTTGAATGAGAAGCAGCTCCGATGCATCTGTACGGGGAACGACCTGCAGGCGTCCGCTCGTGCATTCGTCGCTCAAATGCTCCCCCAGCAAAAGGGTTCCCTGTTCGTTTTCGATGGCGATGTACAGCGCGTTTTCCCAGAAAAGCGTGGCGTGCACCCCGCCGTCCCAGGGGAGCGCACAGCCGTCCAGAATGCGCGGGAAGGGACTGGCAGGGGCCGGCCGCGGGGTGGGGAGGAGGCGGACCTCCCACACATTATCGGGCCAGCGAACCACCTGTGCGGCGTTATTGGGAACCACCTGGAACGAATCGTTTGCAAAATTGACCCCGAGCGTTACCGGCAGATCGTTTGTGCTCAGCGGGAAGAACTGGAGGCAATGCTCCCCGTACCCGGGAGCCGGGACGCGGACGGCGCTGCCTGAGCGCGAGGCGGGCTGCCCGTCTAAAAAGAAAAAACCGTCGGTATCCTCCGCTTTCAATACCAACGTGGGCAATGCTTGTATCATGGGTGCACGCTCCTTTTTCGTGATGTTACAGGATATTCTGAAAAGAAACATATCAGTACACAAGCTATGACCGAAAAGCAAAGTCCGGCAAAAAAAGTGATGTTTTTTATTGTGTTGATTCATGCTATGATAAACGGAGTGTTGCAGGAAAGAGGAGAAGATTATGGCGCGTGAATCCGTTGTAAATATTGTGCATGATCCCGAAAAATTTGCAGGAAGACAGATCAAACTGTGCGGCTGGGTACGTACGCTGCGCGCATCCAAAACGGTCGGGTTCATTGAACTGAACGACGGGAGCTGCATGGAGAACGTTCAGATCGTATTCGGTCCCGGGACGCTGGAGCCAAAACCGTCTACAGGGGCGGCAATCGAGGTCACGGGGGAAGTGCGGCTGACGCCGGATGCGCCCCAGCCGTTTGAAATTGCCGCCGATGGTATCATGATCATTGGCGATTGCCCGCCGGAATACCCGTTGCAGAAAAAGCGGCATTCCTTCGAGTTCCTGCGGTCAATGCCGCATCTGCGCATGCGTACCAATACGCTGGGCGCCGTGTTCCGGCTGCGGTCGCTGTGCGCGTTTGCCGTACACCGTTTTTTTATGGAGCGCGGATTCGTGCATGTGCACACGCCTATTCTGACCGCCAGGGACTGCGAAGGCGCGGGCGCGCTTTTCTCGGTAACCGCGCTGGATTTCGATGGACTGATGCGTTCAGGGGTAAAAGAGGTAGACTACGGGGAGGACTTTTTTCAGACGCGCGCGTCGCTGACCGTATCGGGCCAGCTTGACGCCGAAGCGTTTGCGCTCTGTTACGGGCGCGTGTATACGTTCGGCCCGACATTCAGGGCCGAACGTTCCAATACCGCGCGGCACGCGGCCGAATTCTGGATGGTCGAGCCCGAAATGGCGTTTGCGGATCTTCATGACGACATGCATCTTGCCGAAGAAATGATAAAGTTCCTGATAGGGGATGCGCTTGAAAAAGCGCCGAAGGAAATGGAATTTTTCGACCGGTTCATACAAAACGGCCTTATCGGCCGCCTGGAGGGAATACTCCGGTCGGATTTTGAAAGGATAACCTATACCCGCGCGATAGAGATCCTGGAAGCCAGCGGCAAAACGTTCGAATACCCCGTTTCGTGGGGATGCGATCTGCAGACCGAGCACGAAAGGTATCTGACCGAAGAAGTGTTCAAAAGGCCGGTGTTCGTTACCGGTTATCCCAAGGACATCAAAGCGTTCTATATGCGCGCCAATGACGACGGCAGGACTGTGGCGGCGATGGATCTGCTGGTCCCGGGCGTAGGTGAGATCATCGGCGGGAGCCAGCGCGAGGAGCGCGAGGACGTGCTTTTGTCACGTATGCAGGATATGGGGATGGACCCGAAAGCGTACAAGGGATATCTGGACCTTCGCAGGTTCGGCGGCGCGCCGCACGCCGGGTTCGGGCTGGGCTTTGAGCGTATGCTCCTGTATCTTACCGGCATGAAAAACATACGGGACGTCATTCCGTACCCGCGCACGCCGGGCTGCATTGACAGCTAGGACGCATACTATGGCACGGCGAGTACAAGAACAAGAGACAGCTTGTCGGGAAACCTGTTCTAGGGGGTGTGGGGGATCGCAATCCCCCACTTTAAAATCCAATCTGACGACATGTGCGTCAGATTGGTGGAAAAAAATGGCGCCAAGAGCGGCATTTTAACCGCACAGGAAATCCGTCAACAAATCCCAAAGGGGTTTGTTGACGGCTAAAAAAAGACCGGTGAGAGCGACGCATTGTTCTATTATTGCGTGATGCAACATAAATCAGTAAAGAAAACAACAAAAGCAAAGGGAAACCTCTTTGCTTTTTTATTTTCAGTAACATAATTTGGTATAGTTTGGCAAAACCATGTCAATAATAACCTCAAAATACATTCGGGGGGTAAAGCCGATGACCCGTAATACAATAAGTGAGAATCAAATCAAAAAGGGCAAGCCGCCCGTACATGCCGGATGGCAGGACTGGGAAGACGCGCTTCTGTGGGAAGAGGTTTCGCGCATGCGCAAGGCGGGCAGACCGCTAAAGAGCGTCTTTGAAGCGGTATCCGTGGCTACAGGAAGAAAAGCCAACAGTATACGGAATTATTATTACAGCAAAGTACGCGAACGCAAGGAATCCGGAGACATGAACGATGCGGATATGCCGGAGGTTACGGCTTTCATACCGTTCCAGGAGCATGAGGTGCGCGAAGTGTTGAAGCGCGTGCTTTGTGCGCAGGCCCATGGTCAATCCGTACGCGCCTGTACGCTGGAAATGGGGAAAGGCGACAACAAAGCGATGCTGCGGTACCAGAACAAATACCGCAGCGTGATTCGCAACAGCCCGGATCTAGTGCGGGCGGTTATGGAGGAACTCAAATCGGATGGCGCTGAATTTGTAAACCCCTATGAATATTCATCCACGCGCGGGCGCAAACGTATTCGGAGAGCGGAGGGCGCTTCCGAGAGCGCGCTGCGTGCCGCCCAGGACTGGGAGAAACTGGCGCCCGCAGCCGTAAAGGAGTTGTTTGCGGCGCTTGGGGCAATGGCTAACGCGGTTAAAGGTGAGGAGAACCAGCGCGTACAAAACGAGCTGCAGGCGCTGAAGCTGCAACTGTCCACGCAGCGCAGGCAGTATGAAGACCTGCGCGAACAGAACGGCCTGCTCGCGTCGTTATTGCGCCAGCTTATCGAAATCAACAAGGACTTCGCGCAGGCAAATCCGAACCAGGGACGTACGCAGGAGATCCAGAATTATGTAGAGCGGGTATTGAGCGAAATGAAGGAAACGAACGATACTGTCGGCATAGTTTAAAACGGCTGAAACAATGCAAACCACAAAAAAGGTGCGTTGAGCGTACCTTTTTTGTGGTTATTAACAAGAATGTTCTGGATGCACAAAAGAGGCGCAGAAAACGCGCCTCTTTTGTGCATCATGGCTGTTTACAAAGGAGATATCTGCGTTAAGGAAATATCGGTTATTTCGGAGGCTCGAGCGCTTCAATTTTCTCCCACATGTCGAAGATCTGGGACAGGGGCCCGAGAATGACCTCCTGCCGGAGCTCATAGAACTTATTGTAGAAATCGACATATTCGGGACGCGGCGTAAACGTACGTGTTTTCTCGGTCCAGGACTGAACGGTGGCCGCCATATCCGAAAAATATCCTGTGGCATGGCCTGCAATCACGCAGGTGCCCAGTGCGCCGCTGTCCTGCGTGGTGATGAGGGTATAGGGGACGTTGAGCGTATCGGCCTTGATCTGGTTCCACACGGCCGACTTCGCGCCGCCGCCCACACCCATGATATTGCTATAGGTGACGCCCTGGTCCTCAAGGGACTTGAGGAACATGCGGTATTCAAACGCGACGGACTCCATCAGCGTGCGCCACAGATGCGCCTGGTTGTGGCCAGGTGTAAGTCCGAGCCACGCACCCTTGGCATACGGCCAGGAAGGCGTCATGGTGCCGGTGAGATAGGGGGCGAAGATGCTGGCCATGGCGCCTGCCGGAACCTTTTCGGCCAGGGCGTCCATCATGGGATACGCCTCGGTGATGCCCTTCAGGTTCAGGATGCCGTCGCGGTACCAGCCGCGCGCAAAGCCGCCGGAGGACAGGCAGCCCCACAGGCAGAGCTTATCGGCGTAGATGGACTTGGACGTGACCAGCACTTCGTTCTTGCGTGCCGCGTCGAGATCATCGGTAATGAAGGTCATAATGGATGCCGTTCCCGCAACGTCCATGGCCTGACCCGCATCGACCACGCCGGCGCCCAGCGTTGCCACCATCAGGTCGCCGCCGCCGGCGACCAACGGCGTTCCGGCTTTGAGGCCCGTGCGGCCCGCCATTTCGGGACATACATAGCCGACAACCTCCCAGGGCGCAACGACCCTGGGCAGGACATCAAAGGGGAGGCCGTACATATCGAACTGCCGCTTGGACCAGTCGTTCTTTTCAAGGTCGAAGCCAATGAGCCAGCCGGACGCGTGGGACCAGTCGATGAAGGCGTCCTTGGATTTCATGCCGCCGAGCTTGCCCATGACAAAAGGCTCGATGTTGCAGAATTTCTTGGCGCGCTTGGCATAATCCGCGTGCTTGTACAGCCATTTCATGACCATGGGAACGCAGTCCGGGCCGAGTCCCCATTTCGCGCTCTCTTCAACCCAGATCGGCTCGCAGTTTTCGCGGACTTCTTTGGCTTCGGCCTGGGAGCGCATGTCGAGATAGGGGATGAACGGGCCGATCGCGTTGAAATCGTCATCGATAGGCACTGTGCCGTCGACGATACCGCTCCCGCTGATGCCCTTGATGTTGGCGGGGTCTATGCCGGTTTTCTGGATTACTTCGGCAATTCCTTTTACAACGTTCTCAAAATGCTCGTTCGCGTCCATTTCCACCCATCCCGGGTTGGGGTATGTGCAGTGCACCTCGTTGAAGGCGACGGCCAGGCAATTGCCGTCCAGATCGTACAGCCCGACTTTTGTGCCCATGGTTCCGTTGTCAAAACCAATAAAGCAAGTTTTCATAGTGGAGCCTCCCGTTGTTTATTAGACTCGGCATATTGCATCAAAATCTACAGCGATTGTTTTGCGTATGATAATAATACTATATGCCGGCGAACAGAATTCACAGGGAGTAACAATGAATACAATTATATTATAATAAATACTGACGAATGATAATATAATATGTCATTTTACACATGAAGATAACACATGTCAATACAATTCATTGTATTTTTGGGAAACTATATTTTTATAAACCAACAGGGAGGGAGTATTTGCCATAACAGGCACAAAAATGCATGATACGAGTTTTCCAAAATAAGGCAAAGCGTTTTCGCTTTTGCCTTACCATAAACTATTAATAATGTATCAGATTTTTACGAATTCAGGCTGCATTTCCTTAAAAGCAGTCAGGTATCGAAACCCGCTTGCCTTGATTCCTTCCAGCGCCTGATCGAAAAACCGGCCCATATCCTCGGGCCTGTGCGCGTCCGACCCGATGGTGATGATCTCGCCGCCAAGCTCCTTATAACGGCGTACATAATCAAAGCCCGGCACAGGCATGTTATGCGTGGCATACGACGAGGTGTTCACCTCGATGCCGTGGCCCGACTGGATGACCATTTTCAGGAGTTCATCCGAGATGTCCGCAAGATCGGCATATGCCATGGTCTTTTTTTCAAAAGGGATAAAGCGCGACGGGTAACAGATATGCCCTACCACGCTGTACTCCTCAAAGCCGGAAAGGCAGGCGATGAGTTCCTGGAGGTATGCCGTATAGGCGTCCCGGCTGCTCATGCCGTCAAAAAACTCGGGGAAGTAGGGGTCCTGATTTCCAATATAGTGCACCGAAGCGATGATAAAATCGAAATTGCATCCGCAAAGCAGTCTTGCCATTTCGTTTTTGAGATGCGGCTGGAGCCCCAGCTCAATGCCCTTGCGCACATCGGCCCAGGGGAACTGTGCAATCACTTTTTCCTGGTACTTGTTGTACGCCTTCGGTTCGAGGGAATAGCAAAGCTTTGAAAACCGGTAATCGATTTCAAGATGGTCGGTGAGGCAGAAATGATCCATGCCCATATCGATGGAGGCCTGGATCATCGATTCCATGGGCGCGATGGAATCGAACGAACTATCAGAATGCGTATGATAGTCAGCAAACATGTTTGTCTCCTTTTATGCGGACGCGTTACATCAGCGAGTGCTTGGCATCATTATAGCACAGCACAAAAGCATAACCAAACGCCGGCGATAAAAAACCGATGCGCATGCGGATTTTTCCATCAGCGCATCGGTTTATGGCTGTGCTCCAGAATACTAACCCACTACTATATTGACAAGCCGCCCTTTTATGACGATGATCTTCCTGATCGTCTTATTTTCGATGGCACGCTGGACTTTTTCGTTTGCGAGCACCAGCCCACGGATCTCGTCGTCCCCAAGCCCTGCATTGATCACCATATGCGCGCGCAGCTTCGAGTTGACCTGGATGCCGATTTCAACCGTATCGCGTAAAAGCATGGATTCGTCATACCGCGGCCAGGGCTCATTGTGGATGGAATACGCGCCGTACATGCTCTCCCATAGCTCCTCGGCCGCATGGGGCGCAAACGGGGCGAGAAGCCGCAAAAGATCCCTGCCGGTTTCGACGGTCAGCCCGGTATTGGTATGCCCGGGGGCGTCTATGTATTTATAGAGCGCATTGGTGAGTTCCATCAGGCGGGCAATGGCCGTGTTGAACTGGAACCGGTCGATATCGGCCGTGACGCTCTTTATGGTATAATGGCGCGCGTACAGGAGGTCTTTCTCGGCAGCGCCGATGGCGGTCTCCCCTTTGACGGACGACAGCGCGACGATGCGCTCGATGAGGCGTTCCACACGCTCCAGGAAACGGTGTACAGCCTTGATGCCGTCGTCGTTCCACGCGCCGCCTTCAATGTAGGAAAAACCGAATCCCAGATACATCCTGAATACGTCCGAACCGTATTTCTGGATATACGAGTCGGGTGAGATGACGTTGCCGTGCGTCTTGCTCATGCGGTTCCCGTCCGGCCCAAGGATAATGCCCTGATGGACCAGCGAGCTGAATGGCTCGTCAAACGAAACCATGCCCATATCCCGAAGCGCCTTGATAAAGAACCTAGCGTACAGCAGATGCATGCAGGCGTGCTCGGCCCCGCCAATGTATTTGTCCACGGGCAGCATCCGGTTTATGAGCGCGGTATCGAAGGGAAGCGCCTCGTTTTTGTTGTCCGCATACCGCAGGAAGTACCAGGAGGAGCAGACGAAGGTATCCATTGTGTCCGGGTCGCGCCTTGCGGGCGCGCCGCAGCGCGGGCAGGGCACGTTCATGAATTCTTCGTTACTGGCTAAAGGAGATGTCCCCTTCGGGCAGAAATCCACATCGTAGGGCAGCAGTACCGGCAGATGGTCTTCGGGCACCGGCACCGCGCCGCAGTGCTCGCAGTGGATCACGGGTATGGGAGTGCCCCAGTAGCGCTGCCGGGATATCAGCCAGTCGCGCAGGCGGTAGTTGATCTTGAATGCGCCGTTATTGTCCTGCGCCAGTTTTTTGATGACTGCGGCCTTTCCTTCCTCGCTTGTAAGACCGTCAAAGCCCGGGCTGCCAACCATCGTGCCGTATTCCACGAAGGGCAGGGCGTCGTCTTGGCCCTTAGCGCCTTTTATCACGCGCTCGATGGGCAGATTGTATTTCGTGGCAAATTCAAAGTCCCTTGTATCATGGCCGGGGACCGCCATCACGGCGCCCGTACCGTATGTGACCAGCACGTAATCGGCAATCCAGATGGGTACGGCGCGGCCGTTTATCGGGTTGACGGCATAGCTGCCGGTGAACACGCCGGTTTTCTCGCGCAGCGTGGACTGGCGTTCGATTTCGGTGGCCTTGGCGCACTCGGCGCGGTAGCTTTCCACCGCTTCACGGTTCTCGGCGGTGGTCACGGCGTCCACGAGTTCATGCTCGGGCGCTAGTACCACGTAGGTGCAGCCAAAAAGCGTGTCCGCGCGCGTAGTAAACACCGGAAAGGAAAGGTTCGTGCCCCGGATGGCAAAAATAATTTCGCCGCCCGTTGATTTGCCTATCCAGTTCCTTTGCATAATCTTCGTTTTTTCGGGCCAGTCCAATGTATCCAGCCCGTCAAGCAGCTCCTGGGCATAGTCGGTGATCTTGAAAAACCACTGTGTAAGGTTCTTCTTTTCTATGCCGGTGCTGCAGCGCTCACAGGCGCCGTCCACGACCTGTTCATTTGCCAGCACGGTGTTGCAGTTTGGGCAGAAATTCACGGGCGCCTGTTTACGGTAGGCCAGCCCTCGCTCAAAGAGCTTTAGGAACAGCCACTGGTTCCATTTGTAGTATTCGGGTTTGCAGGTAACGACCTCGTAATCCCAGTCGAAAGTCGCGCCCATCGCCCTTAGTTGGTGCTCCATCGTATCGATATTGGCGAGTGTGGAGTCCTGCGGATGGATTCCGGTCTTTATGGCGTAGTTTTCGGCAGGCAGGCCGAACGCGTCGAACCCCATGGGATGGAACACTTCATAGCCCTGCATGCGCTTGAAGCGGGCATAGCTGTCCGAAAGACCGTAGTTGTACCAGTGGCCGACATGCAGCCTTGCGCCCGAAGGATAGGAAAACATTTCAAGCACATATAGTTTTTTGTCCATGTTTCCGGGATTGAATTTATAGAGCCGGGTATCCTCCCAGTGCTTTTGCCATTTTTTTTCGATGCTTCTAAAGTCCATGATGATTCCCCTCAATATAATTAAAAAAGCCTCCGGCACGTTTTTATAGTGCCACAAGGCGGTAACTCGTTGGCGGCATGCGCCGGTTCGGAGTATTCCATGCCGTTTGATTTTATTATATAAACCGAAACGTTGTCAAGCAACGTTCCGGTTTAAAGGCGGGTTGGCTCGATGTTGCGCGTATGCTCTACCGATTCCCATGTGATGTTTTTAAGCTTGAAGATGCACATGATATTGATAACCACCCAGGAAAGCAGGAATACAGGGTATGAAATCAGGCCCTTGAAGCATCTCGTAACGGTCAGCCGTTTTTCGATAAGCATAGTGGTGATAACCTGGCCGATGGGCATCAAAACGGCAAACAGGAAGAACCAGATCATATATGTAGCGATCGTGGACTCGTTTGTAAAGCCAATTTGCGTCCCGATGATATAGACGAACAATAGAACGAACGAGATAAACAGCAGGGGCATACCTGAAATATAAAGGATAGTATCAAATATCGTCAGGTTTTTGTGTTTGAACAATGCTTTTACCAGAAGCGGGAAATATGCCGAGAAGCATTGCAGGTGCCCGACCGACCAGCGCATGCGCTGCTTATAGGACTGCTTGAATTTCAATGGCTGTTCGTCGTATACGATGGCGTCGGTCGCCCAGCCAATCTTGCGGCCCTGGGCTATATTGATAAGAGAAAACTCGATATCTTCGGTCATGGTTTTGGTATGCCAGCCGCCGTTCTCTTTCAGGATATTCATGCTTACCATGAACCCTGTGCCGTTGATCAGCGGGGACAGTCCCAGGTTATACCGCGGGAGATGATAAAGGAGGTTGTTGGACCAGTAATGGAACGAATAGCTCATGCTTATCCAGTTGTCGGTCGGGTTCTTCATATCGCGGTAGCCCTGTACGATCTCCTCGCCGCAGCAGAGCTTATGGTTCATCGCGCTAAAAAAGCCGGTGTCGACGATATTGTCCGCATCGAAAACGCAGAATGCATCATAGTCATTGGGTTTTTGGGCAAGTATCTGCTGGAAGAACCATTCAAGCGCATAACCTTTGCCTACATGCACCGTATCGGTCCGTTCGTAAACGTTAACGCCCATGGAATGTGCGATACCCACGGTGTTATCCGTGCAGTTGTCGGCAATGACATAGATATCAATAAGCTCGCGCGGGTAATTTTGCTTTTGGAGGCTTGATAACAACGCCCCTATAACGCGTTCCTCGTTGCGTGCACTGATAACAGCCATGAACCGGTGATTCCTCAATGGAATGATCGGCCGGGTTTTTTTGCATTTCTTGCAAAAGAATGTGATTATGATTTGGTAGGCTGCTACAACGGTTACAAAAACCAGATAGGGTAACAGCAATAATAAAAATGGCTTACTCATCGCTCACCAAATTCGCTGCAAATTTAATTCTTCCCCAAAGAACTAATCGGTATATTATCACAGATATGGTAAATTTACAAGATGTTAACGGAATTTATAATTTGTCGTTTGGTGTGTGCGTGGTATTAAACAGGGGATTTTGCGGAATTTTCAGGCCTTTTGAATCCGAAAATAGCGCGGCAATTGACGTATTACAGGTTTATGATATAAACTGTTTGTTGGCATATAATGATTAAAACGGCTCAGGCCTGCTTTAAAAGGCTTACAGGGCTTATCGATTTTATGGGGGAAAAGAAGTGGAAGAGCTTCAGCGCCGGTTGGGGATACGAATCCCGGATATCCTGCTGCCGTCAGGGGATATTGACCTGTATAAATGGGCGGTGATCGCATGCGACCAGTTTACATCGCAGCCGGAGTACTGGGAGGAGGTCGCCCGAATCGTCGGGGACGCGCCTTCGACGCTGCATATGATCTATCCCGAGATCTATCTTGGGGAAAAGGATGCGTCCGCACGGATCGATGCCATTGCCGCGCATATGGAACAATACCTGAACGAGGGCGTGCTGACGGAGCTTGCCACGGGGGTCATGGTCATCTGCCGGCAAAACGCCGATAAAACGATGACGCGCAAGGGGATCATGCTCAGCGTGGATCTGGAATGCTATGACTATGAGGAAGGGTCCACGTCCCTTGTCCGCGCTACCGAGGGCACGATCAGGGAAAGGATACCGCCCAGGCTGCGCATCCGCGCACGCGCCAGGGTTGAGGTGCCGCACGTGATGATGCTCATAGACGATGCGGCGCACAGCGTAATTGAGCCTTTGGCCGCGTACGCCTCGAATATGCAGCCCGTGTACGATACGGACCTCATGCTCGGCGGGGGTCATGTGCGCGCGTGGCATGTTACGGACAATGACGCATTGGAGCGGATGGTATACGCGCTGGATGCGTTGCTTGCGCGTTCGGCGGCGCGCAAAAAAGGCGCGCCCATGCTGTTTGCGGTAGGCGACGGCAACCACTCGCTCGCGGCGGCGAAGGCGCATTGGGAGAATGTAAAAAAGACGCTCGCGCCGGATGCGGCGGATACGCATCCGGCCAGGTTTGCGTTGTGCGAAATCGTGAACCTGTATGATGAGGGCATCCGGCTTGAACCCATCCACCGCCTGCTTTTCAACGTGGATGCGCATAAGAGCCTTGCGTTTTTACTCGAATACTATCACGGAGTGGGCCTGAAGGCGCAGATCGGAACGGCGGATACACCGGCGGGAGGCGGGCATGTGCTGCGGTATTCCAGCAGAGAGGAAAGCGGGATACTGCATATTCAGAGTCCGGCAGGGAGTGTGGCGGCGGATACGCTGCAGGCCGGGCTGGACGCGCTGCTTGGCGTTTTCCCTGATGCGCGCATCGACTATATCCATGGCAATGAGGCGCTTGAGACACTGTCCAAAGCATCGGGGTCCTTGGGATTCCTGTTGCCGCAGATAAAAAAGGACATCCTGTTTGAAACGGTGTCGGACGGCGGCGTGCTTCCGCGAAAAGCGTTCTCCATCGGCGAGGCAGACGAAAAACGTTTCTATATGGAAAGCAAGCGCATCCGCCCTTGACGGGCCGGATGCGCATAAACAATATAATGGAGGCTTATGAATGGGCAGCAAGGTAGCCAAATTCGGAGGAAGTTCATTATCGTGCGCAGAGCAGTTCAGGCGTGTGCGCGACATCGTATTGGGGGACCCTGAGCGTGTGTATGTTGTGCCGTCCGCACCCGGCAAACGCAACGGGAGCGACAGCAAAATAACGGATCTTCTTTACCTCGCCGAGTCCAAAGCAGGTAGAAGCGGTTTCGAAAGCATATTCGAACAGATTTCGCAGCGGTATACGGATATTGTCGGAGAACTCGGGCTTTCACTGGATATAAACGCGCATCTTGCGCTGGTGCGGGAGAATCTTTTAACGGGCGCGGGGCCGGATTATGCGGCAAGCCGCGGCGAGTACTTAAACGGCATTATCCTTGCGGATTACCTGGGGTACGCGTTTGTGGATGCGGCCGAGGTGATCTGCTTCAACGAAAAAGGCGTTTTTGAGCCTGAAAAAACGCAAAAGGCAATGGCCGGGCGCCTGCAAAAGTCAAAACCCGCCGTAATCCCCGGATTCTACGGCGCGATGCCCGACGGTTCCATAAAAACCTTTTCGCGCGGCGGGTCGGATATTACAGGGGCAATCGTATCGCGTGCCGTGCAGGCCGACATATATGAAAACTGGACGGATGTGCCGGGATTTTTGGTGGCTGACCCGCGCATCGTGGAAAACCCGAAGGTAATCGAGTATATTACGTACAAGGAGTTACGGGAGCTTTCGTACATGGGGGCGACCGTGCTGCATGAAGACGCGATATTTCCGGTCCGGCAGTCGGGAATACCCATCCATGTGCGTGATACGAACGCGCCTGCACAGAAGGGAACCATGATCGTCAAGGACCTGCCAAAAGGGTATACCCCCGGTGCGATAACCGGCATTGCCGGACGCAAGGGATTTACGGTTATAGCGATTGAGAAGGCGCTGATGAACGCCGAGGTCGGTTTCGGCCGCCGTGTGCTTTGGGTGCTTGAGCGCCACGGGGTCTCTTTCGAGCATATGCCCACGGGCATCGATACGCTTTCGCTGGTGATATCGGATACCGAGCTTAATGGAAAGCTTGATGCGGTGCTTACGGACCTGTGGGCGGAATGCAATCCCGATTCCATTGAGGCGCTGAGCAACATGAGCGTCATCGCGACGGTGGGACAGGGCATGATCCGCCGCGTGGGCATTGCCGCCGAATTGTTCACGGCGCTTGCCAGGAGCGCGGTGAACGTGCGCATGATCGATCAGGGGTCGAGCGAGCTGAATATTATTGTAGGCGTGGAAAACGACGATTTCGAAAACGCGGTGCGCGCGATCTATTGCGCGTTTGTGGATAAGTAAAACAGATGCATGCATCTGTTTTTTCGGATTGCCGGTCGGGCGTCCGCATACCCTTTGTCGAAAGGATGAAAACGATTGGCCTTGAGGCGAAAGCTTGAATATATTGTAATCACAGTCCTTGCCGCTGTCTTTTTCTTATGCGTGCTGTCTGCGTTCGCCACACCGGCGGCTTACTCGGACATGGACGCACACATGCAGAAACATGAGCTGATCATGGCCGGAAAGGCGACAACTGCGTATCCGGTCATGTATTACGCATCCGAGCTGATCCGCCGTGTTTTTAACCTCCCGCTCAACTTTTCTTATGGAATATTCCTGGCAGCCTGCAGCGTATTCGTCCTGTTCGTACTGTATTGGCTTTTCAGAAAAAACACGCAAGGTTCCCGCCTGATAGCTTTTTTTGGCGCGCTTTGCGTGTCCGTCATGCTGCACGTGTATTTCCCCGGGTGGATACTGGGAATCTGGTACGGACAGGGCGGAGGCAACGCATGGCTCAACCCGTCCTTTACGGCGATGAAACCGTTTGCCGTGATCGCTTTCATTGCGTTCGCGCTGCTCCTGGACAATCTGGTAAAAAAGAAAAGCGATGCGGACGGTTTTGTTCTGCTCCATGCCGGAACCCCCCGGGAAAACACGCTGTATGCCGTCTTTATCCTGACATGCATCGTCAGCATGCTGGCAAAACCCAGCTTCGTGTTTGGGTTTGTGTTTGCGGCCGCCATCCTGTTTTTGATACGGATAAAGTATTCTGACAAAAAGTTTTTCCTCGTCATGCTCGTTTCAAGCCTGGCGCTGGGGGGCGTGCTCCTGCTGCAGTATTCCGAGATATTCAAACAGAGCGGTCTGCACAGCGGCGGGATCATCTTCTCGCCCGCGCGGGCCTACCATTATATCAGCGCGATGACAAAGAGCGTGCCGGCCTCGTACGCCTCCAACCTGCTGTATCCCGTCGCCGTGCTTGCGCTTTTTTATAAGGACATCAAACCGGCAAAGAATAATTTTTATCTGCTGAGCTGGATTTTCTACGGCGTTGCCCTACTGATCGTTTTTACCCTGAGCGAGGGGTCGTTTCCCGAGCATCTGAACATGGGATGGACGAAGAGCATTGCCATCTTCATGCTGAACATGACTGCAACGCTGGAGTTTTTAAAGAGCGTGAAGAGGCGAAGCGGACGAAGGAGCGAGGGCGGACGCAGGGATAGGGTCATATATGATGTGAAACTGGGCATAGTGCTGCTTTGCCTTGCGCTTGAGGTATACACCGGCATACTGTGGCTGGGAATGTATATATAGCATGTAATATACAATAAGCCGCGCTGCCTTTCCTTTGGCAGCGCGGCTTTCTTGAGCTTTAGCACAATAAACCCCCAGTTTTACTGGGGGAATTAAAAGGCTTATAGCAGTATAAGACCTCCGATGCTAAGATGATGAAGGTTCGCCAACCGCATCAATAAAGCAAAGGAGGCCTAAT
>JBMOLJ010000117.1:0-3373 GCA_049324235.1 Bacillota bacterium
TGGCCTGCAGATAGGAGTAATGCAGGCTGAACGGTTCGCGCTTCAGATACCGCAGCCGCTCGATCCTGCAGAGCACCTCGCCGGTGGGCAACTGCAGTTTTCTTGCGATAGGCTGGGGCGCGACGACATAGCTTATGCTCAGAAGCTTCGTAGACGTTTCATAGCCCATCCTCTTGATCTGTTCCGCAAATCCAATATAAGCCGACGGCGTTGTGGTTATTTTCGGCTTGGCGACAAAGGTCCCTTTCCCCTGCACGCGGTACAAAAGGCCCTCTTTGACGAGCTGGGTGATTACGGCGCGTACCGTGACCCTGCTCAGTCCGTATATACGGCTCAACTCGTTTTCGGAAGGAATGGCATTATCATGCAGCCATTCCTCGTTCATGATCCTTGTACGCAGGATATCTTCCAGCTGCGCATACAGCGGCTTGGGATTGTTACGTTCGAGCATGGCTTTCCCCGTCACTTTTCTCCATATTTAGTCATCTTTTTTATACTATTATAATGTTTTTCGATTGTCAACATGTATATACATCATAGCATGAATTTATGGGGTCCGCCGGATAGGAACAAATAATGCGAGCGGATTCGTCATAGGGTTATTGATAACCGCGAACAGGCCCCCCTGCTGCGAGGCGGCACTTGTTAACTGCAACGAAGGCGCAGGAGGTCCTGCACCTTCGGTTTTGAAACAAGCGTAGCCGCTGACAGATACTATCAGCAACATAAAACAGAATGCTATATTATTGTTTTCCCGCGCATCATTATCATTTGCCTCAGCAATCGCTTTTCCTAAGTAGCAACGCATTCCTCCTGTTTATGGAAGCCAAATTTTTCCATACAGATGCACAGGCGTTCAGTTTTCTCTACTCGTCCTTCAGGGTATTGACCTTGAACAGCTTGAACAGTTCCACGATCGCCAGCGGCGCCAGCGAAAGGAGTATGACCGCAGCCCAAAGCGTACCGCTCAGCGCCGTCAGCTTGAATATTGCCGCCAGTGCGGGAATCGCTACAACCACAACAATCAAAGCCGCGGAAACAGCGATGGCGCCCCACAGCTTGCCGTTTGAAAACGGGCTGTGAAACGCGCTTTTTTCTTTGGAGCGCACGTTGAAAACATGCACCAGCTGGGAGAACGCCAATACCAGAAACGCCATGGTCTGCCCGGTCTCATGCGATACCCCGCTTCCGATGACAAAAGCGTTCAGCGTCAACGCGCCTACCATCACGCCCTGGTAGCCGATGCGCCACAGCATGCCGCCGGAAAATATCCGGCCGGAGGAAGGATAGGGCGGACGCTTCATGATATCGCCTTCGGCCGGATCCATGCCCAGCGCGAGCGCCGGCAGGCTGTCCGAGATCAGGTTGATCCACAGGATGTGGATGGGCAGCAGCGGCTCCTCCCAGTTCAAAAGCGTCGCAACGAAAAGCGTGATGATTTCGCCTACGTTGCAGGAGAGCAGGAACTGGATGGCTTTAAGGATGTTGTCGAATATCCTGCGCCCCTCTTCCACCGCCGCGACAACGGTGGCGAAGTTGTCGTCGGTGAGCACGATGTCCGCCGCCTCCTTTGCGACATCCGTGCCGACGATGCCCATGGCGGCGCCGATATCCGCGCGTTTGAGCGCCGGCGCGTCGTTCACGCCGTCGCCGGTCATCGCTACCACCGCGCCCTGCTTCTTCCACGCGTCGACAATGCGCACCTTATGCTCGGGCGAAACACGCGCATACACCGCGTAATCCTGCACGTTTTTTGCCAGCTCTTCATCGCTTATCAGCTCAAGCTCCCTGCCCGAGAGCGCCTTGTCTCCCTCGCCAAGTATGCCAAGCTCACCGGCAATCGCCGATGCCGTGAGCTGGTGGTCTCCGGTGATCATCACGGGCTTTATGCCCGCTTCCCTGCAGGTGGCGACCGCCTTCTTCGCCTCCAGCCTCGGCGGGTCGATCATGCCCACCATGCCCAGAAACGTCAGGCCGCTTTCCACCTGTTCCATCTGTTCGGGCAGCCTTTCAATATCCTTATACGCGAGCGCGAGCACGCGCAGCGCGTGCGCAGCCATTTCATGGTTGGCGCTCGCAATCTCGTCCTTAACCGCCGCAAGCGGCCGCGCTCCGCCGTCGGCGTACGCGTTCACGCAGCACACGAGCAGTTCGTCCAGCCCACCCTTCGTGTAAACGCGGTATCCCCCCTGAGGCAGGGCATGCACGGTTGACATAAGCTTACGCGTCGAATCAAAAGGCACCTCGGCGACACGCGGCAACTCTTTTTCCAGTTTTTCTTTGCCGTAATCAAACATGATCCCCATATCGATGAGCGCGGTCTCGGTGGGATCGCCCAGCAGCGTTATGGTTCCGTCTTCCTCTATACGGGCGCGGGCGTCGTTGCACAGCACGGCGGCGCTGACCATCCGGCCGGCCGCCTCGTCGTCCACGGGCAGCGCTTCGATATCCTGCAGGGAACGGTTGAAAAACGTGCGCTTTACCGTCATCCTGTTCTGCGTGAGCGTCCCTGTCTTATCCGAACAGATCACCGTCGCCGACCCGAGCGTCTCCACCGCCGGAAGGGTTCTGACGATGGCATGGCGCTTGACCATGCGCTGCACGCCGATTGCCAGCACGATGGTCGAAATCGCGGGCAGCCCCTCGGGAATGGCGGCGACGGCCAGCGAGATGGATGTAAGGAGCATTTCGAACCAGTCTTTTTGATAGATGATGCCGGTAATGAAAATAATGAGGCAGATGGCCAGCGCTCCTATCCCCAACGCCTTGCCCATCGCTTCCAGGCGCTTTTGGAGAGGTGTTTCATGCGTACCCGTTTCCTGGATCATTTCCGCGATGCGCCCCACCTGGGTATTCATGCCCGTCGCAACGCAAACGCCGGTGCCGCGGCCATATGTGACCATGCTCGAGGAAAACGCAAGGTTGATCCTGTCGCCCAGGACATCGTCTTCTTTCAGCACAGCGTCCGCATTCTTTTCGACCGGCACCGATTCGCCTGTAAGCGCCGCTTCCTGTATCTTCAGGTTCAGGGACGTAATAAGGCGCAGGTCGGCAGGCACGACGTCGCCTGTCTCCAGCACCACGACGTCTCCCGGAACGATATCGCGCGCCGGAATGACGTTTTCGACCCCGCCACGTATCACCTTTGCGTTGGGCGCGGACAGGCTCCTCAATGCCTGCAGCGATCTCGTAGCGCGGTTCTCCTGTACAACGCCTATCACGGCGTTCAGGATGACGATACCCAGTATGACCGCGGCGTCCGTCACCTCGCCCAGCGCCGCGGACACGATTGCGGCAACGATCAGGATAATTATCATAACGTCCATGAACTGGTCAACGAGCATTTGCCCTATCGTCCTTTGCTTGCCGGTCT
>JBMOLJ010000118.1:0-3365 GCA_049324235.1 Bacillota bacterium
CAGGAGCTTCCGTGCGCAGTGCGCGTTCCGCTCGACGATCATTGTATCGAAGCCGCGCATGGCTGCCGCGCGGGCCGCGACCAGGCCGGCGGCTCCGCCGCCCGCTACAACGACATCGGGATTCACAGTCCTTCCTCCGTCAGGTGCGTCGTGTCATTGAGTTTTTCGAGAACGACATGCTTTGGAAGAAAATTCAGTATGTTCAGCGATGTGTTGTCGACCCTGAAACTGTGAATATAGTTCTCTGAAAGCCCCAGCCCGTTCGTAATGAGCAGTTTGGATGTCAGCTGATGTGATACAGCCATTATAGTGCCGTTTGCGTGGCGTTCCAGCGCTTTTTCCAGGAAGCCCCCGATACGGCGGCTGTAGGATGGAAAGTGCTCGGCTTCGGGTATCCGGCACAGCACGGGCGTGCATTCCCATATTTCGAATATGTCGGGATGGCTGTCCTTGAGCGAATCAATATGCAGCCCTTCCCACGAACCGAAACTGTATTCCTTTAAATCGGGTTCGCTGATGACCGGCGCACCGACTTCATGCGCTATGATATGCGCCGTTTCCATAGCCCTTGACAATGAGCTCGAGTAAATAACTTCTATTTCAATACCGCGCAAACGTCTGGCCAGTAATCGGGCCTGTTCTCTGCCTTTTTCCGTCAATGCGGTATCTGTCGCGCCCTGCGTTTTGCGCAATAGGTTCCATTCAGTCTCCCCGTGCCGTGTTAAAATCAGTTTCATAATTGCCGGTCTGTCCTTTTGTCCCTATTTGTTCATATAAATTTCATGTTCGTTGTATATTTTTTCAAGCTTGGTAAAATGATCAAAAAGCCCCTCTTTCCCCAGCAGGCTGACAGCCACTACCAGCGCGTTAATCAGGCTCAGCGGAGCCACGAGAGAATCCACGAACGAATCCATATCGCTCCTTGCGAAAAGGCAGTAGTCGGAAACGGCAAATATCGGCGATGCGGGTCCGTCTGTAATAGCGACAGTACGCGCGCCCAGGTCCTTGGCAAACTGGAGCGTTTCAGCGGTTTGCCTGGAATAGCGCGGAAAACTTATGCCAATAAACAAATCGCCTTCACCGAGGCGAAGCATCTGTTCGTAAATGCCGCCGGAACCCATGGTAAGGAGTTTTACATCGGGGAATACGAAGTTAAGGTAATACCCCAGAAACTGCGCCAGCGGCGCAGCGCTGCGAAGCCCGAGGATATAGATGGTACGCGCATGCTGCATGCTTTCGACAACCCTGTTGAATACGGTGGTGTCCGCATATTCGATCGTCGAGCGGATATTGTCCATGTCGGCTTTCAGTACGGTCTGCAGGAGCATATCGGGGTCGATATCTCCCATAAGGTCCATACGCTGCAGCATGGTGAGCCTGCCGCGTACCACTTCCTGCAAAGCGCGCTGCAATTCGGGATATCCCTCGAACCCCAAAGCGCTCGCAAAACGCACCACGGTCGATTCACTTACGCCAACTTCGGCGCCCAGACGCGCCGCGGTCATAAAAGCCGCCTTATCATAGTTGTCGAGTATGAAACGCGCAATGAACCGATGCCCTTTGCTCATGTCGGAGAGCTTTTCCTCGATAAATTCAATTAAACTTAGATGTTGTTCCTTCATCGATTATCAAACCCCTCACATAATTACTTACCGTCAAATTTCAACACCTTTGCGCGTTCCAGTGACTTCATGAAAGAAATGTTTGTCCTGTCCCAGTGCAAGGGCGTAACTACTATATAGCCATTTTCGCACCACTCAAAGTCAACGTCGCTTTGAACCATCCGTTCTTCCGGGCTCAGAAGTCTTTGCGGATGCCAGAAATACAATTCGCCTCTGGGGTTTGTGCCGCCGACATACCGCGTTTCATACTCGTAATACCCCAGGCGCTTGAATACCACGCCTGATATTTCTTCTTTGGGCAGGTCGGGAACATTGATATTGAGCATCGTTCCGTCGGGCAGATCGTTTTCGGAAAGCCAGTCGGCAACCACCAGGGCGTATTCGGCTGCGGTTTCATAATGGCAGGGATAATGCGACAGGGAAGAAACGGCAACGCTCTTGATATGATTGATGTTTCCTTCCATCGCTGCACCGACCGTGCCGGAATACAGCGTGTCCGTACCAAGGTTGGGCCCGCAGTTGATTCCGGAGAAAACCGCGTCCGGTTTCTCGTCCATTAAATTAAAAATGCCAAGCTTTACACAGTCGGCAGGCATTCCGGTAATCGAATATGCAGGGATATCCAGATCTCTGAAGTTTACCTGCCTTGTGATGATAGGATTGAATATCATTGCCGAGTGCGCGACGGCGCTTCTTTGAACGTCGGGGGCAACAACGACCACTTCGTGCCTGACCGCCAGGCTTTTCACCAGCTGATAAAGTCCTTCCGCATCAATGCCATCGTCGTTCGCAACGAGTATTTTCATTAAAAGAACCTCCTGAAAATATATAACCACGCTAACCGAACAACTAAAAATACAGCAATGCCGGAAGATTTGGAATTGGTGCTTTTTATTTATTCGTGTGCAAGATTTCATACGGAAAATGCATAACCCTGCACCTAATCCGCAAACCGCAGCAGCCGTTTTACAAGCCTGACACGGCATAGCTACGGTCATCGGATGATTTTTCTTAACAATTGCCGGAAAAACCATTTGGTTCGGCAAAGTCCGCAATGAATAATCTGCCAGCGGATTATTCAAATAAATCTTTATTCATAATACCAAAAAAAAGGCGAGGATACAATTCTCTGCATTTTTTTCATGAAAAACCTGGACAATCTGCTTTGGACGGGTATGCGAACGCTATGCCTGCGTGGTCTTGGCGTTTCGTTCATTTGTGGATTCTTTCGCCATGGTTTCATCAAGGAGAAACCGAATCTCGTGGAGTTTCAGCTTTCGCAGCTGGCCCGGCTTGAGGTTTCCGAGCGACAGGGAGCCAATCTGCTCACGCTTGAGTTTTATGACGGGCAGTCCGACGGCGAGGAGCATTTTGCGTACCTGCCGGTTTTTGCCTTCGTGGATTGTAATGCGCACCACGCTTTGCCCTGGCGTCGCGTCCAGCGCCTGCACATGCGCCGGAGCTGTACGGACGCCGTCTATCTCCACGCCTTTTTCCAGTTTGCGTATTTGTGACGCTTTTATATGTCCGCGTACAAACGCTACGTAGGTTTTGTCCACCTCGTAGCGCGGATGCGTCAGACGGTAAGCCAGCGCGCCGTCGTTCGTGACGAGCAGCAGGCCTTCCGTGTCGTAATCCAGCCTGCCCACCGGAAACAGCCGCTCTTGGACGCCTTTGAAATAGGACATCACCGTCGGCCGCCCCTGCGGGTCACTGCATGTGCTGATAACGCCCCGTTCCTTA
>JBMOLJ010000119.1:0-28179 GCA_049324235.1 Bacillota bacterium
TGCGGGTAGTTGCGTTGTGCCTTATTGTACTGGCCTGCGGCGCGTGGGGCGTACGCCGCGCCGGACGGCTTTCGGGCCGTGTTGAACAGATCAAAATGGCCATCGACACGCTGCGGCGGCTGCAGGGATACATGCTGCACTGGAAAAGGGAGCTTCGCGATGCACTGGTTAAAGCAGGGTCGGGCCGAGGCCTGGGCGCGGTACTCCGGCAGGCCGGCGAGCGCATGGCGGATGAGTACGACGCTTTGCCGGGAAATATACTGACCGATACGCTGGAAAAGGCAAAGAAAGAAGAACTGCGCGCTCTGAGCGCGGACGATTTGTGCGCGCTGAACGAATTCTTCTGCGCTCTGTGCTTTATGGACAGTGAGCAGGCGGACGCCAGATTCGGCTTTATTATCGAACGGCTGGGCATGAACCTTGCGCAGGCCCAGGCGGAGCAGGAAAAAAAAGCGAGGCTTTTTCGGTCATTGGGCTGGATGACCGGCCTTGCCATCGCGTTATTAATGGCGTAAAACGCCGGAGCAAAAGAAAGGATCATGGCAATGAGTGTAGATCTCGTATTCCGGATCGCCGCTATCGGGATGCTTGTGGCGGTGCTGCATCAACTGCTGGTCAGAGCGGGAAGGGAAGACATGGCAACCATGACCACGATTGCCGGGCTGGTTATCGTCCTTCTGATGGTTGTTGATCTGATAAGCAACCTGTTTGATAACATAAAGCGGATTTTCGGGCTCTATTAACCAAGGAGGAAAGTGCATGGATCTGATACAGGTCGTCGCGCTGACGGTGTTGGCGGCCATGCTGGCGCTGGTTCTGAAAAACCAGCGGCCTGAACTCGCACTGCAGATGGGGATTGCGGCCGGCGCGCTGATACTGCTGCTTGTATCGGACCAGCTGATCGGTGTAATCCATGAGATCGAGAAGATCGGTGAGCAATTCGGTTTAAAGAGCGACCAGCTGCTGGTCGTAATCAAAGTGATCGGCATGGCGTATCTGGCCGAATTCGGCGTGCAGATATGCAAGGACGCGGGGGAGGGCGCGCTGGCAGGCAAGGTTGAACTTGCCGGAAAGGTGATGATCATTGCGGTTTCGATTCCGGTCATATCATCGTTGCTGCAAATGGTCACAGGCATACTTTGAAGCAGGAGAAGCAAATGAAGAAATTTGCCATCGCGTTTTGCGTGTTTATCATCCTTGTATGCTTCCCGGCGACCGTACACGCGCAGAGTACGCAAGAGGATACTGCCGGGGCCGATGATACCGGGACGGATGTGATACAGGAAGAGGTCGAAAAACAGATAAACGGCCTGGACCTGTCGGAGTGGGACCGCGTATTAAACGCCGTTCCCGATCAGACCCGCAGCATCCTGGGAAACAAGACGCTTAGCACCATCATAAGCGAGTTTGCGACCGGCGGCGCGCAGGTAGACCCGGCCAACGTAATCAATCTCGTCTTCAAGCTGCTTTTAGGAGAAGTGGGCAGCCAGATAGGGCTGCTCATAAGCCTCGTGGTTCTGGCAATCATAAGCGGGCTTTTGACCAACCTGCGTTCGTCGTTTGCGAGCGAGGGTGTGGGCGAGATAGCGCATTATGTTATCTATCTTCTGATGGCAACAGTGCTGGTGCACCTGTTATGGCAGTGCGTGGGAACGGCGCGTGACGCGGTAAACTCCATGGTGGACCTGATGCAGGCATTGTTCCCGATACTTATAACGGTGCTCACGGCAATGGGGAATGCGGCTTCGGCAGGCGTCTTCCAGCCGACGATGGCCATGCTCAGCGGAGCGGTCGCATCCTTTATCCGCGATATCATCATGCCGATGGTGCTGATGAGCGGACTGATAGGCGTGATAAGCAGGATGTCGGACCGCTTCCCGATAAAGCGCATGGGCGGGGTTTTGAACACGGGAGTGAAATGGGCGACGGGAATCGTTTTCACGCTGTTTCTAGGGATTATGGGACTGCAGGGTCTGAACGCGGCCGCTCTGGACGGAATCACGATCCGCACGGCAAAATTTGCGATCGACAAAATGATTCCTGTCGTGGGAGGCTACATGTCCGATACTGCCGATACGCTTCTGGGGTGTTCGCTGATCGTCAAGAACGCGACGGGCGCGACAGGCCTGATCTCCATTGTGGCGGTATTGCTGGCGCCGCTGGTAAAACTCCTGGCCATAGCCCTTGCGCTCAAGCTTGCCGCCGCGTTCATAGAACCGGTGAGCGACCAGCGTCTCTCAGCGTGCATGGACTGTGTTTCCACCTCGGTGACCATGCTGTTTGCGATTGTTTTGTCGGTGGGCGCTATGTTCTTCATATCCGTCTCCCTGATACTGGGCGCCGGAAACGTAAGCGTAATGATGAGGTGATGCGATGGATGCCGTAATGCAGTATGTTGTAAGGCTGGTCATGCTGACAATACTCTTTTCCGTGCTGGAGATACTCATGCCGTCGGGCGCCATACGAAGATTTGGCGCGCTTGCAATCGGTATTGTGCTGCTTGTATGCGCCGTTGCGCCGGTGGCCGAGTGGCTCGGGTCGGGGCAGACAGACTTTTTTTCGCTGAATACGGGGCAGTGGCAGCAACAGTAAACACGATTCAGGGTATAAACCGGGGAATGAAACCATATGAATAGAGAAGAGTGTACATCCCGGTGACAGTAAGGAGAAAACAATGGAAAAAAAACAGGGGATTTTGGAAAAGGTCCTGGCGCTTAAAGGAAAAAAAGGGCTGGACACGATCATTGTTATCGTAATTATTGCCGCAATCGCATTTATTTATTTTACCTCGTTTAGTACACCGTCCGACTCTAAGGAACCGGCGCCGTCTGCTTCCGCCGCAAAGACGCAGACAGCCGACCTCGAAAAACGCCTTGCAGAAGTGCTCTCGAGCATTCAGGGCGCGGGCAGGGTGGAAGTGATGGTAACGTATGAATCGGGGGCGCAGATTGTTCCGGCAGTAAACACGAAGACACAGACGGACGTTGAGGAGAAAGACGACCAAAACGGGAATCAGACCACATCAAAATCGGAGAACACGACAAGCGAGCTGGTGACCGTTCAAAACAACGGCAGTTCGGAGGCCGTCGTGCTGCGCGAGGATCAGCCTCAAGTACGCGGCGTGGTAGTAATTGCACAGGGAGCAGGCGACGTGAACGTACGCATGCAACTGGCCCAGGCTGTGTGCACCGTGCTCAACGTCGACCAGAGCAGTGTGGATGTATTTATCATGAAATAGGTTTTTTGAGGAGGGACAATAATGTTTAAGGCCAACGCGAAATATATCGTATTAGGCTTGCTCGTTCTGATGCTGATTGGGGCAGGATACGTGAATTACCGTTTCAGTGCCAGCAAAAAGGAAGCAGACACCGCAGTAACCGACGTGGACGCCGGCGTGATTGCAGATGCGCAATCCACCGATCTCGCCAAAGCCACGCAAACTCCTATCAAGAGTCCGGAGGCAACCGTATCGGCCACGGCGACGCCAAAAGCTAATGAAAACATGGAGAATACGGAAAATGCTCTGGACACCGTTTTGGGCAACGCCGGCGCCAGCAACTTCTTTGCGTCCTTCAGAGCGCAACGCGACAGCACGCGCGCAAAAGAGGTAGAGTATCTCGATTCGATCATTACCAATGAGAATTCAGACAAGGATAAACTGAAAGAGGCCCAGGACCAGAAGATTGAGCTTACGCGCATTATGGAAAAGGAAATGGTCATCGAGGGCATGATTAAAGCCAAGGGTATAGGAGACGCCGTTGTAACGATACGCACAGGCAGCATTAACGTTGTGGTCAGCCTGGATAAAATCACCGACGCGCAGGCAGCACAGATACTGAGCATCGTGCAGCGCGAGACGGGCGAGAGCGCCCAAAACATCAAAATCATACCCAACGGTTAAAAGATTGTACAAAATATGGACGATTTGCTATAATTATATAAAATACGCAGGAGGAAACCGGTTTGAGCGAGCAAGATTATAATATCAATTCCGGCGAAGCAAACAGCAAAGGAACTATATCCTATGCCAACGATGTTATCGCTACGATCGCGGGTCTGGCGGCCATGGAAGCATCCGGCGTCGCGGGAATGAGCGGCGGCGTAGTGGACGGTATCGTTGAACTTGTCGGAAGGAAAAACCTCACAAAGGGCATCAAGGTGGAAGTGGGCAACCACGAGGCCGCAATAGATGCGTTTGTCGTCATCCAGTACGGCGCGAAGATTCAGGAGGTTGCCGGGCAGATTCAGGAATCCGTAAAAAAAGCGGTCGAGAACATGACAGGCTTAAAAGTTGTCGAAGTAAATGTCCATGTACAGGGAATCCAGTTTGAAAAAGAGGTCAAAGAGCCTGAACCGCCGCGTGTACGCTGACCCAGGGTTGCGCACACCTACAATTGCCGGCCGCAGCGCCGGCCTTTGTGCGATGAACGGTTGTCGTTGCTATGAAACGAAGGAGGACATGCAATGAGGATGTCAATAGTTGATCGGGTCCTGCTGGTGCTGTTGTGCGTTTGTGGCGTGGCTGTGTCCGTGATCGGTGCGCTGACCATGCTCAGGGTAATTTCTCTTTCAGGTTTGACGGCTTTTTTCCAGACAATGTACGATAATCCGCTGTACACTGCTTTGATGATCGCGGCTGCGCTGCTCGTTACGATTATCTGTATAAAGCTGCTGTTTTCGGGTACTGGATCAAAAGCGCCGCAGAGCGCGCTCATCAAGCTGACGGAAAACGGGGCGGTCCGCATTGCGCTTTCGGCGCTGGACAGCATGACACAGAAGCATGTCCGCGCAAACGAACGTGTACGCGATGTGAAATCGGCCATCGAGATGGCAGATGACGGGGTGCGCATCCGCCTGCGCCTGTCCCTGATGCCCGAGGCGAACATACCGGAGACCGGCACACAGCTACAGAGCACTTTAAAGGATTACATCGAGAGCCTTTCGGGTATACATGTAAAAGAAATACTCATATATGTTGAAGATGTGGCTAATGCTCCGAAAACGCGCGTTGAATAAAGGACGGAGGCTGCGCAGATGAAGGATTGGATCAGGAACTTTGTGAAAACCAATCAGGGAAAAGTAATAGGCGGAGCCATCGGTTTGTTTGTTGCCATTTTGATACTGACCATCAATCTCTGGCGTACGCTCCTTTTGTTTTTGCTTATTGGGTTGGGCGTGTATCTTGGTTCGCACATCGACCGCGGAAAAAACTTCAACGAATTTTTAGGCAGGCTCTTTCAATCTAAATCGAGGTAAGGGGAAACGATGGCAAGGAAAACAGCGCGCGAGGCTGCAATGCGTCTGGTTTATCAGCGTTCGGTGGGCGGCGACGGGAACGTGGACGATTACTGCAATCAGGTGGAAGGCGTGGCCCTTGATGAAGAGGACCGCATGTATCTATGCGATGTGCTCAAGGGAGTATCGGACCACGCGGACCGGATAGATGAAATGATCGAGCAGTGTTCGGTAAACTGGAAGCTCTCACGCATGCCCCGCGTGGACGCGGCCATCCTGCGCGTTGCCGTTTACGAACTCCTTTACAGGGACGACATCCCCGAACGCGTGAGTGCAAACGAGGCCGTCGGGCTGGCCAAGCAATACAGCGGGGAACAGTCGGCAAAATTCATAAACGGGGTATTGGGGAAACTGATACGTGAAAATGCCATACATAAAGAGTGTACGCAAAGCCTGGACTGATTTTATATATGCAATCCGGCCTATGGGAATATGCCATAAGCCGGTTTTTTGACCAATAATGCTGGAGGTTGTAATGTCTGCACAAATAATCAACGGAAAAGAAATTGCGCGGGGGATTCGCGAGGAACTGCGCCTGCGGGTGAAGCGGCTCGGCGAGGAAAGGGGAGTTACGCCTTGCCTGGCGGTCGTACTCGTGGGGGACGACCCTGCTTCGCAAACGTATGTGCGCAACAAGGAACGCGCCTGCAATAATCTGGGAATACTTTCAAGGGTGTTCAGGATGTCGGAAACGACTTCGCAGGAAGAACTGATGCGGGTGGTTCACACTCTGGCGGATGATCAGACGGTACACGGGATACTGGTGCAACTGCCCCTGCCCGCGCATCTGGATAAAGAACCGGTTCTCATGGCCATACCCTGGCAAAAGGACGTGGACGGGCTGCATGTGCATAATATCGGGTGCCTGAGCACGGGGAGAGACGGGTTTGTCGCGTGCACCGCCAAAGGCGTGCTACGCCTGATAAAAAGCACGGGGCAAACGATTGAGGGCAGGCACGCCGTGGTGATCGGGCGAAGCGACCTCGTCGGGAAGCCTACGGCAATGCTCCTGTTGAACGAAAACGCAACGGTGACCATGTGCCATTCCAAAACCAGGGACATGCCCGATATTACGCGCCAGGCGGACATACTGGTGGCGGCCGTCGGAAAAGGCGGTTTTGTCCGGGGGGACATGATCAAGCCCGGCGCTATCGTTATCGATGTGGGGACCAGCCGCGGCGCGGACGGGAAACTGCATGGCGACGTGGATTTTGAAGCGGCCGCTAAGGTTGCCGGATACATTACGCCGGTCCCCGGCGGCGTCGGACCTATGACGATAGCAATGCTGCTGGAAAACACCGTGGAAGCGGGAGAGATCTATGGCTGATACGCCTGTGCCCATGACGGTCGGCGCGCTCAACGCTTATGTCAGCGCGCTCATCGCTAGCGACACAAAGCTCAGGGATCTGTGCGTGCTGGGCGAGATATCGAATTTCAAACGCCATTCTTCGGGGCACCTGTATTTTTCGCTCAAGGACGCAACGGCCGTTGTCCGCTGTGTCATGTTCCGAAGCTATGCTTCGGGTGTAAGGTTCGATTTGGCCGACGGCGTAAACGTGTGCGCGCGGGGATATGTTTCGATCTATGAACGCGACGGGCAGTACCAGTTGTATGCGCAGGCGCTGGAGCCGCAGGGCCTGGGCGCGCTCTACGAAAAGTTCGAGGCATTGAAAGCCAGGCTAAAGGCCGAAGGCCTGTTCGATCCGTCCGTGAAAAAGCCGCTTCCCAGCTACCCCCGGGCAATAGGCGTCGTGACCTCGCCGACTGGCGCGGCTGTCCGCGATATCATACATGTGCTGACCAGGCGCAACGACAGCGTCAGGATCGTCATATGCCCCGCAAAAGTTCAGGGAGCGGGCGCGGCGGGGCAGATCGCGGCCGGTATAAAGCTTTTCAACCGGTTGCAGAATGTGGACGTGATCATCGTGGGGCGCGGCGGCGGTTCAATGGAAGAACTCTGGGCCTTCAACGAGGAAGCCGTGGCCAGGAGCATTTATAAGAGCAGGATTCCGGTTATCTCGGCGGTCGGGCACGAAACGGACTTTACAATTACCGATTTTGTCGCGGACCTGCGCGCGCCCACGCCGTCGGCGGCCGCCGAGATGGCGGTTGGACGCAAGGCTGTCCAGATCGACGCGATAGCGCAGTATCAGCAGCTTATGCACCGGCTTATGCAAAGAAAGCTGGACAAGGGCCTGTCGGAAGTGGAGCATTTCAAGGCCCGGCTTGACCGTATG
Organism: Bacillota bacterium; assembly: GCA_049324235.1. GTDB lineage: Bacteria > Bacillota > Clostridia > Christensenellales > UBA1431 > UBA1431. The sequence goes on from JBMOLJ010000119.1 coordinate 7,533, forward strand.
CGCCTGCAGAACAGGATTACAGTATTGCAGGAACGCGTTGGCGAGCGCGTCAAGCGGCTGAACGTTTGCATCCAGTCCATACTGGCCCATCAAACGGAGAAGGCGGGTGCTAATACGATGCGGCTGCATGCGCTTAGCCCCATGCGGGTGTTGTCCCGAGGATATACGTTCACGCGGGATGACGAGACAGGCCGGATCATACCCAGCGCGGCGGCGCTCAGGCAGGGGCAGCGGCTGAAAATCGTCTACAGGGACGGACAGGCCGGCGCAACGGTGACTGATATGCTGATGGATGACGGAAAGGCGGGAGGCTGATTTGGCGAAGAAGACGGGAAAAACAAGCTTTGAAAAGGCCATGCGGGAGCTGGAGGACATCGTCGCGCGCCTGGAGGAAGGGCAGCTCGATCTGGACGAGAGCATGGCGCTTTACGAAAAAGGGATGGAGCTGAGCAAGCAGTGCATGAAGATGCTTGAAACCGCGCAGGAACGCGTGCGCATGCTCGTGTGCACTGAGGAAAAAACGCAGGAGATTCCCTTTACAATGGACGAGGAATTGGGAAATGGGTTATCGTGAAACGTATGATGCATATGCAAAAAAGGTCGAAGCCGCCCTCGCCGCGTATTTCAGCGATGCAGTAGAGATCACCGAGCCGTTGAAATCAGCCATGGGGTACAGCCTGTTCATCGGCGGGAAACGGCTGCGCCCGGTCCTGACGCTGAGCGCAAACGCGCTGCTTGATGGGGATGAAAAGGAGGTCATGCCCATTGCCTGCGCGATGGAGATGATCCATACGTATTCGCTCATCCACGACGACCTGCCGGCGATGGACGACGATGACCTGCGCCGCGGCAAGCCCACCAACCATAAGGTGTTCGGGGAAGGCATGGCGGTGCTGGCCGGGGACGGGCTTTTGAGCTATGCTTTTGAGATCATGCTTCAAAACGCGTTGTCCTATCCGAATAAACTCGCTTGCCATGTGCGCGCTATAAACCAGGTCGCATCAGGAGCGGGCGTGTTCGGGATGGTCGGCGGACAGTGCATGGACCTGTATTGCGAAGGCAGTGAGGAGGCTACTGTTGAAGCCCTTGCGTTCATTCACAAAAACAAAACGGGCGCGATGATCGTCTCCGCCCTTTTGGCTGGGCTGCTGGTCTGCTCGCCGACTAAGGAACAGATTGCGGCCGTGCGCGCCTACGGCAGCGATATCGGCCTGGCGTTTCAGATCACCGACGATATTTTGGATATCGTTGGCGATGTGGAAAAGCTTGGGAAAAACACGGGAAGCGATGAGCGCGCAAAGAAACTGACGTATCCCGCGATGTACGGGTTGGAAGCAGCAAAGGTGAAGGTGCTGGAGCTTGTCGTGTCGGCATGCGGGCATCTTTCGCTTTTCGGAGAAAAGGCCGCTTTTTTGAAAGAGCTTGCTGTAGTCCTGAGCAGGCGCGAGAGCTGAATATGTTGCCTTCACGGCAAGTGATTTGATAAAACAGAGAAAATATGCTATACTACTATATCGGTGGTGCAGTATCCTAGTCAGTGAACTGATTCTGAAAACGGGGCTAAAAATCCGTTAAGGGCACATCGATGAAGTCCCTTGTGTTGGCTTTTGACGCCCAGTCGGGGGTTGATGCTGGGGGTTAAGGAGGAAGGGCAACCCGCAATGGCATGCGGATATTGACCCAGCCTCCGTGGAGACCTATGTGGGTGTCGTTTTGATACTCCTTAGGATTAAACCTGTAATGCGGTCGAGCTAGGCTGTGTACAGTGTAGCCTGCCTTGAGTGGGATCGTGTGGATCAGGGATTACGCATCCGGCCCGGCTTGGCCAAGCCGGCTGATGCGATCGTCCTGTGAAACCTTTGCTGCAAAAGAGGCTAAGGATCAGGTAGCTGCCGAGGAAAGCTCCTAGGCTGTATCTCAGGCATGCCGGGGATTATAGTGTGGTCTGAATGGTAATCCAGTCACGCAGATGGCGACATGGCGTCGCAGAGTTTAAAGGGAAACCGCTTCTATCGGTGACGGGAAGTACTCTGCGGGGAAATCCAACTGGACCGAAGCCGCAAGGTCTACCTGGCGTGCCACCACCGGTATTTTTTGTTGTTTTGAGGTAATCCGACTGTGCAGGAGCACGCGAAAAAGAAAAAGACCAAACGCAAGAGTGCCCGCATATGGGCACTTAAAATCACGCTTCTAACATTTATAATAGCCATAGGCATCAGCGTTGTATCCCAGTTCTTTTTAAGGGACGTACCTTTGCTCGTGGCTGTTTTTATTTTGTTTCTGCTCATTGGTGTCGGCATAATTTTTGATATCATCGGTATTGCAATCGCTTCGGCCGACTGTGCGCCTTTTGTCGCTATGGCGGCGAAACGCGTGTTCGGCGCAAAGCGCTGCATCCGCATCGTAAACAATGCCTCTGTTTATACGAATATCTGTAACGACGTGATCGGCGATATATGCGGGATTGTGAGCGGCGCGGCAGGCGCTACGATAGCCCTGAGCATTATCATGTCCGCAGGGAGCACGCTTGAGATGGCCAGGGATATCGTAATAAGCGGCCTGATCTCCGCCCTGACGGTAGGCGGAAAGGCCGCAGGCAAATCGTTTGCTATGCGCAGGCATAAAGATATAGTTTTTTTTGTCGGACGTGCAATGGCCGTGGTCGCAGGGGATAAATAGGGAGGGATGATTGGCTTGGAAAAGCGGAGACTGGATGCCGAGATGGCCCGCCGCAAGATAGCGGACAGCCGCGAACAGGCCAAGCGTTTCATCATGGCCGGAGAAGTGCATGTTAACGGACAGCGTGCGGACAAACCGTCCATGCAGGTGCTCGCAGAGGACGACATCCAACTCAAAAACCAGGGAAGCCGGTTCGTCAGCCGGGGAGGGCTGAAACTGGAGAAAGCCATGCAGGCGTTTTCCATAGACATTCATGGCATGGTGGCGGCGGACATCGGCGCTTCCACCGGCGGGTTCACGGATTGCATGCTCCGATATGGCGCGCGGAAAGTATACGCCATTGATGTCGGTTACGGACAGCTTGATTACAGGCTGCGGGTAAATCCCGCCGTAGTCGTGATGGAGCGCACCAATGCACGCTATATAGCACCGGACATGTTTGCGGAAGCGTTGGACTTTATGGCGATGGATGTTTCGTTCATTTCGGTAAAGCTGATATTGCCTGCGGTTTTTGCATGCATGAAGCAGGCAGCGCAGGGAGTCGTGCTGATAAAACCCCAGTTTGAGGCCGGAAAGGAATACGTCGGGAAAAACGGCGTGGTCCGGGAAAGCAAAGTGCACGAAGCGGTTCTGCATCAGTCGGTAGAGCATGCGCGGCAATCGGGCTTTAGCGCATGCGGTTTGGATTTTTCCCCGGTCAAGGGCCCGGAAGGAAACATAGAATTTTTGTTGTATTTGAAAAAGGGACTGCCCGAAGAAAAATTGAATATTGAAACAGTTGTCGCCCATGCACATGCAGAATTGTATTAAAATACATCAATGCGCAATTACGGATTGCCAAAAGCTTTCCATTTTTCTATAATATAGATAAATTTATGCATAAATATCTGGGCGGTGAATGTTTTTGAAGCTTGGCATCCTGGCCAATACGACGAAGAACAATACGGCGGATTTTGCGCGTCTCCTGATACACGACTTAAAAAAACGCGGACATACGTGCATCATCGGAGACGAACTCGCTGCGTCTATGCACGAGGATGCGGGGGTCTTGCCGTGCCAGGTATGCAAACAGGCAGACTTGATACTCGCTTTGGGCGGCGACGGGACCGTGCTGCGGGCCGTGAGCGCTGCCGCGCACCAAGAAAAACCGGTTCTGGGCATCAACATGGGACGCGTCGGATTCCTGAGCGAAGCCTTGCCCGGCGAAATCAGCGAGGTGCTGGATGCGATCGATGCGGGAGCGCTTGTATTGGATTACCGCACCATGGTACAAGCTGCAATCGCACATAAAGACAGCAGGGAACCGCAGTTTATATATTCCTCCTTTAACGATGTGAGCATTACGCGTCATAAATATACAGGCATCGTACGCCTCGATGTATATATTCAGGATGAGTTTGCCGGTACCGTTACAGGGGACGGGGTTTTGGTTTCCACGCCTACAGGATCGAGCGCGTATGCTTTATCGTGCGGGGGGCCTCTTGTACACCCTTCGCTGGACGTCCTGGTTATCGCACCGATATCCGGTCATGTACGCAGCATGCGTCCGATGGTTGTCCCCGGCGACAGCATTATCCGCATACGCCCGCACGGCGGGCATCGGGAGCTTGATTTTTCAGTAGACGGTAAGTTCGGTGCATGCCTTTCGGATTTTGACGAAGCCGTTATCCGCCGCGCTCCGTATCAAGCGGTTTTAGCACATATAAAGCCATATCATTTTTATGAGATTGTCCGGTCTAAGATCTATGGGGAGGATATCTCCCCAAACGGTTAGAAAGGAACAGGTAGCATTGATATGAAAGCTGCAAGACATGCTATGATCCTTAGCATTATTGAGTCCATGGTGATTGAAACGCAGGATGAGCTGGCCAGGGAGCTGAACAAGAGAAATCATAACGTCACGCAGGCAACGATCTCCAGGGACATCAAGGAACTGCGGCTGGTTAAAGTGCTGGACAAAAACGGCACCTACCGGTATGCGTCCGTGGACAGGACCGAAACCTCGATGTTCAACCGTTTTATACGCATTTTTACCGAATCCGTTGTTTCCATAAATGCAGCCAACAACCTGATCGTTATAAAGACCATCAACGCAAGCGCAAACGCCGCGGCAGAAGCCATTGATTCTCTGAATTGGCCCCAGGTGATGGGAACCATTGCGGGAGACAATACGATTTTAGTCGTTGTGAAAACCAATGAAATGGCAAACGAAGTTCTCAGGAAATTCAAAGCCATGGTATATAACGGGGAGTAATAGCATGCTTCTTCGTCTGTGTATCCAAAATATTGCGCTGATCGACAACGTGGAACTCGACTTTGGTGAAGGCTTGAATGTGTTGTCGGGCGAGACCGGGGCGGGGAAATCCATTATCGTAGATGCGCTGGGTCTGGTGTGCGGAGAAAAATCAAAGCGCATGCTTGTTGGCGGTCAGGGAGAAAGTGCCCGCGTGGAGGGCGTGTTTGACGTCTCCTCAAATGAACCCGTACGGAGGCTCATGTCCGAACTCGGTATCGAAGATTCCGAAGGAATGCTGATTCTTTCGCGCGAGCTGAACAAAAACGGGCGGAGCATTTGCAAGGTGAATGCGCAAATGGTAACGCTTTCTGTATTGAAACAGCTCGGGGATGTACTGGTAGACATCCACGGGCAGCATGAGCACCAGGCGCTGTTCGATCCGCGGAGCCAATTGTTCATGCTGGACCGTTTTGGAGGCCGTGAAATCATGGATGCCGGCACGGCGGCGGCACAAAGCTATCACAGGTATAAAGAACTGCATAAGCAGCTGCGGACCAGATTCGGCGATGAAGGCGAACGGGAAAAGCGTTTGGATTTTTTGCGTTTTCAGACGGATGAGATCAGGGCCGCCAGCCTTAAAGAGGACGAAGAAGAAAAGCTTATCGCGCTGCGGAAGCGTATGCAGAACGCTCGGCGGATCATGGATACGCTGAGCGAAGCCTACGATTTGCTCTGTGAGGATGCAGACGGCAGACGTGCCGTGCTTGGTACGGTGGATCATGCAGCGGAGCTGTTTAACCAGATACGCGGGCTTGATGACGGCTACGCACAGCTTGCCGAAAAATTGCAGAGCGCGTACTATACACTTGAGGAAATAGCCTACGATGTGCGCGACCTGCGCGCTTCGTTCGAGTTTGATCCCATGGCGCTGGAGGAAGCGCAGGTGCGGCTGGATCAGATTGCACGGCTCAAACGCAAATACGGTCCAACGGTTCGGGATGTTCTCGTTTTTTATGAAACGGCCAGGCGTGAGCTGGATGAACTGGAAAACAGCGCAGGGCTTCGCGAAAAACTAGCAAAAGAGTGCGCACAAATCGAAAAAACGCTTCTGGCACAATGCCGTACGCTGCATGAAGCACGCAAGTCTGCGGCTTTGCGTCTTGCAGCGCTGGTGCGTGAACAGCTTTCGGAACTTGGCTTCAAAAAGGCGCAATTCGAAATCGCCTTTCAACCGCCGCCCGAGGATTTGGAGTCCGGGGGTTCGCGGTTGAGTGCGGGCGGTTTTGATGCGATAGAGTTTATGATAAGCCCCAATCCGGGCCAGGCCCTGATGCCGCTTGCGCGCATCGTATCCGGCGGTGAAGCGTCAAGAATAATGCTTGCGCTCAAAACCATCGTTGCTGATCTGGATGCCATAGGGACGTTGGTATTCGACGAGATCGACACGGGGTTAAGCGGACGGATGGCGCACGTCGTGGCGCGAAAACTCGGGGTTATTGCAAAGGGAAGGCAGGTTCTGTGTATCACGCACCTTTCACAGATTGCAGCAATGGCGGACATTCATTTTTTGATTGAAAAAACGGATGATGCAAAAAAAACAGCGGTGTCCGTACTGCGTCTTGACAAAGACGGCGAGATCAACGAGATTGCGCGATTATCGGGTGCAGGCAGCGATATGGCGGCAGCCTTGGCGCATGCGCGTTTAATGAAAATCGAGGCGGACGCATTCAAGCAGGGCGGAAGATAAAATTATGATTGGCAGATTCTTGTCAGGATAATTACAGCTTTTTATTAAGAAACTATGCACAGTCTTAATTAGTCGATAAAAGGTTGGGATGAGGCTTGTGCGTAGTAAAATCCTGAAAAAAGGCATTGGCTGCCTGATAGCGTTACTTTTTTTGTCCGTTATGCTCGATGCCCGGATGCAAAAGATCTTCGAGATGCCGGACCAGATTACCCTTGAACAGGGCGAACAAAAGACACTGGATTTTCAGTTGCCGTTCAGCGCGACGATAGAGGGCACGAGCGTCGATGTTTTAAAGTTCAACGGGGAGTCATTGAAAGAGAGTGCGCAGCTCCAACTGGGCCAGCCGGTGACAATACAGCCTGTTGGCACGGGCGCGGTGCGGCTCCGCATCAATGTGCTGGGGTTTATCCCGATAAAAGAAGTGACCATACAGGTCGACAACGCCAGGAAGCTTATCGTGGGGGGGCAATCCGTTGGTGTAACGCTTTATACGAAAGGCGCGCTTGTCGTGGGCGCGTCGGAATTGATCGACGCACAGGGTAAAGTCTGCAACCCCGCGCAGGAGGCGGATGTTTTGCCGGGGGATGTAATCATCCGCGCTAACGGCATAGAGATCAAAAACGCGGACCATCTGTCACAGATCATCAACGAAATGAAGAATGAGCGGATGGAGCTTTTGATCCTGCGCGACGGAGAAGCCTTAACGCGAAGCGTTCAGGCGGTACGTGACTATCAGGATGGCAAGTACCGCCTGGGTATCTGGGTGCGCGATTCGACGGCAGGCGTCGGGACGCTGACCTTCTATGACCCGACCACGAAAAAATTCGGCAGCCTGGGACATGCCATCACGGATGTGGATACGCATACGAATTTAAGCGTAAAGGAAGGCGAAATATTCCATTCCACAATTATTGACGTACGGCAGGGTGTACGCGGAAAGCCCGGCGAGTTGCAGGGGAACTTCGATGATACACAAAACAACGTAATGGGCCGATTGGAAAGCAATACGGAGTACGGGATTTTCGGCACGCTTTATGAGCCGCTCGAAAATGAGTTATATCCGAGCCCGCTCCCCGCTGCTAAAAAGGAAGAAGTGGAAACAGGACCGGCCAAGCTGCTCACAACCGTCGACGACACCGGAATGAAGGAATATGACTGTGAGATCATCAGGGTAAACAGGCAGGACAAGCCGTCCACGAAGGGAATGGTAATAAAAATAACGGATCCCAAATTGCTGGACCGCACGGGAGGGATTGTTCAGGGCATGAGCGGAAGCCCCATATTGCAAAACGGAAAGATTGTCGGCGCCTTGACGCATGTGTTTGTAAACGATCCGACACAAGGGTATGCCGTCTTTATAGAATGGATGCTTGCACAAACGGGATAACAGGATAAACGGTTTTCTCAAATTATGGAAAATAGTATTATGGTGGTGTGAACGGATGTTGAAACCGATTCGGATAGTAATTGCGGACGACAACAGGGAGTATTGCGAATTATTTGCAACCCACTGCTCAAAACTGGAAAACGTCGAAATAGCCGCAATAGCCTTTGACGGGGAATCGGCTGTACGCGCGATTGAAAAGCATCAGCCCACCGTAGTGATTTTAGATATCATCATGTCGCAATTGGACGGCCTTGGCGTGATGGAACGGGTAAACGGGATGAAGCTGAAGAATAAACCCAAGTTCATTGTTGTTTCCGCCCTCGCTTTGGACAGGGTCACGCAAATGGCCGTTGATCTTGGCGCCGAATACTATTTTGTCAAACCTTTCGATTTTTCCCTGATCATCCAGCGCATACTGGAGCTTTGCGGCAGTACGCAGGTTCTTCCTGATAAACGCGTCCGTACAATCCGTTCATTTGATGAGAATAACATAAGATCCGAATCGGTTGAGGCCATGGTTACGGTTGCTATCCAGCGTATCGGCATCCCGCCCCATATCCGCGGCTACCAGTATGTGCGCGATGCGATCCTGATGGTGGTGCATGATATGTCCCTGCTTAAAGCGGTGACAACGCAACTGTATCCGCGTATCGCCGCGAAGTACGACACGCTTCCGACGCGTGTCGAAAGAGCGCTGAGGCACGCCATTGAGGTTGCCTGGACGCGCGGCGACATGGAGGCGATCCAGGAATATTTCGGGTTTACGGTAAATTCCGAGAAAGGGAAGCCGACCAACAGCGAATTTATCGCGATGATCGCGGACCGCATCAAAATCTGCATGTAGCGAAACGGTGTTGCAGGAAAAGGCCCGGCATATTTGCGCCCGCCTCCGCATAGCTTGTATCAATCCACGATACGGTTGCGGAGGGATGGATTTGTCACCAAAGATAAAACGGAAGATATTTTCGCATTTCCAGGAGTACTTTTCCCGTTATCTTTTCCTGATTTTTTTATTCTTCACAGGGGCGCTGTGCGGCGTTTTCTCGGTCTCGACGCTTTCGGAATTCGGACGGAATTCGTCTGTGGAATATACGGGTGCGCTTGTGCAGGGCTTGTCGCAAAGCATCCCGGATATCGGCGTCACTCTTCTCTGGTCTTTTCTGATCCGCGCTTGCAGCCTGGCATTCCTGTATGCGGGCGGAATCCTCTGCATCGGTACGATCGCGTCGTTTTTGTATATGCTGTGCTTCGGCTTCTCCATGGGCTTTACCGTCACCCTGTTTTTTCACAGCATCGGATGGAAAGCGGTATTCATACTCTTTGGCGCACTTTTGCCCGGGGTTTATATCTTTGCCGTGTACCTGTACGCCTCGATCCTGTCCATGCTGTCCAGCCGGACACTGCGGCAGGAAATCATGAAACGGCAGCGGCTCTCGCTAAGGGAAAGAGCGCGAAAAGTATCAGCCGGTTGGCTGCCCGTTTCAGCGGCAGCACTCGCCGGGATTTTGCTCGAAAGCCTGGTCTCGCCTATCCTGATGCATTTTTTTGCCAGAATCCTTGTTTGAAGGCAAACATTACATTCCAACACGAATGATTTGGGGTATAATAAGAACAGGTGAAATGAATGTATAAAAAAGCATGCATACTCGTAATGGACAGTGTGGGAATAGGAGCTTTGCCGGATGCCGCCCTGTTCGGCGACCAGGGGTCGGACACGTTGGGGGGCATTATCAAACGTTTTGGCGATTTGAAAATACCCCACCTGTTAAGGCTTGGGATTGCGAACATAGACGGCGTTTCGTTTGCGCATCTGAAGCAAAAGGATGTTATCGGCAGTTATGGCCGCGCAATCGAAAAATTTGCAGGGAAGGATACCACCGGCGGTCACTGGGAAATCGCCGGGCTGCAGCTTGAAAAGCCTTTTCCGACTTATCCGCACGGTTTCCCCAAAGAAGTGCTCGAACCGTTTATGGCGCGCACCGGGCGCGGGATACTGGGCAACTGCGTGGCGTCGGGTACGGAAATCATTGCACGGCTTGGGGAAGAACACCTAAAAACCGGAAAGCTGATCGTTTATACTTCGGCGGACAGCGTGTTTCAGATTGCCATGCACGAAGAAATCATACCGCTTGAAGAGCAGATACATATCGGCAAAACAGCGCGGGAAATCCTCCAGGGCGACCATCCGGTGGGCCGCGTGATCATCCGCCCGTTCGTGGGGGAGGCGGGGAGCTTTAAGCGGACAACCAACCGCAGGGATTTTTCACTTCCGCCGACCGGACCGACGATACTGGATGCGGTTTTTCAGGCGGGCATGGAGGTTGCGGCCGTGGGGAAAATCGAAGACATTTTCAATTTCAGAGGAATAACGCGCTCCAACCATACCCCCAGCAACGACGAGGGGATCAAGGCAACCATCGCATATTTGAAAGAGCCATTTTCCGGCCTGGTTTTCACCAATCTCGTCGACTTTGATACGCTCTATGGGCACCGGAACGATATAGAAGGGTATGCAAGGGCGATTGAAGCATTTGACATGCAGATTCCGGCTATCCTTAATGCCCTGGGGGACGAAGACCTGCTGATTATAACCTCCGACCATGGCTGCGACCCGTCAACAACGCAAAGCACGGACCATTCACGCGAATATATTCCCCTGCTGGCCGTTGGCAAAAGCGTCCGCGCCGGAATAAACCTGGGGACGCGCGAGACATTCTCTGATATTGCCGCGACAGTGATCGACTGGCTCGGGCTTGCGCCGTGGCCGGTCGGCGCCTCGTTTATTCGGGATATAAAAAGGTAATTTTTGAAAACCATATTTTTGCGTTATGCATATTGCTCCCTGTGTATGTGGAAAACTAAGTCAAACCGCTACGGGGAGTGATTATTTTGTTCAGGAAATTCAAGATAGTCGGTACATTCATTTTATGCGCGATGCTGATTCCGTCCGCTGCTGTGCAGGCGGTTGGGTCTGAGACGGCAAATGCGACCTCCATAACCGTTTCATCTCCGGCTGCAGTCGTAATGGACAGCGGGACCGGACAGATCATCTATGAAAAGAATGCCGACGAAAAACGCATGGTAAGCACGGTTGCGAAAACCATGTCGTTGTTGTTGTTCGCACAGGCGCTTGACAATGGTGAGTGGACGCCGGATACTCAGGTTCAGGTCAGCGAGAACGCCGCAAAACAGGGCGGCTCCACCGCGTTTTTGGATAACGGCGCAAAGTACAGGGCGGAAGACCTTTTGAAGGCAGTATGCATGACGTCGGCAAACGATGCCTGCATGGCCCTGGCTGAGAAGCTTGCCGGAACCGAGGAAGCCTTCGTCCAGCGCATGAATGCATGCGCTGCCGATCTGGGGGTAACCGGCGCGTCGTTCAATAGCTGCACGGGTTTTGCCGATGAGAATACAAAGTTCTCCGCAAAACAGATTGCTACTATCGCGTGCGAACTTGCAAAGCATTCGCGCATTCTGCAGTACGGCGATAACTGGATGTATACGCTTGTACATCCGGGAGGCAGAAAAACAGAGCTGACCAACACGAACCGGCTTATACGGTCGTACAGCGACTGCGACGGGCTGCAGACCGGTTCTAATGCAAATGCGGGCTATTGCATGGCTGCAACGGCCAGACGCTCGGGCATGCGGCTCATCTGCGTGGTGCTGGGCGCAAACGATTCGGCTGCGCGGCAGCAGGACGCAACCAATCTGTTCGAGTACGGGTTTGCGAATTTCACTTCATTGAAAATCGTACGCAAGGGCGAGATCGTTCAGCGTAATGTTCCGGTTGAGGGCGGCGTCGTAAACCAGACGAACGTGGTGAGCACGAATGATGTTACGGTGCTGGTCCCCAAGGGAACAGAGAACGAGCTGACCAAGGAGGTTACGCTCAACAACACGTTGACGGCGCCGGTCAAAGCGGGCAACGACATTGGCAAAGTCGAGATCAAGCAGGGTGATAAAGTGCTGGCCAACGCGCCTGTGACGGTCAAGGAGGACATTGAATCAAGCACGCTCATGTATTATATCAGAGCACTGATACGCGATTGGATCAAGCTTTTTTAAGCCTTCCCCTGCATACTCAAATCAAGCGCCCGGCATTTGATGCCGGGCGCTTTGCATGCATATCGCCGCGAGACCTGCCCCTAAATCAAACAAAACAGGAAAAGAATGGTGCGCATCCTTGCTATGCACACGGGCGTAGGCTATAATGAAAAGCAAATGGGCGCAAAAAGCGAAAAAGGGGAAAATGCATGCTCACATCGGGAATAGATTTTTTCAGCATACTGTGTTCGTTGCCGGCAATCCTGCTGGCACTCTCCTTCCACGAATTCTCCCATGCCTTCGTTGCAAACAGGCTCGGGGACGACACGGCCAGGATGATGGGCCGGCTTACGATGGACCCGATCAAGCATATCGACCCAATCGGCTTCCTTATGCTGCTTGTTGTCGGGTGGGGCTGGGCAAAGCCTGTTCCCATCAACCCCAGAAAATTTAAAAAGCTACGAAGGGACGAAATCCTTGTATCGCTTGCCGGACCTGCATCCAACCTCATTCTGGCAATAGTTGCCTTTGTTATCTTGTACACCGCCCATGCAGTTTTCGGCTTCTACAATGAAATATTTGAAACGATTTTCTTGAATTTATATATATACAACGTCATTTTCATGATTTTCAATCTGCTGCCTGTTCCGCCGCTGGACGGGTATCATATTTTCAAAAACGTATTCTTCAAGGCTCTGCCCTATAAGTTTTTCGCAGCATATGAGCAATACGGCATGTTCGTTCTGATTGCGCTTGTTTTGACCGGTGCTGTCTCGGGAGTCCTCAGAACCGTAGTGGGATGGTTCTACTCGATCTACGTGCTCTTTACATGAGTAGGTGCATATATGGCTTACAGCATTAAACTCGAGCAGTTCGAAGGCCCGTTTGACCTTTTATTGCATCTGATTGACAAGCAGGAAGTCGCTGTTGAAGAAATATTTGTTTCCAGTATAACAGAGCAATTCCTTTCGTGCATCGAAGGCATATCCATGGACATGGATACCGCAAGCGATTTTCTCACCATGGCCGCCACCCTGCTTTATATCAAGTCGCGCGCGCTGCTGCCAAAACCGCCGAAGCAATCGCCTGAGGAACAGGAAGAGGATCCGCAGGAGGCGCTCATCCGCAGGCTGAACGAATACCGCACCTATAAACAGCTGTGCGAGGCCCTGCGCGAACACGAACAGGCGGCGCTGGGACGCTACTTTAAGCTCCCGGAAGAAACCTTTTTGGGCAGGAAGGATATTGAGCTTACCGGTGTGGATGTGGACGCGTTGATGGGTGCGTTCGTTTCAGTGCTGCAGCGCGAGAAACCGCAGGCAGCCCAGCCTATTGTACGCGAGATACGCAGGGAAGAAATAACGGTCGTGCAGCGCATGCAGTTTATTATCGGGCGGCTGGCCGGAAGAAAAAGAGTATCGTTTGACGAGCTTTTTCAGAAGGACGCTACCCGTATGGAATATATCATGACGTTTGTCGCCCTTTTGGAACTTATGCATGAGAATACGGTCACTGCCGTGCAGGAAGGCCACCGCGCAAAGATTTTTATTGTGAGGCGGACACGAAAGAGAATGGAAGTATAACACAGTATGCAGGAAGCTGTCGATCTGAAAAATACACAGAATATATTCAATATCATTGAGGCTGTTTTATTCGTCGCCGGCGAGCCTGTTGCGCTGCAGGACATCGCACAAGCGCTTGAGCTTACCGAGCTTGAACTCATTCCCGTTATCGAGGAGATGGCAAAGTTCTACGCCCGGGAAAAACGCGGCATACAACTGCTGTTTTTCAATAATAAGCTGCAGCTCTGCACGCATGAAATGTACGCGCCTTATATCCAGCGGCTGTTCCATACCGACACGCAGCTCACGCTGACGCAGGCAACGCTGGAAACGCTTTCGATCATCGCCTATAAGCAGCCGATTACGCGTTCGGAGATTGAGTCCGTGCGCGGTGTGAAATGCGATTATTCGATTTCCGTATTGACGGAACACGGCCTGATTCAGGAGGTAGGCCGAAAGGATACCGTCGGGCGGCCGAAACTGCTGGGCACAACCGATGCGTTTCTAAAGCATTTCGGGCTTTCGTCCCTTTCCGAGTTGCCGGCCCGTCCGCAATTGACGCAGGCAGACTCGCCAGATGAAGCATGAAACATGGAATTTTGACTGGTTTTGTCATTTCTGAAGGAGCAAAGCGACTGAAGAACCTTTTGCATTAATTATTGGATTCTTCGCTATGCTCAGAATGACGGGCAGGATTTTCCGACAAATGTAGTATGCTAAGGCATGCTTTTTGTTTTTTCGGGCACTCTAAATATGGAACAATCTGTATTTGGAGGGACATAATGGATGCTGTTTGGATCATTGCAGCCATACTTGTGTTGGCGTTGATTATTATGGTGTTTTGGCCGTTCAAAATCTCTTTTTACCTCACCTTTGATCCAAAACAGAAAAATGAAGCCGTATTTGGCTTCCATATGCTCCGGGGGAGGATCTGGAGGGAGTGGCGCCTGTCCATTGCCGATATACCGGGCGGATGGTATGGCATCTGGATAACGGACAATAAGGGAAGAAGATATCTTTTCACGCGCCGGCAAAAACCCCAAAAGCGGATAACCAAAGACACCCGGCGTATTGTGTTCCACGTTTATAGACGTATCAGAATAAAAAAACTCTATTTAAATGCCGAGCTGGGGCTGTTTTCCGACGCAGCCGCGACCGCATTGGCTACCGGAGCGGTCCAGGCGCTCGTCTTTTCATTTTTGGCCGCGTTTTATCCCCCCAGGGGTATTGGATTGAAACGGATTGAGATCAGGCCGCGCTTTGATAAAGCTTGTTTTAATTTCCAAAGCCGATGCATAATCACACTACGCATAGAACATATTATTAGTGCTGGATGGAACAACCTATTAAACAAACGAAAGAGGGCGGTTTAAACAATGCAGGCACATCCCATTGAAAACATAATGAGAACGACGATGGAACAGACCACAGAAATGATCGATGTGAACACGATCGTAGGGGATGCGGTCGAATCAAGCGACGGTTCGCTGATCATTCCGGTTTCACGCGTGTCCTTTGGTTTCGTTGCCGGCGGCGCGGAATACGGTCTGGGCAGGGAAGGAAAGCCGGAAGAGCTTCCCGAAGCGGATGCAGCCGCAGGGCAGGGCGATGAACTGCCGTTTGGCGGCGGCGCAGGCGCGGGCGTGACGGTAAGCCCCATGGCGTTTCTCGTGGTGAGCGGCGGACAGGTCAAGCTTCTGCCCGTTGACGCCGGGTCGCTTTACGGCCAGATCATCAACGCCGTTCCGCAGGTTATCTCCGAGTTGAAAGATGCATTCAAAGGGGATAAAGAAAAAAAGGTCGACATCACGATTGCGGATTCGTAATGGCAGGGAAATGAACAAAAGAAGTGACAGGACGGTCGCTTCTTTTTTTATGGAGGGATGAAAAATATGGCGCCCAGAATGAAACGTTGCATGTTGGTTTGGGTAATGGTAATCTATACTGTAATAGCCGGGACAGCGCAGCAAACGGTGCGGGCAGCGCCTGATAAAGCGACTTCCAGCGCGGCTGTGGTGATGGAAGTAACGACAAACCGTGTGCTGTTTGCGTCAAACGCGGATGCATGCATGCCCATGGCCAGCACAACCAAAATTATGACGGCGCTTGTTGCGCTGGAAAACGGCAATCTCTCCGATAATGTTACGATCCCCCATGAAGCCGTCGGTGTAGAGGGCTCCTCGATTTATTTGAAAGACGGGGAGAAGCTTACGTTAGAGCAGCTCCTCTACGGGCTGATGCTTGAATCGGGAAACGACGCCTCCGTGGCGATAGCCTGCCATATAGGGGGATCTGTTGAAGGCTTTGTCGATATGATGAATAAAAAATCGGGTGAGATCGGAGCAAAGAATACGCACTTTGCCAACCCGAACGGCCTGCACGACGAGAACCATTATACAACGGCCTATGACCTCGCGCTTATTACGTCATACGCAATGAAAAACCCGGATTTTCAAAAAATATGCCAAACGAAGTATAAAGAGATCCCGGGGCCTGATGGCAAAACGCGAACGCTGAAGAATAAAAACAAGATACTCTGGCAGTACGAAGGCGGGAACGGCGTGAAAACCGGATACACAAAGGCGGCGGGGAAATGCCTGGTGGCGTCTGCCATGCAGGAGGATATGCAGCTTGTGTGCGTCGTGCTCAACTCATCTTCCATGTTTGAACAAAGCATGAGCCTGATGGACGAGGCGTTTAAGGACTTCGATTATACGACGGTGCTCAGCCAGGGCGAGCCGGTTGGGACAATTCCTGTAAAGAGGGCCAATGTGGAGGATGTTACCGTTTGCATGGATGAAGACATACGCCTCCCGCTCACGCAGGATGAAAAAGATAACATCAATGTCACGGTATCGATGGTTCCGTTTCTGAAAGCGCCGGTTGAGGCAGGAATCATCGTGGGGCGCCTCGAACTGAGCATCGGCGGCACGAAGGTGATGGATATGGAGATCGAATTGGGAGAAGCCATACCCGCAAAATCATGGGGAGACTGGCTGCACGATATCATCAGAGGATGGCAATTCTCAAATGCATTAACACGGAGTACGGCATGAGATTACAGCACTATCTGGCGGTTTGCGGCATCGCGTCGCGCCGCAAATGCGAAACACTGATCGCCCAGGGGCGCGTACGCGTCAACGGCGTTATTGTGGACAAGGCCGGTATAAACGTCGAGATGGGAACCGACCGTGTGGAGTTGGACGGGAAACCGGTTGCGCCGGCCGGTGCGCCGGTATGCTATATGCTCTATAAGGAGCGCGGCGTCATCAGCTCCTGCAGCGACCCGCAGGGACGGACAACGGTGATGTCCTATTTTAAAGGCGCCAAGGAGCGGCTGTTTCCTGTGGGCAGGCTGGATTACGATACAGAGGGCCTCCTGCTTGTAACAAACGACGGCACATTGGCCTACCGCCTGACGCATCCGCGCTATGAGGTGAACAAAACGTATACCGCCGTAGTACGCGGACAGTTGAAACCGTCGCAGATACGCAGGCTGGAAAAAGGCGTGGAGGTCGACGGCGTCCGTACAGCACCCGCGCATGTGCAGGTGGTTGAAGCCAAGCCCGGGGAGGCGACGGCGCGCATAACGCTCCACGAAGGCAAGAACCGGCAGGTGCGTAAAATGTTCCTTGCCGTCGGACTGCCTGTAAAAAAACTCAAGCGCGAACAGATCGGGTCGCTCTCGCTGGGAAACCTCAAACCGGGACAGGTGAGAAAACTAAAACACCATGAAATACAGCGGCTTCTGGATGAAGCCATGGCCGGTGAATTTGCAAAAGCACGGAAAAGCAATATCCGGCACGATCAGTGTAGCAAAGGCAATCTACCGGGCCCTTAAGGCGGTACGCGCAGGTTTTTCATGAAAAAAACGCACGAGATTGTATCCTTGCGTTTTTTTGGTATTATGGTTATTGAATAAACCGGTTCCGGTTTATTCATGCAGGCTTCAACCTGTCTGAATGCTTCCCCCGTAATATGAGGGAAGAAAATATACAGGCAACATGGAATTATGCCGTCTGCATATTTAACGGTTTACTTGCCTTTAATAATTCAGGTGCAGGGTCAATGCGTTTTTCATGCAAAACCATGCGCCTGCATAAGCGAAAAACGTTTTTTAGCTGCTGGATACCTGCGTATCCTGGTATCCGGTAAGGCTTGGTATACAGTTTTCAGGAGGTTCTTTTTTAATGAAGATATTAGTGGCAAACGATGATGGCATTGATGCGGAAGGCCTATATGCGTTGGTGAAAAGCTTAGCCAGAAAACACGAAGTAATTGTTGTTGCTCCCGATGTGCAGAGAAGCGCCGTTGCGCATTCGGCCATGATATTTCATCCGATCATCACCAGGCAGGTGAAATTCAGGGATCTGGATGTCCCCGCTTATTCCATTACCGGAATGCCGGCTGACTGTGTAAAGCTGGGCATTTTTAATTTGATGGATGAAAAGCCGGATGCCGTTTTTTCAGGGATCAACTGCGGTCCTAACCTGGGCACGGACACGCTCTATTCGGGTACGGTAGGGGCCGCCATGGAAGGAAACATCAATCATATCAAAAGCGTGGCCGTTTCAACGGTTTCACATTGTCCTGCCCACTATGAAACCGCTGCCAAATACGCTTTGTCGGTGGCAGACTGGCTGGAGGAAAACGATCTGCCCGACGGCACGATGCTCAATATAAATGTTCCTGACTTGCCTGAAGAAGAATTGGCGGGCGTTGCGTTCAAGCGCCTGGGGTATTATGAATATGAAACATGTTACGTCAGCGGTACGAACCCCCGGGGCGAATTATATTTCTGGCATCCGTGCAAGCTTCTGAGTCCCGAGGAACGCCTGGCGCAGAACGATGTCGATTTTGAATGGTGCGAAAACGGTTATATTGTGGTTACGCCCTTGCAATGGGACAGAACCAACGTTTCCTTTATGGAGTCTTTGGAGCGGGCAAAGGCGTTGCAGCTCAACGATAAGTGATTTTGCGTAAAAGGGTTTGATATGCGATGAAGGAACACCACCAGAGTTTAATTGAGATTATTGAGGAAAAACTCTCCGAGATGAGCAAAGGACACCGGTTCATTGCGCGCTTTATACTCGATAATTATGACAAGGCGGCGTTTATGACGGCGGCGCGTCTGGGCGCCGAGGTGGGCGTCAGTGAATCGACCGTAGTGCGTTTCGCGAGCGCGCTGGGCTTTGAGGGATACCCCGAACTGCAGCGCGCCCTGCAGGAAGTGGTACGCGGTAGGCTCACCATGCTGCAGCGTATGGAGTTGATGAGCGATGTGGACCCCGATATGCTCCTGCAGACCGTGCTCAAGGCTGACATGGACAACATCCGTTCCACCATCGAATACGCCGATACCGCCGTATTCAATACCGTTGTCGAAAGCATGCAGGACGCGCGCACGATTTACGTGATGGGGCTTCGCAGCGCCGCGCCGCTGGCCCAGTTCCTGGGGTATTACCTGAATTTCGTGTTCCCTGATGTTAAACTGCTGACAATGGGTACCGGCGGCATCTATGAGCAGATGCTGCGCCTGGGCGAAGGCGACCTGTTCATCGCCATAAGTTTCCCGCGCTATTCGAGGCAGACAGCGGAAGCGCTCCTTTTTGCAAAGGAACAGGGAGCGCGCACGGTTGCGATTACGGACGGCCCGGCATCGCCGATATATACCGATTCGGATTTCTGCCTTTTTGCGCGGAGCGATATGGACTCGTTCGTGGATTCGCTGGTGGCGCCGCTCAGCCTGATCAATGCGCTGGTGGTTGCGGTGAGCCTTCTTCGGAAAGAGGGCTTGTTCGACCACTTTACAAAACTGGAAAAAATCTACAACGATCACGAGATCTATACGAATAAATAGGTACAAAGGGACAAAACGGGGTATTATGAAACTGATTTTAACGCGGCACGGCGAGACGGAATGGAATCTTATGCGCAAAACACAGGGCGCAACAGATACGGCTTTGACAGAAACGGGAAGGGAACAGGCGCGTTTGCTTGCCAGGCGCCTGCGCGGCATAAAAATAGACGTTATTTATGCGAGTTGTATGTCAAGAGCCATGGAGACGGCCCATATCATAGCGCATGAGGTCGGCGCGCCCGTTGTCAGCGAGCCTGACCTTAAAGAATACGGTTTCGGATTGTGGGAAGGCCAGCATATCGATTCGTTGAAAGACAATTATCCTGACATCTTTAAAGTATGGGAATGTACGCCTGCATTGTGCAGGATACCCGGAGCGGAAGACTTTCCTTCCTACAGCCGGCGCATCGGAGGCTTTTTGGAAAAGGCGCTCAAACACCATAAAAACGGTACGGTGATGGCCGTATCCCATCAACTGACATCCAAGCTGCTCATCACGAACGGGCTGGGTATTTCGGATAATTTTATTCATAGCTTCAGAGTGGACAACACATCTTTGAACATACTGAATTTCCTGCCGGAGCATGTTGTGCTTGAAAAACTTAATGATACCACGCACCTGCTGGGAGAAGACAAGTGAAACCGGATGTCATTGTGGTGGGCGGCGGAGCCGCCGGACTCGTTGCGGCGCGGGCGGCGTCTATGCGCGGACTTAAGACCCTGCTAACAGAACGGAACGCGCGGTGTGCGCGCAAGCTCCTGATCACAGGCAAGGGCCGCTGCAATATCACAAACACGGCAAACCGTGAAGAGTTTTTCGACAACATCGTAACAAACGCCAGATTTCTATACAGCGCGCTCAGCCGTTTCGGGCACGGGGACATACGAAACCTGCTGCATGAAGCGGGCGTGCCTACAAAGGCGGAACGCGGAGGAAGGGTTTTCCCTGCGTCTGATAAGTCGGCGGACGTTGCGCGCGCGCTGGAACAGCTCGCGCGCAAAGAGGGCGTGCGCATAAGGACGGACGCGCGCGTTAAGAATATCGATACGGAGGACGGCGCTGTGCGCGCGGTTTGCCTGCATGGAGGCGAGACCATAGCCTGCCGGAGCGTCATCCTGTGCACGGGAG
>JBMOLJ010000120.1:0-28164 GCA_049324235.1 Bacillota bacterium
CAATATATTGTGCAATTACCATTATAATACACAATATATTGTGGAGCAAAACAAGTTTATGTAAGATTATAAGAGAAAAATGCCTGAAACGGTACGATATCCGGCGAGATGATGTGTGAGAAGAAAAAAGAGAAAAGAAAAATTCGGCTGTTTGAATGGTCTGATAAGGCAAGAATTTTACTGTTCAACGCTATGCAGGGTCATCTACGGATTCTGCACTCGTTTTGATTAACAGTGGTCATTGACATTCCACACCCTATATTGATATTATAATTTAAATCAGGATGCAGAATTCATATTGTCTGATTATTAAAAATCTTTTGTATAAAGGAGTGAGGGGCTATCGCATAACGAAAATAATAAATGTTCAGGTGCTTTTTACTGTTATTAAAAAGATAATAGGGAATTCGGTGCAAGACCGAAGCAGCACCCACTACTGTAACTTGGACGAAATTTTGCATATGCCACTGATGTACATCGGGAAGGCAATAAAGAGTAGGATGAAGAGAAGCCAGGAGACCTGCCTGAACAATGGCTGTAATACAGCGCACCATCAATATCTTGGGAGTGAAGATAGGGGATTTTTTATTGCCTATTTTCTCCAAATAACGAAGGAGAAATATCATGTCGAAAAACGCAATTGTTGGCTATCCGCGCGTGGGTAGCCAGAGAGAACTCAAATTCTGGACAGAAGCCTATTTTAAGGGGAAGATCGCTTCGGACACCTTCCAAATGAACGCTGCCGGGCTTCGAAAAAGCCAATGGCTGCTGCAAAAGCGGCAGGGGATCGATTTTATACCATCCAACGATTTTTCGTTTTATGACAATGTTTTGGATGTCGCATATCTGTTGAACGCCCTACCGCAGGCATACATAGACTTAGGCCTCGATGAACTCGATACGTGTTTTGCGATGGCCAGGGGCTATCAGGGCAGGGCAGGCGACGTAAAAGCGTTATCGATGCGAAAGTGGTTCAACACTAACTACCACTATATTGTGCCTGTTCTTGAGGATTCGACAAAGATACGACTAAACAGCAACAAGCCATTCGCGGAGTATCTTGAAGCGCTGGCGCTCGGCATAAAAACGAGGCCCGTGCTTTTAGGCCCCTTCACTTTTTATAAACTGGCCGAATACAAGGGCTATAAAGAGAAATTCGCCGCTGACCTCGTACGGGTATACACCCAGATACTGGAGCGGTTTGATATGCTGGATGCCGAGTGGGTGCAGTTCGATGAGCCGTCACTCGTTACAGATTTGACCAAAGAGGAAACCGCACTCTTCAACACCATGTATACCGGGTTGCTCAAGGCAAAGGGCAGGTTAAAGATATCTTTGCAAACCTATTTTGGCGATATCCGCGATGCATATGAGGAAGTCATCGCCTTAGGATTTGACGGTATTGGCCTTGATTTTATCGAAGGCAAACAGACTCTGGAACTGATCAAGACCCACGGTTTCCCGAAAGAGGCTCTACTGTTTGCAGGGGTTGTCAACGGTAAAAACATCTGGCGTAACAACTATCAAAAAACGCTGGAGATGTTGCACGCTCTCACGCCGCACGTCCGTAAAGATAACATTGTCATCAGCACCTCCTGTTCGCTTTTACATGTTCCTTATACAGTTGAAAATGAGGCGGGGATGGACGAGCAGTATAAACGCCACTTTGCATTTGCCCACGAGAAGCTTGGCGAGCTTGCCGATTTAAAGCGGTTGTTTGATGATCCCGATTATGCCGTAAGTGATACATATACAAACAATGTTTTGCTCATTCAATCCAAAAGAGACTATGCGGACCCAGATGTGAGGAATAAAATTGACGTTTTAGGCGAAAGTGATTTTATTCGGCTGCCGGAATTTGCGCAACGTGAAAAGCTCCAGCGTAAAGTTCTACAATTACCGCCGTTGCCGACAACGACGATCGGATCGTTTCCGCAAACGCAGGAGATTAAAGCCATGAGGACTGCGCTCAAAAGAAATGAAATCGAGGCAGAGCAATACCGGCAACGCATTAAGCAAAAGATCGCAGAGTGCATTGCGTTACAGGAAGAAATTGGTTTGGACGTATTGGTGCATGGCGAGTTTGAACGCAACGACATGGTAGAGTACTTCGGCCAGAACCTCGACGGGTTTTTATTCACGCAGAACGGATGGGTGCAGTCTTACGGCACGCGGTGCGTCAAGCCGCCCATTATCTGGAGCGATATCAAACGCACTCGGCCTATCACGGTGGACTATGCCGTATTTGCACAAAGCCTGACCGCTAAGCCTGTTAAAGGCATGCTGACCGGACCGGTGACGATTCTGAACTGGTCATTCCCCAGAGAAGATATTTCCAATAAAGAGATGGCGTTTCAGATCGCGCTTGCAATTAAGCAAGAGGTAATGGACCTTGAGAATAACGACATCCGTATCATTCAGATCGACGAAGCGGCCTTAAAAGAGAAACTTCCTCTTCGGCTCGCGGACAGGCACACCGATTATCTGAGTTGGGCGATTGCCGCTTTCAGGTTGGTGCATTCATCCGTTAAACCAACCACACAGATACATACGCACATGTGCTATAGCGAGTTTGAAGATATCATAAGGGATATTGAACAGATGGATGCGGATGTTATTACCTTTGAGGCTTCACGCTCCAATCTTTTGATTGTGGACGCTTTGGAGAAAGCTGATTTTAAAATGCAGGTCGGACCCGGCGTCTATGACATCCATTCGCCGCGCATACCCAGTGCGGAAGAGATCGAAGCTGCGATCATAAGGATGCTTCAGAAAATCAAAGAGGACAAGCTGTGGGTGAATCCGGATTGCGGCCTGAAGACACGCGAAGAACCGGAGACAGTAGCAAGTTTAAGGAATCTGGTTATAGCGGCAAAGAGCGTCAGAAGCATGCTCAATAGTTTATAAAATGATCACTAAAGAAACGAGGTTTACGTCAAGCCTTGTTTCTTTATGCTTATCAATGCAATATATGGAAGTATTTTGCCTACACACAACAGAGATTTTTCAGTTAAGACCAATAATTTATCATTGAGAACCGAACGTTATGTAGTATAATACACAACATAACTGAATACACGATACGGGTGCCTGCGTTTTTGCAGGATAATAGGAAAAACGGTAAAATCCGTTGCAGCCCCCGCTACTGTATGGCCGACAAACCGGAGCATATGCCACTGTTCGTTAAGGACGGGAAGGCCTCCGGCGAGGATGAAGCTGAGCCAGGGAGCCTGCCCTACATCGCTAAAAAGTACGACCTGCGGAGGGCGGGGATGGTATTAAACGATATGCTATTGAACCCTTTTGCACGTACATTGCAAAAGGGTTTTTTATCATAGTAAATAACCTCAGAAGCACTACAATCGGACGATCTTTCGGCTTTATAAACCGTTTGAATCCTGCTTTCTTTGACTTACTGTCTTACCTGCCCGTTGAAATATCGAATACTCAAATGCTTGCGTCAGCTACGTTCAGATGAGCCAATACGAGGGAAGAGGTGTCTTAAGATATGGAACTGTACCATCTCAAGGATTTTATCAACGAAGACATTCTGCAGGAAATACAGGACGAATACTCTCAGGCGACCGGGTTTGCGGCTGTTACTGTCGATTACCGAGGCGGACCCGTAACGCATTACAGCAATTTTACGGACTTTTGCAAGCTGATGAGAAGGAACGAAAAATGCCGCCAGTGCTGCTATCAGTCGGATGCGCATGGGGGATTGGAGGCGGCCAGGTTGGGGAAGCCCGCCGTGTACAGGTGCCATTCGGGACTTGTAGACTTTGCCATACCCATCATCATACGGGGACAGTACATGGGATCTCTCATGGCGGGGCAGGTAAAACTCCCAAACGACGAAATGGAACGGCTGGAATTTATAACGAAGCATACGCAGGGGCTTCTTGAAGATGAGGAGATACTCGAAGCGTACAACAGGCTTCCGGTTGTCCAGTACGACAAGATCATTGCCAGCGCCAATCTGATGTTTAAGGTAATCAATAACATCGCTGAAAAAGATATGCTCAAGAGCGTGCACGAGGAATTGAAAGAGAACAACCAAAGGCTTGTAGAGGAGATGAAGGCCAGGGTTGTTCTGGAAAGGACACTGAAGGATGCTGAGATAAAAGCATTACGTTCGCAGATAAATCCACATTTCCTGTTTAACGCTTTAAATACGGTGGGAAGCCTGGCTTTAATAGAAAAGGCGAACAAGACGCAGGAACTCGTCTACCTTCTGGCCGATCTGCTGCGATTTTCGGTCAAACATAAGGAAGCAATATCCGTGGATGAGGAGATCGCTCAGGTCGAAAGATATTTGAAGGTCCAGTCCATCCGATACGGAAGCAAGATTTCTTATGTAATTGACATAATACCGGATATTAGAGAAGTTTTGATTCCTTCCGCAATTCTGTTGCCGTTCCTGGAGAACAGCGTCATCCACGGTTTGGAGATGAAAGAGTCCGACGGCTTCGTCAAAGTGTCGGGCTATATTGCGGATGATAACATCGTCTTTGACATTGTAGACAACGGGATTGGGATGAACAGGCAACGTCTGAGCGAGGTGCTCGAATTCGACGGAGGGCAACCGCTGAACGGCAAATCTACCGGTATTGGTATCTCCAATGTATATAAACGCTTGTTTTATACCTACGGGGACAGATTCAAACTCACCATTAAAAGCACGCCCGGGGAGGGGACATCCGTGCGTCTTAAGCTTCCAAAGTCGGCAGATGGTTGAGTTAAAAGGAGGATTAAGATACTGCATGGCGTTAGGAGGGAGAATATCAAATGTTTAAAGTCTTGATCGTCGACGATGAGCACTTGATGAGAAAAGCGTTAACCCTTGCTATATCCGATATCGCAGGGTTTCAGGTTGTAGGGGAGGCCGATAACGGGGAAAAAGCGATAAAACTTCATGAAGAACTGATGCCGGACATCATTTTCATGGATATTAGAATGCCCGTTATCAACGGTTTGGAAGCTAGTATACGGATAAAAAAAAGAAATCCTCAAACGGAGATCATATTTGTCACAGCCGATGAGGATTTTGAAAGCGCAAAAAAGGGCATCAACATCGGCATACGGGATTACCTCCTCAAACCCTGTTCGTTTGATGAGATCAGAAGCATCATGGAGGATTATATGCGTGCCCATATGAAGAAGGTTGCTCTGCATGACGGCCTTTTGCAAAGCACGCTTAACAACCGCTTCGAGGAAGCCTGCAATATGATCGAAGACCTGGTAAGGAGACTGTTTTCCGCATACAAAGGAAACAGCGAAAGGTATACGGGGTTCAAACAGCTGTTTTTGGACTTATTCGGTCTTATTCCATGCGCCAGCAAGAGTTTTGTTTCTTCATTCGAAAAAAAATTCGCGCTGAGCGACGCTATCTGCAATGATCCCATACAAGCCGAATTCTGGCTGTTTGATGTCGTTGACGAGGTATTCAGGCAAAGAAGCATGCAGACATATCAGCATTTCGTAAAGGTTTTTTCTTATTTAGAGGAGAACATCAACAAGGATATCAACATGCATTTGGCTGCCCGAAACGCCAACCTGAGCGCGAGCTATCTCAGCAGGATATTTAATAAGGAAATGGGTGTGAGTTTTTGTGATTACGTAAACAAAAAGAAAATCCAAAAAGCAAAGCAATTACTAAAATGCTCGGATATCCCGGTTGGCGATATTGCTTTTAATGTCGGGTACAATGAGCCTAATTATTTCTGTAAGGTGTTCCGGAAATTTGCGGACAGTTCGCCCACCCAGTACCGTGAGAGCCTACGCGCTGCCGAATGATAACAGCCACAACAAGGAAATGCAGTTTTGTGTAGAGGATATTGTTAACCGACAGGGGTGGGGCCGGAGCATGATATAAACAGAGGTGAAGTCCTGTGGAAAAGATGCTCATAACTTCGGAATCGGTGACGGAAGGGCATCCGGATAAATTATGCGACAGGATATCGGATGCGGTGCTGGATGAATTCCTCAAACAGGATCCCTATTCCAGGGTAGCAGTGGAGACTGTAGTATCCTCCGGTGTTGTGTTCATAACGGGAGAGATATCGTCAAAGAGTATTGTTGATATCGCCAACGTGGCGCGCAGGGTGATACGGGACACCGGATATACGGATGAGGCCGTGGGGATGGATGCGAAGAAGTGCACGGTCATTACCAACATGAACGTGCAGTCTTCGGATATAGCCATGGGCGTGGATCGAGCGTATGAACTCAAAAACGGATTTCCTGAGAAAAATGGCGAAGACGAACTGCTCGGGGCCGGAGATCAGGGC
This sequence comes from Bacillota bacterium, assembly GCA_049324235.1. Classification (GTDB taxonomy): domain Bacteria; phylum Bacillota; class Clostridia; order Christensenellales; family UBA1431; genus UBA1431. The sequence goes on from JBMOLJ010000120.1 coordinate 6,291, forward strand.
ATGATGTACGGGTATGCGTGCAGGGAGACAGCAAGCTTTATGCCTGTACCGATCGATCTTGCCCACAAATTGGCTGAGCGGCTCGATCTGGTACGAAAAACCGGTAGGCTTCATTATTTGCGGCCTGACGGAAAAACGCAGGTCACGGTGGAATACGATAAAGACAATAATCCGATAGCCGTCAATACTGTGGTTGTTTCCGCCCAGCACAGCCCGGATATCGGATGCGACGAATTGCGGGAAGGGATCGTTCGCGAAGTGATCCTGCCGGTTATACCCGCACATTTGATGCATGACAATCTGAAACTGTACATAAACCCGACAGGCAGGTTCGTGACCGGCGGGCCCAAAGCGGATTCGGGGCTCACCGGAAGAAAGATCATCGTGGACACGTACGGAGGTTTCTCCAGGCACGGCGGGGGCGCTTTCTCCGGTAAGGATCCGACAAAGGTAGACCGGTCGGGGGCGTATATGGCCCGCTATGCGGCTAAGAATATTGTCGCGGCAGGGCTGGCCGACAGATGCGAGATAGCTGTAGCCTACGCAATCGGGGTAGCACACCCCGTTTCGATCCATGTCGACACGTACGGCAGCGAGAAAACGGATCGAGAAAGTATCGCCCGCCTCATTGAGAAGCATTTTGATTTCAGGCCGGGCGCCATCATAAGCCATCTTCGGTTGCGGAGGCCTATCTATGGAAAAACCGCGGCGTACGGGCATTTTGGAAGGCAGGACGAAGATTTTTCCTGGGAAGCGGTGGACAAGGCTGCAATACTGAAAAGTGAGATATTCAAATAATATGCATGTAATCTCCCCGGGTGAGAAAGCCTCTCATCCCGGGTTTTTCTTATTTTTCCTTAAAGTTTGTTGGCAATAGTTTGCATGTCCTGCTACCGGTTTACCATAGCTGGCGGAACGAGAATGACAAAACATTACCCGTTCATTTAATGAAAATATTTTTACTTGGCGATAGAAAGAATGCTTGCACGTGGTGTATATTAACCGTATTGGCAAACCTGAATAAACTGTTTCAAACAGGGATGCCGCAGTACTCTGTACATACTCTTTCAGCCCTAAAGAACAACCTTAGGACATCTAACGTTATTCCTGAGGTTGTTCTTTAACTATGTATATACACCCCAGGCGTCTGTAATTTTTTATCCTGCCAGGCGCGTTTTGACAAAATCCTGACAGAAGTTTACCTGCTCATAGACAATGCATTATTACTTCGCGGAAATTAAAAAAAATACAATGAACTTACACCACCAATATGGAAAGGGGTAAATTGTAATATGGTAAGCGATGCATTAGGAATGATCGAAACAAAAGGTCTTGTCGGGGCGATAGAAGCCGCTGACGCAATGGTAAAGGCTGCCAATGTACGGCTCGTCGGCTACGAAAAGATCGGCGCCGGACTGGTCACGGTCATGATCAGGGGAGATGTAGGAGCTGTTAAAGCGGCGGTGGATGCCGGAACGGCTGCCGCAGGCAAAGTCGGGGAGGTTGTTTCCACCCACGTCATCCCCAGGCCGCATGCGGAGATGTCGATGCTGCTTCCGACCGAGAATAATTGAGAGGGGGGTTTCTCGTGAACGATGCAATGCTGGAGAAAATCATCGCGGAAGTGATGAATGCTTCCAAAGAAACAGGCCAGGACGTAAGTTCGGACGCCCCCGCCCAGAATGGAAAGGCATGCAAGCCTTGTACTCTGACGGAATTTGTAGGGACTGCGATTGGAGACACAATCGGGCTGGTGATCGCGAACGTGGACAACACACTGCATGAAGTCATGAAGCTGGACAAAAAGTACCGCTCCATAGGGATACTGGGCGCAAGGACCGGCGCGGGGCCGCATATCATGGCGGCTGACGAGGCGGTAAAGGCAACGAATACAGAGATCATATCCGTTGAACTCGCCAGAGACACCAAAGGCGGCGCAGGGCACGGATGCCTCATCATCTTCGGAGCCGAGGACGTATCCGACGCGCGCAGGGCGATCGAAGTGGCGCTCAAGGAACTGGACAGGACCTTTGGAGATGTCTATGCCAACGGTGCGGGTCATCTGGAATTCCAGTACACCGCGCGCGCGAGCTATGCCTGCAATAAGGCTTTCAACGCTCCGCTGGGGAAAGCCTTCGGCCTTATTGTCGGCGCTCCGGCGGCCATAGGCGTAATGATTTCGGACACCGCCGTAAAGGCAGCGAATGTGGAAGTGCTGGGCTATGCTTCGCCGGCCTCGGGGACGTCGTTCAGCAACGAGTCCATCCTGTTCATATCGGGGGATTCAGGCGCGGTAAGGCAGGCGCTGAGGGCCGCCATCGACGTGGGCGTACAGCTTCTTGAAACATTGGGCGGGGAGAAGGCGCCTTCCGTGACGAAATCCTACATTGTTGGATAACCGTAATATAAAGAAAGGGGAAAATTGGATGGATACCATAGCAACAGGCTTTAGCGCGCCTACCAAAAGAATTCAAGTATTAAAGGAACAGATCCTGTCGGCCGTGCCTTGTGTGGAGACCGAAAGGGCGTTGATTATCACCGAAGCTTATAAAAAGACCGAGGCCGAGCAGCCTATTTTGAGAAGGGCTATTGCGCTCGAGATGATCCTCAATGAAATACCCATTACAATCCGGGATCAGGAACTCATCGTCGGCAGCCTGACTAAGCACCCCAGGTCTTCGCAGATATTCCCGGAATTTTCCTGCAAATGGATACAGGACGAATTTGAAACGCTGCCCAAGAGAAACGGCGACTCCTTCCAGTTCTCTGACGAAGCAAAGAAGCAGCTTACGGCTGTTTTTGAATACTTCGACGGCAAGACCACGCAGGAATATGCGACGGCCCTGATGTCCAAGGAAACCCTGCAGTGCATGGAAGTTGGGGCTTTCACCGTTGGCAACTACTATTTCAACGGCGTCGGCCACATCACGGTAGACTATGGCAAGATCCTGAAAAAAGGGTACAAGGGCATCATGGCCGAGGCCGTAGAGGCAATGGAAAAGGCCGACAAGAACGATCCCGCATACATGAAAAAGGTAGCGTTCTGGAAGGCCGTGATCATTACAAGCAACGCGGCCATCAATTACGCCAAGAGGTACTCCAAGCTCGCCAAGAGCATGGCCGATAACACGACAGATTCCGTTCGGAAGCAGGAACTCCTAAAGATCGCCGAGGTTTGTAACAACGTTCCCGAGAACCCCGCGAAAAACTTCTACGAGGCATGCCAGAGCTTCTGGTTCGTGCATGCGATCATCGGCCTCGAGTCCAACGGGCACTCCATTTCGCCGGGCCGTTTCGACCAGTATATGTATCCTTATTTCGAGGCTGACAAATCCATCACGGAAGAACAGGCCCAGGAGCTCATCGATTGTATAATTGTCAAGCTCAACGACATCAACAAGGTGCGCGACCAGGTATCAACGAAGGCGTTCGGCGGCTATCCCATGTTCCAGAACCTGATCGTCGGCGGTCAGGATGCAGAAGGCATGGATGCGACCAACAAGCTTTCCTATATGGTTATGGAAGCAATGGCGCATGTCCGGCTTTCACAGCCTTCCATGTCTGTGAGAGTATGGAGCAAATCCCCCGAAGAATTCCTGCTTAGGGCTGCCGAACTGAGCAGGCTTGGACTTGGCTATCCCGCATACTACAACGACGAGGTCATCATTCCCGCGCTTGTCAACAGAGGCCTGACCATTCAGGACGCCAGAGAATATAACATCATCGGCTGCGTGGAGCCTCAGAAGGCGGGCAAGACCGAAGGCTGGCACGACTCGGCGTTCGTAAACCTGTCCAGAATACTGGAATTTGCTTTGAACGACGGCGTGTGCACCAAGTGCGGCAAGCAGGTCGGCCCCAAGACCGGCGACGTATCGACATTCACCAGCTTCGACCAGGTAATGGATGCGTATACAAAGCAAATCGAGTACTTTGTATACCATTTGGTTGCGGCCGATAACGCTGTTGACTACACACATGCGGAAAGATGCCCGTTGCCTTTCCTCTCGAGCATGGTAGAAGACTGCATAGCCGTAGGGAAATCCCTCGCGGAAGGCGGAGCCCATTACAACTTCACCGGTCCGCAGGGCGTCGGCGTTGCGAACGTCGGCGACTCGCTGATGGCCATCAAGAAGTTCGTATTCGACGATAAGAAAATCACAATGGCTCAACTCAAAGCCGCGCTCGACAGCAACTTCGGCAGCGGCAAGGCATGCGCAGCTTCGGCCAGCGACGAGGATCCCTCTTATGAGATGGTCATGGCCGCGGTCAAGAAGATACTGGCCGAGAACAGCCAGATCGATGTCGCAAGCCTGAAAGAGTCCCTCAACGTGAACCTTGGAACAGCAACCGCGCCGATAGGGAATCTCGAAGAACTGCGTCTGGAGCTTCAGAACAAGGCGCCCAAGTTCGGCAACGATATCGACGAAGTCGACATGCTCGCTCGTGAAGGCGCGCTCATCTACTGCAAGGAAGTCGAAAAATACACCAACCCCAGGGGCGGACAATTCCAGGCGGGCCTGTATCCCGTATCCATCAACGTCCTGTTCGGGACCATGGTTGGCGCTACACCTGACGGAAGAAAAGCAGGCGAACCGCTGGCGGACGGCGTTTCGCCTGTACGCGGCGCGGACAGCAGCGGCCCGACGGCTTCCACAAACTCTGCTGCGAAGCTGGATCACTTCATCGCTTCCAACGGCACCCTGCTCAACCAGAAGTTCCATCCCTCAGCATTACAGGGTGACAACGGGCTGAAGAACCTTGCTGCTATAGTGCGCAGCTACTTTGACCATAAGGGCATGCATGTGCAGTTCAACGTCATCGACAAGGAGACCCTTCTTGACGCTCAGAAGAATCCTGACCAGTACAGGGATCTCGTCATCCGCGTTGCCGGCTACAGCGCGCAGTTCATTGCTCTGGACAAGGCCATTCAGGATGACATCATCATGAGGACAGAGCATACGTTCTAAAAGGCGTACCAAACTACAACAGAAGCATCACATGGGGAAACTCTTTTCCCCATGTGATGGTTCATGATGATATCGGGGTGACAAAATGCAAGAAGCGGTCGATTACGAAAAAACAGGCATAGTATTCAATTTCCAGAAATTCTCCGTCAACGACGGGCCCGGTATAAGAACGATAGTTTTTGTGAAGGGTTGTCCTCTTTCGTGCAAATGGTGCAGCAATCCGGAATCGCACAAATTCGAGCCGGTTGTGATGTACAACAGGAACAACTGCATTGGCTGCGGCAAATGCGCTGCGGCATGCGGCATAGGCGCTATTGATTACAGCATCCCTGGCATAATAAACCGGGGAAAATGCGTTAACTGCTTGAAATGTGCGCAGGTATGTTCCGCGAATGCACTGGTTGTTTCGGGGAAAAAGATGACTGTTGAGGAAGTCGTGAAGGAACTGAATAAGGATGCGATTCAATACAGGAGATCGGGCGGAGGCATTACCATATCGGGAGGAGAGCCCCTCGCCCAGCCGGATTTTGTTGTGGAACTTCTCAGAGCCTGCGCAAGAAAGGGCTGGCATACCGCGATAGAGACGACGGGATATGCTTCCGAACAGGTGATACGGCAGGTCATGCCACTCGTTGATCTTGTCTTATTGGATGTTAAATGTATTGATCCTCAGATCCATAAGAAGTATACAGGAGTCTCCAATGAGATGATCATAAAAAATGCGGCCTTGATTGCGCAGGTTGCAAAAGAGGTCGTTGTAAGAGTTCCGGTTATACCCACTTTTAATGCCGACGCGAAAAGCATACGGATGATAGGCGAATTCGCCAGGCATTTGATTGGCGTCAAAGAAATCCATCTTCTGCCCTATCATAAGCTCGGTACGAACAAATATGAAGCGTTAGGAATGGAATATCCAATGGGCGGCGAACTGAGGACTCCCAGTGAGGAAGATATGCAGGAATTCAAGAGGATCATTGAGGAGCAGGGCTTCCGGTGCAACATTGGCGGCCATTGAGAAATCGAAGGGCGCTATGAACCTGTCCTGTGTTCAGCACTCAAAAAGCTTATTCCGGGAGAGTGGATGTATTGAACGTTGAAGAATTGGTCCGGAAGGTATTGGAAGAAATAAAAAGGCAATATGCGCACAAGAAACAGATTCTTCTGTTCATAGACGATAACAAAAGTATTTTTGAAAAGTTGTCGGCGGACATTGAAAAGATAAAATTAAACGGTTTTCCGATAACTGCCGTGACCAGTCCCGGAATGAAAGAGTATGTTCTAGGACATGGCTTTTTCGAAAGTGTTTTTGAATCTATGGAAACAGAAGCATTGAAGGGGATCATTGAAAGATCCGCTGTCATCGGGGTGCCCGCCATAAACTTTTCTTCGCTGGCCAGGGTGTGCATGGGGGTTGCGGACAGCCTGGTTGAAACGGCAGTCGCTACCGCCTTGGAAATGGGCAGGGAAATTATTTTTTGCATCAATGGGTGCCTGCCCGCCTATCTTTCTGTTAACGTAAACGAGAATTATCTGCGCATGGTCATAGGACACTTAAAGACCATCGTTTCTTACGGATGCAGCATGACAGCCTGCGAGACATTTGCCCAAAGCCTTGCAGATGCAATAGAAACGTCACGCGATTGCAATTCACTTGCCAGGTCCGATGATACAAATACCGCAAGCGAATATCCGTATTTAAATCAGCGCGTCATTACAAAAAAAGATATTCTCGCTTATAAAAACTCGGGAGGCATAATCATACCCGATATGGCCTTGATAACGGATGAGGCCAAAGACTATGCCGTCAAAGAGAAGATATCGATCATGAAAAAACTAACCTGAGTGCTGTCGGTGTGTTTGAGCCATATATGCGGGTTAGACTCGAACCCACGACGGGGTTATCCGTACAGTAAAAAATAATTCTGGAGGTATAAGCAATGTCGGATCAGCTTAATAAAGCAATATCCTGTGGTCTCACGGAATTCGTGGGGACAGCGATCGGAGATACGATCGGGCTGGTGATCGCCAATGTGGACAGCAAGCTGCATGAGGTCATGAAGCTGGACAAAAAGTACCGTTCCATAGGGATACTGGGCGCAAGAACAGGCGCCGGGCCGCACATCATGGCGGCGGATGAGGCGGTAAAGGCAACCAATACCGAGATCATATCCGTCGAACTCGCCAGGGATACCAAGGGCGGCGCGGGGCACGGATGCCTCATCATCTTCGGGGCCGAGGATGTATCCGATGCGCGCAGGGCTATCGAGGTCGCACTCAAGGAACTGGACAGGACCTTCGGGGATGTCTACGCCAACGCTGCGGGGCACCTGGAATTCCAGTATACCGCCCGTGCGAGCTATGCCTGCAACAAGGCTTTCAATGCTCCTTTGGGCAAAGCCTTCGGCCTCATTGTCGGCGCGCCGGCGGCCATTGGCGTAATGATTTCGGATACCGCAGTGAAGGCAGCCAATGTGGAGGTACTGGGCTACGCCTCGCCGGCCTCGGGTACCTCCTTCAGCAACGAGTCCATCCTGTTCATATCCGGGGATTCAGGCGCGGTAAGACAGGCCTTGAAGGCTGCCATCAACGTAGGCGTACAGCTTCTTGAAACGCTGGGCGGGGAGAAGGCGCCTTCCGTGACAACACCCTATATTTAAGAGAAGGTATCGTAAAAGGATGCCTCCGATAAGGAATGACATCAAAGCAACTAGGAAGGGGTGAAGCGCATGGCGGGATACGCGCTCGGATTGATCGAGACCGTGGGGCTTCCCGCGGCGATGGAAGCGGCGGACGCGGCAGTGAAAGCTGCCGATGTTACGTTGATTGGATATGAGTTGGCCAAGGGCGGAGGCCTTGTGACCGTCAAACTTGAGGGAGAGGTGAGCGCGGTGCAGGCGGCTGTACAATCGGGTTGCGCCGCGGCAGCCAGGGTGCGCAAGGTATACAGCAGCCTCGTTATCGCGCGCCCTCACAAGGACCTGGAGCAACTGACCCGTTCAAAAGAGAACATAGGGAAGAGAAAACCTGAAACGATAGCGCCTGGGGACGAAACAATACAGGATGTGCCTGAAAACGACATGTCGCCGGTGGAAGCGGTCACTGAGGAAGCAACTGCGGAGGTGCCCGGTGAAGAGATAGAACCGGAAACGGCGGATGCCACGGCGAAGGAAGAACCAGCGCCGGTACCTGGTGAAGAGACAGAAACGGAATCGGCGGCGCAGGCTACCGCAGCGGGCGAAGGAAGCGGACAGGAAACCGGGGCGGGCGCAGAGCCGGATGACGCGGCCGCAGGGGACGTAGGCTCCGATGTAGAAGAAAAGGAACCAGAAACTGATGTAAAACAGCCGGAACCCGAGAAAAAGGAAGACTTGCAGGATTTCAACCCGGTACAAGAGGAACCAACGGCCGGATCGGATATGCTGGCCGCAGAACCGGCTGAGAAAGTAAAAGAGGGACCAGCAGATGAAGCAACAGGGCAGGATTTTATCTGCAACCTCTGTCATGACCCTGCTTGCACACGCAGGAAGGGCGGCCCCAGAACTGCCTGTATCCATTATAAGAAAAGAAAGTGAAACTGAGGGATAGGTATGAACGAAGCATTGGGAATGATCGAGACGAAAGGTCTCGTCGGCGCGATGGAAGCGGCCGACGTCATGCTCAAGTCTGCCAATGTGGTGCTTGCCAGTGAAGTAAGAATCGGCGACGGACTGGTCACCGTCATGGTGCGCGGAGACGTTGGCGCGGTGAAAGCCGCTACGGATGCGGGAAGAGAAGCGGCACGGCGGGTTGGAGAACTCATCGCCTGCCATGTCATTGCGCGGCCGCATGATGAGACGGGCGTACTGGTTTCATCCGAGGCAAAACCTGCGCCGTTCGTAAGCGGTGTCAGAGCACGGCGGCAAACGGTAGCCAATGAACCAACTGGTGAAACAATCGTTGTACCCGCAGAAGAAATAAAAAACAAACCAGCAGACGAAGTTGAGAGTGAGCGTAGTGATGCAGTTTGATGAGCAATTGCTAAATAAGATAGTCCTTGAAGTCCAAAGGCAACTGAAGGAATGGCAAAGCGATACCATCGTCGTAGGCGTATCCAACCGGCACGCGCATCTGTGCAGGGAGGATCTTAACGCATTGTTTGGTGCGGGACATGAATTGACCGTTTTGAAGGAGCTTAAGCAGCCGGGGGAATTCGCGGCCGAAGAGGTTGTAACCATTACCGGGCCCAAGGGGAGCATTTTTAACGTACGCATTCTTGGCCCGGTCCGCAATAAAACCCAGGTCGAGATATCCAATACAGATAGCTTTGTACTGGGGATAAAGCCGCCGGTCAGGGAATCCGGCAATGTGGAAGGGTCTCCTGGCATCGTGCTGACAGGGCCAAAGGGCAGTATCAAGAAGGATGAGGGCGTTATCATTGCACGGCGGCATATCCACATGCCCGTTGAGTATGCAAAGACGCGGGGGATAAAAGACGGGGACTGCGTATGTGTCAGGACATTAAGCGGCGAGCGGCAGCTTGTATTCGGCAACGTACTTGCGAGGGTATCGGACAGATTCGCACTGGAAATGCATATCGATCTGGATGAAGCCAATGCCGGCGGTATAAAAAACGGAGACAGGGTTAGGCTGGTCGATTGCGGCATCGTGGCGATGGGATAAAGTATATGGATCTTACAGACGCGAACACATATATTCAAAAGTTTGACGAGATGCTCAAAGAAAGTACGTGCCTGCCCTGCACAGGCAGCCTGAAAACAGGCGTCGACCTTGGAACCGCCAATATCGTTATTTCCGTGTTGGATGAACAAGATAATCCGGTTGCGGGCGCGACGTTCGGCGCGTCTGTCGTCAAAGACGGCCTGGTGGTCGATTATGTCGGCGCTGTCAGCATCGTAAAGCGGTTGAAAAGCCAGATAGAAGAAAAACTGGGCAGGGAGCTTGTATATACGGCGACCGCGGTGCCGCCGGGCACAGTTGGCGGCAACAGGGAGGTCATAGCCAATGTATGCGAGTCGGCGGGCATGGAAGTGGTGAACGTTGTTGATGAACCTTCTGCGGCGGCAGCCGTGCTGGGGATACGGGAAGGCGCCGTGGTGGATGTTGGCGGCGGCACTACCGGAATCAGCATCCTGAGGGACGGGAAGGTCATCTATACGGCCGATGAGCCGACCGGCGGCACCCATATGAGCCTGGTGCTGGCGGGGCATTACAGGATACCGTTCGAGGAAGCGGAACTGATAAAGAAGGAACCCGGCCGGAGCAGAGAAGTCATTGCCCTTGTAAAGCCTGTCGTTGAAAAGATGGCGCATATTGTGAAGCGTCATATCCGGGGGTACGACATCAATAGCATTTATGTTGTGGGCGGTGCCTGCAGCTTTGATGAATTTGAGTCCATATTCGAAAGAATTTTAAACATTAAGACTTTTAAGCCTGTAAGCCCTCTTCTGGTGACGCCTTTAGGCATTGCGCAGAACTGTCACTGCTGAGGCAGGATCAAACGGGATCGGGCTAGGCAAGCATTAATCGGAATGAACAAATGATGGCATTGGTTTGGATGCCAGCCAAGAAATGTGAGGGTGGAGAAGCATGTTCATAGCCATGGTAATTGGCACTGTGGTATCAACGCGTAAAGATGAAGCGTTGGTAGGGCAAAAGATACTTATGGTGCAGCCCTTGGACGCGCATATGGAACCCGATGGCAAGATCGAAGTCGCCGTGGATTCTGTTGGCGCCGGGACGGGAGAAATCGTACTCGTCACTATGGGCAGTATCGCGTCAAAACCGTTCGAAAACAGCAATGCGCCTATCGACTGTACGATCGTGGGGATCATTGACAGCGTAGAGGCAAGCAATAAAGGGAGGTAACAGTATGGGATTGGGAACGATCGATCTGGAGCGGCTCGTTAAGCGGGCGATACAGGAATTGAGCGCTTCAAAGAACTATGCGGGAGGCAGCGGTGTTTTTGAAACCGTCGATGAGGCGGTTGAGGCTGCCAGGATCGCACAAAAAGAACTGGTGAAGCTGAGCCTTTCGCAAAGGAACGGCCTGATCAGAGCCATGCGCGAAGCGGCGAAGGAAAATGTCGAACTGATTGCGAAGATGGCCTGGGAAGAGACCGGCTTGGGAAGGTACGAGGACAAGGTCCTCAAGAACATCCTCGCAATAGAGAAAACCCCGGGCATCGAGGACCTTCAGGCACAGGTCCATACGGGAGATGGCGGCCTCACTCTGACAGAGCTTTCCCCGTACGGAGTCATAGGGGCCATCACGCCCATGACCAACCCCACGGCAACTATCATCTGCAATTCCATCGGCATGATCGCCGCAGGGAACAGCGTCGTGTTCAGTCCTCATCCGAACGCGAAGAACTGCTCGAGGACCCTCATAGAGATACTGAACAGGGCGATCGTACAAGCGGGCGGCCCGAATAACTTGCTCACGGCGACGGCAACGCCCAGCATCCAGAGCGCCAACGAAATGATGCAGCATCCCACGGTCAGCATGATCGTTGCCACAGGCGGCCCCGGCGTGGTTAAAACCGCGCTTTCAACGGGAAAGAAGGCCATCGGCGCGGGCGCGGGCAACCCGCCGGCTCTGGTGGATACGACAGCCAATCTTGAAAAGGCTGCCGCCGATATTATCAACGGATGCGGCTTTGATAACAACGTTTTGTGCATAGCCGAGAAGGAAGTCATCGTGGTGGAAAGCGTTGCGGACCTGCTCATTCATTACATGAAACAGCTCCCGGTATACCATCTGACCGATAAAGCCCTGCTCGATCAGCTGGTGAGCATCATGGTAAACGAGAACGGCGCGCCGAATAAGAAATTCGTGGGCAAAAACGCAAACGTTTTGCTTAAAGAGATTGGAATAGAGGCGGATTCGTCGTTGCGTGTCATTATTGTGGAAACCAAGAAGGATCACCCCTTCGTTCAGGAAGAAATGCTCATGCCCATACTGCCCATCGTTCGCGTAAAGGATGTTGACGAGGGCATAGATCTCGCCGTTGAGCTCGAGCACGGGAACCGGCATACTGCCATCATGCACTCAAGGGATGTGGACAATCTCACTAAATGCGCCAAGGCGATCCAGACGACGATTTTCGTAAAGAACGCGCCGTCGTATGCGGGCTTAGGGTTTGGGGGAGAAGGCCATACGACCATGACGGTAGCCGGACCGACGGGAGAAGGCATCACTTCGGCGAAATCCTTCGCGCGAACCAGAAGGTGCGTCCTTGGCGGCGGATTCTCAATCAAGTAGAAGCGGGGTGTTCAAATGGAGAGCGGCATCATAGAGCTTGTGCGGGAATGCGGGGTTGTCGGCGCGGGCGGCGCGGGCTTTCCTACTCATGTGAAGCTCGCCGGAGAAGCCGAATACATAATCGTCAACGCTGCCGAATGCGAGCCTTTGTTGCGGGTGGACCAGCAGCTCCTCGTCGAATACACGGACGAGATACTTTCCGCGCTTGTTGCGGTTGTTGGGGTGTTGCGGGCCCAAAAAGGAATCGTTGCCATAAAAGGGAAACACAAGGCGGCCGTTACGTGCCTTGAATCCGCATTGCCGCGGTTTAACGGAGTGGAGGTCTTCCAGCTTGAGGATTTCTATCCGGCGGGCGATGAGCAGGTCACGGTGTACGAGGTGCTTAAAAGAATAGTGCCCGAAGGCGGCATCCCCATTCATGTGCAGGTGGTGGTGCTGAACGTCGAAACGTTGCTCAACATCAACAATGCGATAAAGAACGTTCCGGTCACGGAGAAATATCTTACCGTTACCGGTGCGGTTAATCAGCCCGTTACGGTCAAAGTGCCCATTGGTATCAGCGCTATGGAGGCTGTCGGGTTGGCCGGTGGACCCGCGGTGCGCGAATTTGCGATGATCGAAGGCGGGCCGATGATGGGCAAGCTCATCTATCATGAAAGCGCCGTGGTTACCAAGACCACAAAAGGCTATATCGTTCTTCCCTCGGACCACAGGCTGATAGAGTCCAAGGGCAAGCCCATGGAGAGAATGCTACGGGACGCCCGGATCGCCTGCTGTCACTGCTCTCTCTGCAGCGAGGTATGTCCGAGGAACCTTCTGGGGCACAGACTCCGTCCGGACAGGCTGATGCGTATGGCAAGCTATACCCGTGGTTTTGAAACAGATCCAAGCATGGACGAAGCCCTGATATGCTCGGAATGCGGGCTTTGCGAACGGGCGTGCATCATGGGATTACAGCCCTGGAAGCTGAACAACTATCTCAAAGGCAGATTGGGGGCGGCCGGAATCCGCAGGACGGATAACCGGATGCCTGAAAGAGCATCTCAATTCAGAGAGTTCAAAAAGTTTCCGGTAAAAAAACTGGTGGGTCAATTGGCACTTTCGCAATATGATGTCGATGCACCTTTGAAAGAAGACGGCGCGGAGCGTTTCACACGCTTGCGTATCGCTTTGAGGCAGCATATCGGGGCCCCTGCCCAACCCGTGGTATCGGTGGGAGATATGATCGAAAGGAACGAACTGATAGGCGATATTCCGGATGGTAAACTCGGGGTAAAAATCCATTCCGGCATCGCTGGGAAAGTTACAAGCATCGATGAGAACTTTATTGAGATCATGAGATCTTAGGGGGGACAGCATTGAAGAAATCAATAGGGATCCTAGAATTCAAAAGCATTGCAAAAGGAATAGAGGCTACAGACGTCATGCTGAAATCGGCCGATGTGGAGCTTATCCTTGCATCGCCTCTTTGCCCGGGGAAATATATCACTATCATAAGCGGCGAGGTGGGCGCCGTATACATAGCAGTCGAGGCAGGTAAGCTGGCCGGCTGCGAGTTTGCCCTCGAGGGACACGTGATCTCTAACGTCAGTGAGGCGGTGTTTCCAGCACTCACGGGTACCGCCCGAATTGACCGCCTTGCTTCCCTCGGCATCATCGAAACGATGACGGCGGTCTCTTCCGTTATTGCGGGAGACATTGCGGTCAAAGCGTCGAGCGTAACGCTTATTGATATCCGTTTGGCCAGGGGGCTGGGAGGCAAGGGATTCGTGCTGCTGACAGGAGAGGTGGCTTCCGTCAATACGGCGATACGGGCCTGCGAGGAGAAGCTTAAACAGGAAGGAACCATTGTTGCCACGTCCGTCATCGCGTCCCCCTCAAAGGCGATACTGTCCGAGCTTCAATAAGCCGTGGAAGGAATCTGGTATGTTAACTATAAAAGCCATCAATACCCCGTCAAACGGCACGATTAGAATTCTATCGCGAAGGATTACGGATGATGCCGTTAAAGAAAAACTTATCAATGGCATGATAACGTCTATAGGATTCATTCAGGGGCCGATTGCTATAGTGCTTATGGCTGGAGATATCGCAGAAAAAACATCGAATGTTGAAATAGCGGAGATAGTAGGGAATTGTCCTCAGCATATAACCATGGTGGGGGTATTTGGCGACACTTCTTCAGTTTTTGAGGCCTTAAAGGCAGTTGAAATGTGGGAAAAAGCGGTTGTAATTGGATGAGACCTACAGGCTAAAGAGTCACTGTAAATGCTCCAATCCGATATCGGAAATAAAGACTTGGAGGTAGTTGAGTGTGCAAAAAATCTATAGGTTCTGTTTGCTAAGAAACATGAGCATCAATAGGCTGTTATTCTCGCGACTAGACGCATAAAATATAATACTTTACATATTACAGGGCAGGGATGCAGCATCATTCCTGTTTTTTTATTACGATAAATGTTTACTAGTTGTATATAGAAACAATTCTAACATTTTATTGAAATAAACGCAAAATTGTTGCATTCCTATAATTTTTTTTGAAATTTTTGGGTTGGTTTGCCAAAACCGCCCTTCCCAATCGTGCTATTGAGTGAAAGGACAAAAGAACATGTCCTATCACTTTAATTTCATAAGGAAGGAGCGGACTCTATGGAGTTTTCTCCTTCTGATAAGGATAGGATTGAAAAACAGTTTGATCATTTTTGTAAAAAGACTATTACCAATGAAATGAGAGATATAAAGAGGCATTATGGCTATCTAAAAGAAAACGAAAAGCTGTTCAGTGAGCTTTCGCAAGTAGAACGAAATCAATTATTTTCAGTGGATAAGTATAGTTCTACTGGTTTTGAAATAGCAGCTGCAGGTTTCTTATTCGATATCGAAAACGAACTACTTTATGAAGCAATAAATACGCTGCCCCGAAAAAAGCGAAATGTAATCTTATTAAGTTATTGGTTTGATATGACAGATGCGGCCATATCGAGGTGTTTAAACCTTGTGCGTAGAACCGTCAGCTATATGAGAACGAGTTCTCTAAAGCAACTAAAAAAATATATAGAGGATAAAAGTGAAAAAGAGCCATTCACGTAGTAAAGCAAGCCGGTTACCATTTTCCACGATACAAGCAGCAGTTGAGGGCAATCCAACTGCCATCAATAGAATAGTAGACCATTATGAAGGGTATATTTCAAAACTATCTACAAAACTTCTTTTTGATTCTTATGGAAATGTATATAGCTGCATAGACGAAGAAATGCGGCGTCAACTACAGACAAAGTTAATTTCAAAGATTTTGAACTTCAAATTATGCTAATACCAGTGCCCACAGATGGAAAGGGTATTTCATTTGAGGGCTTTTGAAAACAGATGCATATGTAGTTTGACAAATAAATATTCGATACCTGAATACGTTGCGCTGTAAAGCCCTGAAAGGGGGAAGCAGGAAGCGTTGTACGCCATGACAGCAAATTGCTCGAGCGAGACCTACAACGGCTTCACCGGCATGGTAAACCGGCTTGCGATGACCTTTGCAGTGCGGGGGATACTTCCGTCTGGCTATCATCACTGAAAGGGACGGCTCGGCATCGGAATGCGGAGAGCATGAAGCTATGGAGCTTGTAACCTGCAAGCCATTCAGGTATCGGTTGAGAACATTGAATCCATGGTAGGGTGGCGGCTTTCCTGGATTATAAAGGCTGGGAAAAACCCTAGCCGCCGCCTTGTCCGTGGAAAACATAGTAGGTGTATATACCCTAAAACGGAGGGGCATACGGAGTGATTCAGAATAGATAACAACTGGACATATATTCTTGTTGGAGAACAGGAGGCTATGAGTATAAAGCTTATCCTTTCTCAACCAAATAAAGGAGTGTAAGTATGATAGATAATAACAAACTCCTTAAATATAGTATGCAGCTTGCTATGCTCAATCAATTGCTAAATAAAAAGCTCATATCCGAAAAAGAATACTGGGCAATTAAGACTTCACTTATGAAAGATTACAAAATAGTTAGTGATTTGCAAGCTTGAAGTATTCGGATTTACTTTCTAGAATCTCAGTAACAAAGTAAATTCGGAGGATGCACTAGCATGAAAGAAGTTCAGGTTATTCAATCAGCGAAAAATAAGATAAATAGACAATGCATGAAAGTTGTTGATAGGCTGAGAGTCGCAGCATATTGTCGTGTAAGTAAAGATTCGGAGGAACAGTTAAACAGCTATAATTCACAAATGAAATACTACAAGGAGTTTGTTGAATCAAATCCAAATTGGTTACTGGTCGATATTTATGCTGATGAAGCCATTTCAGGAACACAAGTTACAAAAAGAACGGATTTCCAGCGCATGATAACTGATGCAACGAACGGTTTAATTGATTTGATAATTACAAAGTCCATTTCGCGGTTTGCAAGAAACACTTTAGACACTTTAAAATATGTTCGTCTTCTTAAAGAAAGAAACATAGCAGTTATATTTGAAAAAGAAAACATCAATACTTTGACAATGAATGGTGAAATATTGCTTACAATTTTAAGCTCTCTTGCCCAGCAGGAAAGCGAGTCTATTTCTGCTAATGTAAAAATGGGCCTTAAAATGAAAATGAAACGTGGAGAATTAATAGGATTTCAAGGATGCTTAGGCTACGACTATAATCCTAATGATAAAACCATTAATATAAATATAGAAGAAGCGGATACTGTTAGATATATTTTTCAGAGATATGTTGAAGGCGCTGGAGCGTATACCATTGCCAAAGAATTAACAATGCTTGGCTTTAAAACTAAACGGGGGAGTAGTACCTGGGGTGAATCTGCGATTCGTCGGATCATTAAAAACGAAAAGTATAAAGGCGACATTTTAATGGGTAAAACCTTTACTGTAGACCCTATTACTCATAGACGCCTTGAAAACATGGGAGAAGAGGAAAAATATTATATAAAAGATCATCACCAACCTATTGTTTCAGAAGAAATGTTTAACGAAGCACATAGGTTGCTTGAGCAAAGAAGTATTAAATTGAACAATAAAGGAACAGCTGATAAAAAAAGCTATAAGTATACGTTTAGTAGTAAAATCTTTTGTTTCTTTTGTGGGGGCACTTTTAGTAGGCGGAGTTGGCATAGCGGTTATAAACATGAAAAAAGAGTCTGGCAATGCACTACAGCTACAAAGAAGGGTAGAAGAAATTGCCCTGACAGTAAAGGTCTTGATGAAAAACTTATCGAAAATGCTTTTATGGATTCCTACAAGCTTATTTGCACAAATAACAGCGAGGTGATCGAGGAATTTATGCAAAGGCTTGAGAAACATCTTAATGAAACAAATTTGGAAAGACAGTTAAGAAACATTGATAATGATATATACGGATATAATTGTAAAATAAATAAGTTGGTAGATATGAGATTGAATGATACTATTGATAAAGATAACTATGAAAAAAAGCATGCTGAATTAGCTGCTAAGATTGAGGAGTTACAGAAAAAGAGATTTCACTTTGAGGAATCATTTAGTAATGAGAAAGACCTTAAAAAACGTATATCGGAGTTTAAACGAGTATTGGAAGTAAACAAAGGGTTAAGCTCTTTTGACAGAGCGGTATTTGAAAGTATAATTGATAGAGTTATAATTGGCGAAGTAGATGACAAAGGAAAAAAGAATCCATATTGTATAACCTTTATCTATAAAACAGGATTTAAATCATCGATAGATTGTTCTAACAGTATGCTTACAAAAGGGACGGACAACGTAAGCGTCAAAGATGTAAATCCGTGTTCCTTTCCCGCACACGGCGCACGTTGAGACGTGCGTACTTTTGTCCCACAAAAACCCACAAACATCTCCACCGTCTTTATAAACAGGAAAATTGAATAAAATAGACTTCAAAGGCAGCTCAGCCTCGTCACATGGGAAAATCTCGATTTCTTTGATTAGCGAAGAAATTAGAGATTTTTTCTCTTCATCGCTGATTTTATCATACACTTTATCAAAGTTAGCCAGTAGGGTGTAGATGTTTTCCAATGTGATGGCATCTTGTTCCACAGCTTTACGGCGCAGCTTAACGTCCTCAATTTTTTCTTCCAGTTCTACGATGATGTCATATAATCCATCAAGCCGGAGGGTCATATCATGGAGCTTACGTTCCCTAAAACGAGTGTCTTCCGGCAGACTGTCAATTTCATTTTCAAGACGGGTTTTATTGAGTTCGACCTCACGCAGCTTGGATTCATAATTGCTCAGTTCTCTGTTTAACGTGGAAGTGTCAATTTCCTTGCCTATCCTTGATTTGATTTCGGTTGCAAAATCCTGATTTTTAATCAGTTCTCTGATTGCCTCAATGACAAGCGGTTCAATGTCGGTTTTTTTGAGCATAGCCTTATAGTCACAGCTTTTTCCCCGCGCTGTCCGAGCTTTACTGCACACATAATAGTAAATTTCTTTATATGTACCGTCCTTGTTTGTCCAAGCGTGTTTGTTGGTGTACATCGGGCCACCGCATTTCGGGCATTTTAAAATGCCGCTTAATAAGTGCGCCCTGTCCCGGCCAATTTTAGATGGGGATTTTATGCCTGTTATTTCTCGCTTTTCATGTGCCTGGTTCCATAGTTCCTCACATATAATAGCATCGTGCTGACCATCTGCGATAATGTATTCATCTTGGTGTACTTGGCGGTATTCATTTTTAGTGCCTTTGACCTTTTCTCTCGTTCGTCTGCCAAAGGCGATCTTTCCAGAGTACACAGGATTGTCGATTATCATTCTGACAAAATGCGTACTCCATTGGGCGAGAGTACCATTGGCACGTTTGATTTTTTGGATACCCTGCAAATTAAGGTAATTGGCAATTTTATAAAATCCCATATTACCATTCACATATTTGTCAAAGATGATGCGTACCGCTTCGGCTTCGTCGTCTTGGATATAGAGCTGCTTATCCTTGAGGTAGTAACCATAGGGAGCAAACCCGCCGTTCCAACCACCTTGACGGGCTTTTTCTTTTCGTCCGTTCATCGTCTGCTCAATGATATTTTCACGCTCTATTTCAGCAACGGCAGATAACACGGAAATTAAGAGCTTTCCGCTTGTTTGTGAGGAATCAATTCCTTCCTCAATGCAAATTAAGTTTACACCAAAGGATTGAACGTGTTCCAAGGAATTTAAAATATCGGCTGCGTTTCTGCCAAAGCGGGAGAGCTTATAGACTAAAATATAGTCAATATCCAAGCCATTTTCAATATCACAGAGCATTTGTTTAAAAGCGGGTCTGCCCTCTATGGATTTGCCAGATTTACCAGCATCTTCGTAAATGTCTACGATCTCCATTTCTTCTCTGTCTGCAAAACGCTTTAAGCTGTTTTTTGCCCGTCCAAGCTGAACCCATCAACCTGCATTTCGGTACTAACGCGAGGATAAAGCACACATTTTTTTCCACTCCTATTCATAGCCATACCTCCAATAAATTATTGGAAAACATCTTTACTTGGCACGATTTATTTCATCTAAAACTTCCGCACCATGCTTTTCGATAATCTGCGAAAGTACATTTATAAAATCTTGATATGCCTTTGTCTTTGCATATTTTTCATTGGGTGTAGTAGCTGTATTTTCAGATATGCTTTTGATATTTTCCATTCGCAATCACCTCCAAGTGTATTGCTTATATAAATTATAAGCAGTTATTTTCTTTATGAAAAGTTTGTCGTATTTGCCACGCGCCCCGACAACCGGGATACTGTGAGCTGCCATTAGCTCGGCATCATAGCCCCACAATGTGAAACCGCTTGTACAGTATGTTTTTGAAAATGGGGCTGCGCTCACCGGTTTGCCACCCACTGGCTCACTCATTTCAAAGTTCATTTTTACCGGCACCACAGGAATAGGCTGACCTTGTAAAATACAAAGGCCAGCCCATGATCTCTGATGCCGATGTTCTGCCAAATTTGCCACGCGCCCTCGGCAGAGAGGGATATCTCAGGCTGCGGTCAGCTTTGCCGCATCATAGCTCCGAATGTACCGCCGTTTGCCAGACAAGCGCATACCGCAGAGGCTCCCCCCAAGTCTATAGGGGGCCGTGAGGAAGTATCATTATCTCTCGCGTGTGTCATCGCGCCCGGTTTGCCACAGCCGGGATTAAGGGTTCCGTTGATCGCTCGGGCTTATAGCTGTCGTTGCGTCGGCCCTTTTTCGCTTGCCTTCTACAGCCACGCGGGGAATGTACCTGAAACACCGTATATGAAATTTTCAAGGTTCATTTAAGCGGGACGCCTGTCCCCTCATTAGCCGTGAGAATTTCAGAGCAAAAGTTGCGCTCTGTTAGAGCACTTTTTTTAGAAATGTTTCAATTCGGGTTAATGCTGCCTGAATAGAGCGCGTTATTTGGCTTTTGTTGACACCCTCGGCCTTGGCTATTGCACCTTTGCTCATACCAAGAAAGTAATAGGCATAGATGCGTTTCGCCTGCTTGTCCGGCAGACTGGCGATAGCAGCATAAAGCTGTTCATATGTAACCTTGCGTTCATATATTTCGCAGGGAGATACAGAGACGAACAATGCATCATGCTCAATACCATCGCCTCGGTCGAGAGAGTAATGAGCCTTATTCCAGTATCTGCGGCGCTGATACGCAGCTTCATAGCGCGCATGGGCCAAGAGCATGGCGGCAACTTCGTCCGACACCTCAATAAAGCAGTCGGCGGTATAATACGGGTAGTAGTCCCGAAGATTGATCGTTGTCATTTGATTTTTCCTCCGTTTCGATTTTTGAAGTGGGAAAATCGAACGGAGGCGGCGGGGAGCGGCAGCCGACAGAGCCGAGAACAAAAAGACCCGGCTGGACAGATGTCAGCCGGGTCAATGCGATTATATTTCCTGTGGTATGATGTGTATATTCATATTTGTGTGCGCAATATTGCCATGCATAAGCATGGCTTTTTTTGACGAACAAAGGCAGTTAGGGACAAAAATACACGGCGGTATCCTCCTTATACCACCGTGTTTTTAAAAATGGGCGCACTAACTACGCCATCCGCACCCATAACTTTAGGCTCTGTTAAAGCCTAGTGTTGTTATTTGATTAAAATAAAAAGCTTGCGCTAGGGTAGTTAATCGTATACCATTAAACACAGGTATAATATGGTAAAAAATAGGAGGTCAATATAATGACTAAAGATGAATTGCAAACTATAGTCGAGAATATTGTTGTTCATACTATTGATGAAAACATGCCCGATCTACTCAAGTCATTTGAAGAATCCAAAAAAGAAAATTCGACAGACTCGCTTGCCGAAATTATCAGTCAAATTACAGCCTTTACCATAAAAACTAATTCGCAAATACTTACTGAGGTTTTATCAAAAGTTCTTAAACTCTCTTAAAATAACTTCTGGAAATATTTTTATAATTGCTGTAGCAACATTATTTTTCGGCCTTCTAAAACAAGCCAAAAATTTATTAAGTAATTTCAAATCGAAACCTCCTTTACTTTAGAAACAATACCCCTTTCATAAGAAAGGGGTATTTAACTGAGCTTTAGCACAATAAACCCCCAGTTTTACTGGGGGAATTAAAAGGCTTATAGCAGTATAAGACCTCCGATGCTAAGATGATGAAGGTTCGCCAACCGCATCAATAAAGCAAAGGAGGCCTAATG
>JBMOLJ010000121.1:0-27432 GCA_049324235.1 Bacillota bacterium
TTCCGTAGAAGAACAGTATACCCCTGATCTTCAAGGTACCTTGCAGCCGCAGCCTCACCTGCTGCGCCCAGCCGTTTTTTATCTTCAGCCGTCATACGCGAATTTCCTGCAAAAACTGCGGCGGTGCAGCGGGCACAGTCCGTGCTCCAGGATGGCCGCCTCGTGCTCGCGCGTGCAGTACCCCTTATGCCGGTCGAAGCCGTATTGCGGATACAGCCTGCCTGCCTCGCGCATCATCCTGTCGCGCGTGACCTTTGCTACAATGGATGCGGCCGCAACGCAATAGCTAAGCGCATCGCCTCTTTTGAGCATGGTGTATTCATACGGAATATGCAGGCCGTGCACGTGATCGGTCAGCACATACTGCGGGACTAGCTTTAATTGGGACAGCGCCAGGGAAAACGCCTTGCGCGTGGCCACAAGGATATTGATTTCGTCTATTTCGTCATTCGGAACGACGCCTATGCCAGCAGCAACCGCGTGCTCCATGATGCGCGCATACAGCGTCTCGCGCTTTTCCTCGCTCTTTATGGCCTTCGAGTCCTGTACGCCTTCGATGAGCGGTTCTTTTGGCATAACGACGCATGCGGTGACCACCGGCCCGGCCAGCGGCCCGCGGCCCGCTTCATCCATGCCCGCGATATGCATGACCCCCGATTCCCACAGCGCACGCTCGTAATACGTCAAGGCATGCAGCCGTGCCTGTTCCCTGCTCAGGGCATTCATTTACAAACCCTCCCCAAAAGGGCTTTCCAGCGTGATCCGTCCCAGCTTTCCGGTACGGAAATCGTCGATGACCGCGCGCGCCATCCTTCCGGTATCCTCGACATCGGGTTTTTGCATCCAGTTTCGACGGCGGCAAAGCTCGCATAAAAACAGTTCGCCGCTCATGTTCCCCTTTTCGCCGTATGCCTGTATCATCGCATCGGGCGCTATAGTGTAGAGCTTATCAAGCAGTGCTGCCGACAGCGCCTCGGCGTCCATGATCTCATCGCGGATCGAGCCTACATACGCAATATTCATGGCTACCTCCCGGTCGTCAAGCTTGGGCCAGAGCAGCCCCGGCGTATCCAGAAGCTCCAGGTACGGGCCGGCCTTAATCCACTGTTTTCCCCGCGTCACGCCCGGCTTGTTCCCGACAGCCGCCGGATTCCCCCGCGCCATGCGGTTGATCAACGACGATTTCCCTGCGTTCGGTATGCCCGCGACAATTGCCCGCACTGTCTTTTTGACGCCGCGCGTGGAAAAACGTTCCAGGGTTGGCCGCATGATTTCCTGCACAGTCTCCAAAATACGGCCGGCATCCCTTGGTTCGCGTGCATTAAAGGGTATAGCAATACACCCTTTATCTGAGAACCTCTTTATCCATGCCTGCGTTTTTTCCTCTGACGCGAGATCGCTTTTGGAAAGCACCAGAAGGCGCATTTTATTCTTAAAAAGTTCTTCAAAATCAGGGTTTCTGCTCGAAGCCGGGATGCGCGCATCCAAAACTTCTATCACCAGATCAATGAGCTTGAGGTTTTCTTTGAGCATGCGCCGCGCTTTGGCCATATGCCCTGGGTACCACTGCGGTGCATTATGCCTTTCGTTTTCGCGCATGATTCTTCCTAAAAAATAAAGGGCTGGAAAGCCCCTTATTATTTCTCGCGGATTTTAGCCGCTTTGCCGACCCTGTCGCGCAGATAGTACAGTTTTGCCCTGCGCACGCGTCCGTGACGGATCACTTCGATTTTGGCAATCTTTGGCGAGTGCAGCGGGAAAGTCCTTTCCACACCCACGCCGTAGGATACCCTGCGCACCGTAAAGGTTTCCCTGTTGGAGCCGTGCTTCTGGGAAATAACAACGCCTTCAAAGGCCTGCAAACGCTCGCGCGTACCTTCCACGACTTTTACGAACACCTTGACGGTATCGCCGATAGCGAGCTTGGGGATGTCGGTTCTGAGCTGTTCCTGCTCAATAGAACGAATGATATCCATGGTATATTCTCCTTATTCATAGACGTTCATGCCGCATGATAAGCCTGAGCAGAGGACCGCCCGTTATAACAAACCGTATTATAGCATAATAAACCATTTGAGCGCAAGAAACTATTCGCCTTCTTCAAGAATTCTCACATCTTCTTCGCTTAACCCTGCATGTTCGAGCAAATCCGGCCGGTTTTTTTTCGTAATGCGCAAAGACTCTGCGTGCCGCCATTTTGCAATGTTCGCATGATGCCCGCTCAAAAGAACGTCCGGCACGCGCAGCCCGCGAAAATCAGCGGGACGCGTATACTGCGGGTACTCGAGCAGCCCGTTTTCCCCGAACGATTCATCCTGTGCCGAGTGCGCACACCCGAGCACGCCGGGGATGAAGCGCGAAACGCAGTCCAAGAGCACCATGGCCGGAAGTTCGCCGCCCGTGAGCACATAGTCGCCGATGGATATTTCCTCATCTACAAGTTCGTCGATCACGCGCTGGTCGATGCCTTCATAATGCGAGCACAACAGGATGAGCGCCTCTTCTTCCGCAAGCGCCCGGGCCTTTTTCGTGTTCAGCACGCTTCCGCGCGGTGAAAGATGGATGCACCGGCCTTTGGGCGACAGTGCGCGCACGTGCGCCATGCACCCGAACACCGGCTGCGGCATTATGACCATGCCCTGACCGCCGCCAAACGGGTAGTCGTCGGCCTGCTTATGCTTGTTGTCCGCGTAATCCCGGATATTGTGCAGGTGCACGTCAATCAGGCCGCCTTGGCATGCGCGCCCCATCATGCTGCACGCGAGCACGCTCTCAAACATTTCGGGAAACAGCGTGAGAATATCCGCCCTCATATATCCGCTACCTCTTTGAGCACACCGGCATCGACAACGATACGCCTGTTTTCAATGTCAACCTTTACGAGCAGGCGTTTCAGCGCCGGGAAAAGCAATTCCCTGCCGTCTTTTTGCACGACATAAACATCCGCCGCGCCCGATTGCATGATATCCGTGAGCGTGCCGAGCTCGTCGCCCTCCGTATCGGCCACTGCGCATCCGATCAAATCGCAGATGAAATAGCTGTCCTTTTGAAGGGGAATGGCGTCTTCGCGATTGACATAGATATACTGCGCGCGCAACGCCTCCGCCGCGTCACGGCTGGAAACACCTTCCAGCCGGACAATGGTCTGATCCCCCTCCCCCAGAACCGATACGATATGCCTGCGCTCGTACACATCATTCAGCTTCATATAGATGTGCCTGAGGCCCCGGAAGCGGTCCTTTACGTCGCTGAGCACCCGTACTTTCACGTCGCCCTTGACGCCGTGCGGCCTGAGCACCTGCCCGATGACAAGAAACTGTTCCATTCTACACACTCTTTATACGCACTGTTCAGATGATTTCGACCTGATAGCGCTTGTCTTCCTTCGCTGTTGCGGCTTTTACCACCGCGCGGATGGCCTTGGCGATCCTTCCCTGTTTCCCTATCACCTTGCCCATATCGTCAGGCGCTACATGCAGCTCTATGATCACCGATTGATCCTTTTCATAGCGTTCCACACGCACCGAATCAGGATCGTCCACCAGATTTTGTGCGATATACCGTACTAATTCTTCCAAAGCATGTTCCTCCTGCCGCGAAAAGTAGCGCCAACCTATTGAATCGTACCGTTCTTTTTCAGCAATGCGCGGACGGTATCGGACGGCTGCGCGCCGTTGTTGATCCATTTCTGTGCTTTTTCGCCGTCGATCTTCAGCTCGCTCGGCTCGGTCATGGGGTTGTAGTACCCGATTTCCTCAATGTATTTCCCGTCACGCGGAGCGCGTGAGTCTGCAACCACGATGCGGTAGAAGGGACGCTTTTTCGCACCCATCCTCTTGAGTCTGATTCGAACTGCCATAATGTTGTTTTCCTCCTGCAACCATTATTATTTTTACATAAACGGGAACCGCATGCGGCTTTTCTTTCCGCCTTTGCCTCCCTCGGTCAACTGTTTCATGAGTTTTTTCGTGCTCTCAAACTGGTTTAATAACCGGTTCACGTGCTGTATGGTCGTACCGCTGCCCGCAGCGATGCGCCTGCGCCTGCTCGCATTTAATATGGAAGGGTTCTCGCGCTCGGCAATGGTCATGGATTTTATGATAGCCTCCATGCGCTCGATCTCCTTCTCGTCTATATCCGCGGCGGACACCTTTCCGCTGAGGCCGGGGATCATGCCCAGCACATCCGTTATCGACCCCATTTTTTTCATCTGCGCGAACTGCTCCAGATAATCGCCCAGCGTAAACTGCTGCGATTTTATCCTGCGTTCGAGCTCCAGGGCCTTCTTCTCGTCGAACGCATCCTGGGCTTTTTCTATGAGCGTGAGCACGTCCCCCATTCCCAGAATGCGCGAAGCCATCCGCTCCGGGTGGAACGGCTCGATATCCTCTATCTTTTCGCCGATGCCCGCGAACAAGATGGGCTTTCCCGTAACGGCCCTGACGGAGAGCGCCGCGCCGCCGCGCGCGTCGCCGTCCAGCTTGGTGAGGATCACTCCGTCAAGCCTGACCGCATCGTTGAAGGCTTTCGCGGCGTTCACCGCGTCCTGTCCGGTCATGGCGTCAACGACCAGAAGCATGTTATGCGGCTCGACCTTTTTCTCCACGCGCTTTAACTCATTCATCATTTCTTCGTCGATGTGCAAGCGTCCTGCCGTATCGATGATGACCGTATCGAAAAACGATTTGCGCGCGTGTTCGAGCGCCGCATCGGCAATTTTTACGGGATCGGCCTGCCCCATTTCAAATACCGGCACCTGAAGCTTTTCACCAAGCTTTTTCAACTGGTCGATTGCCGCCGGGCGGTAGACGTCGCAGGCGGCCAGCAGCGGGGATTTTCCCTGTTTTTTAAGCCAGTAGGCAAGCTTGGCGCACATGGTGGTCTTGCCCGCGCCCTGCAGGCCCGCCATCAGGATAACGGTCGGAGGTTTGGGCGCGGTGTTGAGCTTGCTGCCTTTGGACCCCATCAATGCGGTGAGTTCCTCGTTGACAATCTTGATGATCTGCTGTCCGGGCGTAAGGCTCTCGAGCACATCCTGACCTGTGGCGCGCTCGGACGTGCGCTTGATGAAATCCTTGACGACAAGGAAGTTGACGTCGGCCTCGAGCAGCGCAAGCTTTACCTCGCGCATGGTTTCCTTGACGTCTTTTTCGGTTACCTTACCCTTTTTAGATATTTTTTTGAATACGGATTGCAGCTTGCCGGTCAACGTTTCAAATGCCATTTGCTTCCTCCCACCCGTCGCGCATCGCTTTCAATTCCTTTTGCAGCGCCTGCACCGCTCCGGTGTTTTCATCGTTTTGCCCGATACCTTCAAGCAGCTCCAGGCATTTATCCAACGCCTTCGTGTTTTTGGAATACAGCGCATAGATGCCGAGCTTTTCTTCCCAGTGCTCGAGTTGGGCTTCGCCTCTTCGCAGCGTGTCCAGCACGGCCTGCCTGCTGATGCTTAAGCGATGCGCGATCTCGGACAATGACAGGTCCTGATTGTAATGCTCATCCAGAATGGCCTGCTGCCTTTCGGTCAGCAGCTCCGCGTAAAAATCAAACAGACAGCCTATGCGTACGCGCTTTTCCATGCACGGAATCTCCCGGCCGCAAAAATTCGAGTGTAAAGGCCGCAGCCTTTACACTCGAACAGAATAGCGCAAATCATACGAATTGTCAAGCGGTGTATCTAAATAATCAGCCGGAAATACGGGCCGCCGCTCAGCCCGTTGCCGAAGGCGTCGCTGCCGGGGACGGGGAAGGCATCAGGTCCTTAAAAAGCGAGAGCGCTTTTTGCAGCTGCGTATCGTTTTCGTCGGTCAGTTTTTGCGGGTTCTTTTTCAACTCATCAGGAAGATCGACAACGATGTCGGGTTTTACGCCCACGCCGTGAATCTTCGAGCCCTTCGGTGAAAAATACTCGGACGTCGTGAGCTTGAGTCCGCTCCCGTCCTTCAACGTGATGAGCGACTGCACGATTCCTTTGCCGAAAGTGTTTTCGCCGACAATTTTGCCCGCGCCCGCATCCTTGACCGCAGCCGAAACGATTTCCGTTGCGCTCGCGCTGTATTCGTTGACAAGCAGCGCAAAGGGCAGGCTGATATGACCGGCGTCCGAATCCCAGACCTCTTCTTTTCCGCTCCGGTTCTTCGTCGAAACGATGCGCCCCTCGGGGAGCAGGCGGTCGGCAATTTTCACCGCCGAGTCAAAATAACCGCCCGGATTGTCCCGCATATCCAGGATCAGCGCTACCGCGCCTTTCCCCTCCAGCGTTTTTACCGCCTCGTCAAACGCTTCGACACAGTTTCCGTTAAACTCGGTAATGCGGATATATCCCACGTTTCCGGAGAGCATCCGCCATTCCACGCGTTCCACTTCGATTTTCGCCCGCACCAGCGAAACGTCAAATACATTCTCCCCGCGCATGACCGTCAGGGTAACTTTGGTGCCCGCAGCGCCCTTGATCAGCGCGGTGGTCTGCTCAAGCTGCATTCCGCCGACCGCCTTCCCGTCGATCTGCAGTATGATATCCCCGGTCTGTATTCCGGCTTTGGCTGCAGGGGAATCCTTGAAAACCTTGGTGATGACGATGCGGTCAAGCTCCTTGTCGGCCGTTACCGTCATGCCCGCGCCCGAATACGCGCCGCTGAGGTCTTCGAGCTTGTTCTGGTATTCATCCGCCGTATAATAGCTTGAATACGGGTCTCCAAGCGCCGCGACCAGCCCCTTTAACGCACCGGTATAGAGCGTCTCGCTGTTCACCTGCTGGTAATACTGGCTGTCGATAATGTCCTTTAACTGTTCAAACTCTTTATAATAGGTCCACTCCTGATATTGCTCGCTGTTGAGCACAAAACCGTCGCGTACGCCCGATAGTCCTCCGGTAACAGCCATTGTGAACACACTGGATATGAACGCAACGGTTACGATGAGGATAATCGCATACGTGAGTGCCCGTCTCTTTTCTATCATGCAGCGCCTCCCATAAATCTTTGAAACAAGTATTTCCATTTGCAATATAGTATGCACTATCATAGCAAATAAACATAATATGCGTCAAACATCCTGCAAATCGAGTAAAGCCGTGGGCTGCGGATGCTCGCGGACCAGGCGGACCGTATGGTGTGTGATGGAATCAAACGTATCGTCATGGCTGATCACAAGCACCTGCTCAAAATTCTTTGTCAGGCGCGGTATGATTTCGGAGAGGTTTTCGCGGCGCTGGCGGTCGAGGTTGGTGGTGGGTTCGTCGAAGCAGACCATGGAAACCTCGCTCAGCTGCGATAACAGGCCCAGCCGCACGGCCAGAGCCGCTGTCATCTGCTCGCCTCCCGAGAGCTGCCTGAATGTACGCGTACGCTGCGTGCCGCTTAGCATATCAATAAGCTCAATATCGTAATCCTCGCCCCAGCAAAGTTCCACGTTTTGCCTGGCAACCTGCGTGTAAAGCTGCGTCGCCCTGGTTGAAAGCCTGCTCCTGTACACCCTTGAAACGCGTTCGCCCATGCGTTTGAGGACTTTCCCGCAGATGATATTCAATAACTCGAGCGCCTTTTGCAGCTGCGCTTCCTTTATCTGCAGCGCTTTTACCTGACCGACTTTCTCGCGCTGCCTGTCAAGCTCCTGCCTGTGTTTCTCCAGTTTTTCGTCCGTAGCCTCCAGGCGGCTTTGTCCGGCAAAAAAGTCTCTGCTCAGTTCGTCCACGCGCGCCTGCATACGCTCACGCAACGCATCATCCCAGCCTTCGGCGAGCATTCTGCCCTTTTCCCTACACGCATCCAGCCGTTCTTTCGACTGCAGAACTTCTTCGGCGGCTTTTGAAACGTTTGCTTCACTCTGTTCGAAGGCCTGTGCAAACCTCTTGTTTTCAATATACTGTTCATAAACGGAGCGCCGTTCTTCCTTCCGTGCGCGCACGGCGTTGCCGCGCTCCTCCAGCGAAGTAAATTCCCTGAGCTTACGATCGCATTCTTCTATCTCCTGTGCCAGTGCGGCGAGCATGCCCTCCTTGTCCTGCGGCAACGCAAGGGCGCCGGAACTGTCCTTATCTTTTAATGCTTCGAGTTTTTTCTCCGTGTCTTCAAGCGCCTGCTTTGCCGCTCGGGCTTCGGCCGTTGCCGCCCCAAGCTGTCCGGTAAACGCGACGCGTTCCTTTTGCAGCGCATCCTGCGTTGCCTCCATGCGCCTCTGAACGGCCGTCATATAGCTTTCAATGCTTCGCAGAGGTTCATCGGTATCGGAAAGCTCGTCAACGGCTTCGGGGACATTCAGACGCACATCTTCAATGTGCGTCTGCAGCTCCTCCAGGGCTTTTGAGAAGCGCAGTTCATCCAGCCTCTCGTTGATGCGGGCAATAATCTTTGCCCGCATATCCAATTCACCTGTCAGTCGCTTGTCCGTTTCCTCCAGAACGATTATCGCATTCCTCACTTCTTCTTGTTCTTTTGCCGAATCTTCCAGAGCTTCCACTTTTTTTGTTTGTATCACCAACTGTTTCAGCAGTCCGGCTTCCATGGATGTGAGGTATTCCTGCAGGTCCGTGCCGACAAGCGGGCACTTTTTGTCCATGATCGGGCAGGCGCCGCCGCCTGCGCGCTCCATGTCCCTCTTGAGCTGTTCTATGCGGGTTTTAAGAGCCGCCTGTTCTTTTATCGCCTCATCGCGCCTGGCAAGGACGCCGCTAAGCATTGCTTCCCGCTCTCTCAATGCAGGAAAAGCCGAAAGGCCGGCCTCATGCTTTTGTATGCTCTCCTGCCTTTCTCGAAGCATTTCAAAACCCTTCTTAATCTTACCGGATATTTCCTGCAGCCATTTATAATCCGCCTGTACCTGCGTATGCGCCTGCTCGCGCTTTTTGATTTCGTCTTCCTTCCCTACGAGCGATGCACGGCGGGCTTCCTTTGTTTCCCAGGTCTGACGCGCCCGCATCTCGTCTTTCAGCGCCGAATGTATTTCCTGGGCCCATCTTTTCTCGGTCTCCAGCCTGCGTTGTTCTTTTTCTTGCTCTTCTATCTGTCCAAGCTCCCGGGCCGTCTTTTCGTATTCCAGATACCCCGGCTCCAATTCTCTGAGCCGCTCTACGGCTTTTTGGGCGTGCTCCAGTTCCGCTTTCCTTTCTTCCAGCCTTTCCCCGGCCGCCTTCCATATTTTTTCCGCAAGCGCGGCTTCATTCCTGTTTTCGTCGATGGCGCGCGCCTTTTCCTGCACCAGCAAAAGCTCCTTTTTCGCCGCATCCAGCTTTTTCTTTTGCATCTCCTGCGCCTCGCGCTTTGCCAGCGCCTCCGCTTCCAGCGCCTTGCCGTCCTCCAGCATCTGTTCAAGCGTTTCCTGCGCGCCTTCGAGCGTCTGCAGTTGTCCTTTTATGAAAAATATCTCCTTGTTTATGTGGTCCGCCACAGGCCTGCTTTTCTCCGCGCTTTTTTTATAATGTTCCACCTGCAGGATGGCATTGAAATGCTCCTTGCGGCGCGCTTCCGGCAACAGGAATGGCGCGGTAAACATCCCCTGCGATACGCCAATCACGTCGTTGAACATGCGTGAAAGCGTAAAATGCGCGAAGATGCCCATGCATTCCTTGAGCCACGCCTCCATATCGCTTTCACCTGACAGCCTGAGCTGCATGCCGCCGGCCGACATGTCGAACGCCTTCCAGCTGTTTCTGCTGGAATTGAGCGAGACCCTGCGCTCCACTTTATAGCACGCGCCGTTCACATGGAATGTAACGCCTATGACGCCTTCCTTTTCGCCGTTACGTACAAAGTGCTCCGCATACCGTTTTTCGCGGGTGCAGTTGAACAGCGCCAGGCCGATGCATTCGAGCAGCGTGGTCTTTCCCGCGCCGTTGATGCCGGAAATAAAGTTGACGCCGCGCTCCAGGTTTATTTTAAGGTTCTCATAGCTTTTGATGTTTTTAAGCTCGATTGATTCAACCCACATTTATCTGCTCTCCCCAGACCTTGTTCACCATCTCTTCAAGCGAACCGGTAATGACGGAAGGATCCGTCCCCGCGTCAAGCGCATCGCGCAGCCCGAGCACGAAGCCGCATGCTTCCTCCATATCGGCGCCGGGGAGTTCCTCCGCTATAAGCTCTTCGAGCGCCATGCGCTCTATCGGCACGCCGTCCTCCCCTTCGCCGGATTCCCGCGCCTCATTTTCGCCGGATTTAATCCATACCTCCGCCTTAATAGCGCCGCACCTGCTTTCAACCGCGCGGGCAACCGCCTGCGTATCGAAAAGCAGCGTATCCTCCTGCGTCCCGATGCCTATCTGCACCACCGGCGCAAGGCCATGAGCGTCCATCGCTTCCTTTACGTTCTCCACAGCCAGTTCTTCCAGCGCGCTCTGCCCTGCATTTCCCTGCGCCTGTATATCGATGAACAGGACCGGCCGCGGCGTTGAAGGGATGAATTCGGCCGCCGCCCCGCCATCGCTGATACGCACAAAATAGAAGCCTTTTTCCGCGTTCGCGCGCTTCATTTCGTCGATATGCACCCATTCGGGCGCCCCCGGGTTATAGAACCCGCCCGGTATCTCGTATCGGGTGTGTATGTGCCCCAGCGCAAAATAATCCACCTTGCCCGCAAACGCTGAGAGCGCGGACGATGACAGCGCGTTCGCGTCCTGCCACAACAGGCGGTCAACGCCCGAATGCAGCATCAGCACGGTGCGCCCCGCATATTCCGGCAGCTGACCGGCCAGCTGTTCCATGCGCTTTGCCGACGCGGAGAAATAGTATCCCAGCCCCACGATGCGCACGCCGTGCGCATACGCGATACACCCCGACGCTCCGTCGTATTCGGAGAGATACGAGCCCGCCGCGTCCGCATCGGGGCGCAGCAGACGGAGGTATCCCTGCCGGTTCAAAAACCCCATCCACGACTCGCCGTCCACGTACAGGGCGGCGTCGTGGTTGCCTTCTATCGCATAAACGGGGACGGACCGCTCCCGCAGGCGATCCAAAGCGTGCAGCGCCTGTCCGAGCGTTGCGGCGTTGATGGACCGTTGATGAAAAAAATCCCCGCTGATGAGCACGAACCTGACCTCACTTTCCAGGGCATGGTCCACGATGCGCTCAAAAGCGTTCCCAAAATCGTCGAAGCGCGCTTCCAGCCCCAGGGGCCTGGCTCCCAGATGCAGGTCGGCGCAATGCAAAAAACAAACTTCGTCCACGGTTTTCTCCAATCCAATGTTTTTTTTATTATAAATCAGATGCATCGGGTTACGCTACACACGGTTTTTGAAACACAAGCAGCCGCCAAACCGGTGGTTTGGCGGCAAACAGCCCCGCTTTTTATGCAAAAGCCTGTTTCCTTCCGCGAAACAGGCTTAACAGTTCAAAGAGTTTCCGTATTATTTTTTCCTTGGATTATTCCTCAATCTGCTCCTTTTCCGTCTCGTCATCCGCGTCATCATCATCCGGTTCGTCGGCTTTCTTCTCTACCGTAGCAACCGCGCCGCGGGAGATCATCATGCGCATTTTGCTGGGAATCACTTCTATTGTAACGGTCTCTTCACTTCTCTTAACGATAATCCCGTAGATTCCGCCAATCGTCTTGATCTTGTCGCCGTTGCGCAGATTGCTGAGCATCTCCTTCATCTTCTTCTCGCGCTTGCGCTGGGGAAGAATCATAATCAAAAAGAATACTATGATCAATCCAATCGGAAGAATGAATTGTACAATCTGGTTCAGGGTATTTTGATCCAAACCTAACACCTGCCTTCAAATAAAATCTATATTATATTACAATGAAACCTATGCAGCGTCAACAAAATTATTCATTAACTGCCAGGCACACAATACAACCCTAGTATTTCCATTTTCCCCAGAATTTATCGCGGAACTCCAAAAACCGGCCTTCTGCAATCGACCGCCGCATATTTTCCATGAAGCGCAGCGTATAACGCACGTTGTGGAGCGTAATCAGCTGTGCGGCCAGTATTTCCCCTGCTTTGATAAGATGCCGGATGTATGCGCGCGTGAAATTCCTGCACGTATAACAGTCGCATTCCGCATCGATAGGCGAAAAATCGCGTGCATAAACAGCGTTTCGCAAGACCATGCGCCCGCTTTGCGTTATCGCCGTTCCCATGCGTCCCATGCGCGTCTGCAATACGCAGTCGAACATGTCCACGCCGCGGTGTACGCCCTCCACGAGGCAATCGAGACTCCCCACGCCCATCAGGTAATGCGGTTTATTCTCCGGCAGAAACGGATAGACCACATCGAGCATATCGTACATCATTTCCTTCGGCTCCCCCACGCTCAGCCCGCCGATTGCGATGCCGGGGAATCCCTGCGCGCCGATGAACTGTGCGCTTTCGGCGCGCAGGTCCTTATGCATACCGCCCTGTATGATGCCGAACAGCGCCTGATCCTCCCGTTCATGCGCTTCAACGCACCGCTGCGCCCAGCGGTGCGTCCGCTCCATCGCCTGTTTTGCCTGCTCGTAGCCGCAGGGATAGGGCGAGCATTCGTCAAAGGCCATGATGATGTCCGCGCCCAGCATGTTCTGAACCGATGTCGCCTTTTCGGGCGTAAGCATATGGTAGCTCCCGTCGATGTGTGACTGGAAACGCACGCCCTCTTCGCTAACCTTGCGCATGCCCTCCAGGCTGAACACCTGGAAGCCGCCGCTGTCGGTCAATATCGGATGCGGCCAATTCATAAACGCGTGCAGCCCGCCCGCTTCCTGGATCAGCTCGGCGCCCGGGCGCAGATACAGATGATAGGTATTGGACAGTATGATCTGCGCGCCCGCCTCCTTGATATCGCGGGGCAGCATGGCCTTTACGGTGGCCTGCGTCCCCACTGGCATGAACACGGGCGTTTCTATCGCGCCGTGCGGCGTATGCAGGCGGCCGGTACGCGCATTGGTGTTTCCGCACCGGCGCAAAACTTCAAATTCGAACATAACAACTCCTACAATATGAGCATCGCATCCCCAAAACTGAAAAAACGGTACCCTTCCTCAATGGCGGCGGCATACGCGTTTAATATATCCTCTCTGGTATAGAACGCGCTTACCAGCATCAAAAGCGTGGATTTCGGCAGATGGAAGTTGGTAACCAGCGCATCCACCGCCTTGAACCTGTACCCCGGCGTGATGAAAATACCGGTTGTCCCGCTTCCCGCCCGCACGTTCCCGCTCTCATCGGCAGCCGATTCCAGCGTGCGCACCGACGTCGTCCCGACGGCTATAATGCGTCCGCCGACCGCGCGCGCCGCGTTGATCCCATCTGCCGTTTCCGCTGATATCTCGTAGTATTCCTCATGCATCCGGTGCGCGCTGATTTCCTCGGTCTGCACAGGCTTGAAGGTGCCCAGCCCAACGTGCAGCAGCACAGGCAGGACCTGCACGCCCCTTTCTTTCACTTTATCAAGCAGTACCGGCGTGAAATGCAGGCCCGCGGTAGGCGCGGCCGCCGAGCCCGTCTGCTTTGCATACACCGTCTGGTAGCGGCTCTCGTCCTTTGGCTTTTCCTTTATATAGGGCGGCAGAGGCAGATGCCCTGTTTCCTCAAACGCATCGTACACGTTTTTGTGTTCGGATGAAAACCGCAGCACGCGCAGCCCTTCATCCAATTCTTCGGTTACCTCTCCCGTCAGGCCCGCCCCGAAATCGATCACGCGTCCGGTCTTGAAGCGCTTTGCCGGTTTCGCCATGACCTCCCAGACATCGTGCCCATAAGGCCGCGTCAAGAGTATTTCGGCTTTGCCGCCGGTGTCCTGCAGCCTGCCCAACAAACGCGCCGGCATGACGCGCGTGGTGTTGATCACAAGCGCGTCACCCGGCCTTAGGTAATCGAGTATATCCGTAAATCTTCTGTGCTCTATCGTATGGGTATCGCGGTGTACTACCATCAGCCGTGAGGCGTCCCTTTTTTCAGAAGGCTGCTGTGCGATACGCCCGAGAGGCAGGTCATAGGTAAAATCGCTCGTTTTCAAGTCAAACCTCAAATACTCTCGAATAAAATCTGCGCGCCGTCTTCCCTGAGGGGCTTTCTTCCAAGATGCTGGTACGCAAGCTTTGTTGCCATACGTCCGCGCGGCGTTTTCTGCAAGAACCCAAGCTGCAGAAGATACGGCTCATAGACGTCCTCGATGGTGCCCGCCTCCTCGCCTGTGGTAGCCGAGAGCGTATCCAGTCCCACCGGTCCGCCGCCGAATTTATCGATGATGGCTAAAAGCAACCGCCTGTCTTCGTTGTCCAGACCCAGCTCGTCCACCTCGTGTAACTTGAGCGCCGCATCGGCGACCACGCAGGTGATGACGCCGTCAGCCCGTATTTGCGCATAATCGCGCACCCGCCGTAAAAGGCGGTTAGCGATGCGCGGCGTTCCGCGCGCCCGCCTGGCAATCTCCAGCGCGCCCCCGTCCTCGATCGGGATGTTCAGGATTCCCGCCGACCGCTTTACGATGATCCCGAGCTCCTTCGGGGTGTAAAGCTCCAGCCGGTTGATCATGCCGAACCTGTCGCGAAGCGGCGCGGTCAGAAGCCCCGCCCTTGTCGTCGCGCCGATGAGCGTGAACCGGGGGAGCTCAAGCCGCAGGCTGCGCGCGCTCGGCCCCTTGCCTATGATTATATCCAAAGAATAATCTTCCATTGCGGGATAAAGTATTTCTTCCACGTTCGGATTCAGGCGGTGTATCTCGTCGATGAACAGAACATCGCCCGGCGCAAGGTTTGTTAAAATGGCAGCCAAATCGCCCTGCCGCTCGATCGCCGGGCCGGACGTGATGCGGATGTTTACGCCCATCTCGTTTGCGATGATGGTGGACAGCGTCGTCTTCCCCAGCCCCGGCGGCCCGTACAAAAGCACGTGATCCAGCGGTTCCTCGCGCTGGCGCGCCGCCTCTATGCAGATGCACATCTTCTCTTTGACCTTATCCTGGCCAATGTATTCCGCCATGGTTTTGGGCCTGAGGCTGTATTCGATTTCAACGTCCTCGTTTTGAAGCGTCGAGGTGATAATGCGCTCTTCCATTTCTCAGATTCCTTATCCCAGCTTTTCGCCTAGTTTTTTAAGCGCTGTCAAAACGATTTTTTCCACATCCATTGATTCCGGTCCGGCCTGCGTGACGGCCCTTGCGGCTTCCGCCGAAGAGTATCCGAGGGAAACCAGCGCGTGAATCGCCTCCGCCGCCGCATCCCCCGCGCCTGCCTGACCCTCAACCGTCACAGCCGTGTTCATGCTTTCCGCGACCTTTTCCTTCAATTCCAGCACGATGCGCTCGGCTGCCTTTTTCCCGATGCCTGGAACCTGCGTCAGCGCAGCCATATCACCGGTCATCACCGCGATAGCCAAATCCGTGGGGCTGAGTATGGACAGTATACTAAGCGCGAGCTTCGGACCGACCCTTGTAACGGCAATGAGCTTTTTAAACATCTCGCGCTCTTCCACCGAGGAGAATCCGTATAAGGTCATGGCGTCCTCTCGCACAAGCAAATGTGCGAGTATTTTGACGCGCTCCCCCGCATGCGGGCAGCTTTCAAGCGTCTTTTGTGAAACGAAAAGCGCATACCCCACGCCCGAAACATTGATCACCAGCAGTTCAGGCGATTTTGACGCGACGATGCCTTCAAAAAAATCGTACATGACCCCTCCCGTTTATGTGCTTTTCAGTGCGGCGCGCAGCATGACCGTGTTCGCGTGGCAAAGCGCCACCGCGACGGCGTCGGCCGCATCATCCGGGCGCGGCACGTCCTGCAGCCGCAGCAGCGCCTTGACCATCTGCTGTATCTGCTGCTTGTCCGCCCGCCCGTATCCGGTCACCGCCTGTTTTACCTGCAGCGGCGTGTATTCATAGATTTCGTCCGTGTATTGGATGACAGCGCTTAAAAGCGCGCCGCGGGCGTGTCCCACCGTAAGCGCGGTCTTTACGTTCTTGTTGAAAAAAAGCTCCTCAACGGCGACGGCGTCGGGTCTGAATGCCTGCACAAGCTCTGTAACGGCCGAATATACCTGCCCCAGCCTGCGGGGCAGGGAAAGCGTGCTGCCGGTCTGTACCACGCCGCAGTCCACCAGGACCTGTTCCTGCGCGCCACGCACATCGAGCACGCCGTAGCCGAGCAGGGCCAGCCCCGGATCAAAGCCGATAACCCTCAAAACCTGTCCACCACCCGCCGGATTTGCTATAAGTATTGTAACATCAATCCGAATCCGATACAATATTGACGGAGCGGGCGCAGATTCCGTACGCCTTCGCCCCAGTCTATTTTACCGGAGGTCAAACTGTAATGTCTAAATTAAAAGTTGTGCTTGCATATTCGGGAGGGCTGGATACCTCCATTATCATACCGTGGCTGAAAGAGAATTACGATTGCGAGGTCGTCGCGATGGCGGCCGATGTGGGGCAGGGCGAGGAATTGGAGCCTTTGAATGAAAAGGCCATCCGTTCCGGCGCGTCTAAACTCTATATTGAAGACCTGCGCGATACATTCGTGAACGATTTCGTTTTCCCAACGCTCAAATCCGGCGCCATGTACGAAGGTAAGTACCTGCTGGGCACCTCCTTCGCGCGTCCCATTATTGCAAAGCGCATGGTGGAAATCGCACAAAAAGAAGGCGCGCAGGCGGTTGCGCACGGCGCGACCGGAAAGGGCAACGACCAGGTGCGGTTCGAACTGACGGTGAAGGCGCTGGCCCCGCATCTCAAAATCATCGCGCCCTGGCGCGAGTGGCATATCAAATCGCGCGACCAGGCCATCGAGTA
This sequence comes from Bacillota bacterium, assembly GCA_049324235.1. GTDB lineage: Bacteria > Bacillota > Clostridia > Christensenellales > UBA1431 > UBA1431. The sequence goes on from JBMOLJ010000121.1 coordinate 16,704, forward strand.
CGCGCAAGCGCGCGGCATCCCCGTTCCCGTTACAAAGGAATCCAACTACAGCCGTGACAGGAACCTTTGGCATTTGAGCCATGAAGGGTCGGACCTCGAAAACCCGTGGAACGAGTATAAAAAGGACATGCTGCAATTAAGCGTCGCACCCGAGGACGCGCCCGACACCCCCGCGTATGTAGAGATCGATTTTGAAAAAGGCATCCCCGTCGCTGTGGACGGCAGGCGCATGAACGGCATTGCCGTGATCGAAACGCTCAACAGGATCGCGGGGGCAAACGGCGTAGGAACCGTCAGCCTCGTCGAAAACCGGCTGGTCGGCATGAAATCGCGCGGCGTGTATGAGACCCCCGGCGGCACGGTGCTGTACGCCGCCATCCAGGCGCTGGAGAGTCTCACGCTGGACCGCGCGACGTCGCATTATAAAGCCCAGCTTGCCATACGTTTTTCGGAACTCGTATACGACGGCTGCTGGTTCACCCCGCTGCGCGAGGCGCTCAGCGCGTTCTTCGACAGTGTTGCACAGAAGACCACCGGAAAGGTACGCGTGAAGCTGTATAAGGGCAACTGCTCCGTCGCCGGGGTCCAGTCCCCGCATTCGCTCTACAGCGAAGAATTCGCGACATTCGGCGAGGACGAAGTGTATAACCAGAAGGACGCCGAAGGCTTCATCAACCTGTTCGGACTGTCCATAAAAGTCCGCGCTCTGATGGAACAGAAAAACAAGGAGTAAACGCGTATGAAACTATGGGGCGGGCGCTTTGAAAAGGACACCTCGAAACTGATGGACGACTTTCATTCCTCCATCGGCTTTGACGCGCGGCTGTATAAGGAAGACATAGAGGGCAGCATCGCGCATGCGCGCATGCTCGGGAAAACGGGCATCATCTCCGTTGCCGAGGCAAAAGCTATCGAAGACGGGCTGACGGGCATATTGCAGGATATCGAAAGCGGCGGCGTCACGTTCACGGCCGATGCCGAGGATATCCACATGAATATTGAAAAGCTCCTGACGGAGCGCATCGGCGATGCGGGGAAAAAGCTGCACACCGGACGCAGCCGCAACGACCAGGTCGCATTGGACATGCGTATGTACGCCAAACGCAGCATCAAGGAGGTGCAGGAACGGCTCTATGCCCTTTGCGCGCTGCTGCTCGACCTGGCTGAACAGCACCACGCGCACTGCATGCCCGGTTACACGCATCTGCAAAAGGCGCAGCCTGTTACGCTCGGCCACCATTTGATGGCGTATTTCCAGATGTTCACGCGCGATTACGGACGCTTCGCGGATTGCTTTAAGCGCACCGACGTCATGCCACTCGGTTCCGGCGCGCTTGCCGCCACGACGTACCCGCTGGACCGCGAAATGGTCGCAAGGGAACTCGGGTTTTCCGCTGTTACCCAAAACAGCCTTGATGCCGTCAGCGACCGGGATTTCTGCATCGAATTCGCTTCCTGCGCGGCTATCTGCATGATGCACCTGAGCCGCTTATGCGAGGAAATCATTCTCTGGAGCACCGGCGAGTTCGCTTTTGCCGTGCTGGACGACGCGTATTCCACCGGTTCGAGCATCATGCCGCAGAAGAAGAACCCCGATGTCGCCGAGCTTGTTCGGGGCAAGACGGGGCGCGTGTACGGCGATCTGACGGCCCTGCTGACCATGATGAAGGGGTTGCCGCTCGCCTATAACAAGGACATGCAGGAGGACAAGGAAGCGTTCTTCGACGCGCGCGACACGCTCCTTGGATGCCTTGACATCTTCACGCCCATGCTGCAGACGCTTTCCTTCAATGTTGCGCGCATGGAAGAAAGCGCATTGAACGGCTTCACGAACGCGACCGATCTTGCGGACTATCTGGTAACCAAAGGGATGCCCTTCAGGGACGCGCACGAAGTGTCGGGAAGCCTGGTACTCTCAGCATCCAAACAGGGACGCGGCCTGCTGGATTTTTCGCTCACGGAACTCAGGGAATTCTCGGAATTGTTCGCGGACGACGTATTCGAGGCAATATCGCTTAACTCCTGCGTCTCCCGGCGCAGCATTACGGGAGGGCCATCCCCCGATACGGTCCTTGCGAGCATCGCAGCCGGACGCAGGCTGTTGGACAGGCTGAAAACAGGGTGAAACTTATCCTATAACATACGTTTAGGCAGAGTTTCAGCAACTCTGCCTAATTGTTTATAAACGGAGAATAAAAATGCAAATCACTGTTGATGAAAAAGAGAATTCGAAAGTGGCTATTGTACACAGCAATGAAATGGTCATAACCGATGTGCAGGATGCGTTGGACCTGATGGCGACCGTCAGGCACGTCCATGAATGCGCCAAAATAGTTCTAGCCAAGCAGAATATTTGCGAGGACTTCTTTGACCTCAAAACCGGCGTTGCCGGAGAAATACTGCAGAAGTTCACGAACTATCAGGTGAAGCTCGCCATCGTCGGAGACTTCGAAGGTTATACCAGCAAGGCTTTAAAAGACTTCATATTTGAATCCAACAACGGCAGCCAGGTATTCTTCCTGCCCGACGAACAAACCGCGCTGGAGAAGCTTCATTCTGTGCGTTAGCAGGTTTACAGCGTCCCGCCCGTGATCCAGATATTCTGCCCCGTGATATAGCTTGAGGCATCCGAGAGCAGATACACGATCAGGTCGGCGCACTCGGAAGGCTCGCCGAACCGCCCCATGGGTATGCGCTTTCGCCATTCTCTCTGCCGCTCTTCGTCACGCGTCATCGTTAGCTGCGTTTTTATGATGTCCGGTGCAATACAGTTGATGCGGATACCATATTCGGACACCTCGCGCATCACGGCGCGCGAAAGTCCCACGATTCCCTCCTTGGACGCGCAGTAATGCGCGTGCAGCGCCGAACCCCGCACAGCCGCGTGTGACGAAAGGTTGACAATGCGCCCGTACCCTGCTTTAATCATTTGAGCAAGGGCTTTCTGCATGCACAGAAAAGTCCCTGTCAGGTTCACGTCAAGCGTCTCCTTCCAGTCATCAAGCTGCATTTCCATAAAGGAGACATGCTTGAAAATGCCCGCGCAGTTGACGAGATAATCCACGCTCCCGAATCGCCCGGCGCAGGTATCGACCATCTTCTGCACCTGCTCTGCGCAGCGTACGTCTACTTCCGCCCCGGCTGCCCGCCCGCCCGCCGCTATGATTTCCGATACGGCGCTGTCGATGTCCTCCCGCCGGACATCCGCCACCAAAACGCACACTCCGTTTTGCGCTAAGGCAAGCGCCGCCGCCCTGCCGATTCCGCCGGACCCGCCCGTGATGATCGCGGCGCGGCCTGCCATTTCCGGGTATACAGCCATTTCAAACGCTCCTCCCATTTCTCAGGTGTTTACAATCGCGCCGCCGGTGACGTTTATGGTCTGACCGGTCATAAAACTAGACTCTTCGGATAATAAAAACGCCACAACGTTGGCGACTTCCCGCGGTTCGCCCATACGCTGCATGGGGATACCCTTTTTCACCGCCTCAATCTTGTCCGGAGCGGCAAGGTTATCCTTTGTCAGCGGCGTTACGATAAGCCCGGGGGAAACGCAGTTGATGCGGATGTTCCTGTCGGCTACTTCGCGCATGAACGCGCGGGTCATGCTCATGATTGCCCCCTTGGTCGCACCGTAATGGACGTGCGTTTTGCCGCCCCTGACCCCGGACTGCGAACCAAATAGCACGATGCGCCCAAAACCCGCTTTAAGCATCTCGCGCACCGCTTTCTGTACGCACAGGAAAGTTCCCGTAAGGTTGATATCTATCGTGTCCTGCCAGGTGTCAAGCGGCATGTCCTCCACCAGCGCGTGCGTGAAAATGCCCGCGCACGTGACCAGATAATCGATGCGCCCGTACATTGCCATGCATGTATCCGTCATTTGCTGCACGGCTTCTTCATCCCGTACATCCACGCAATATCCGGTTGCTTCGATATTTTTTTCTTTGAGCATACGAACGATTCTGTCAATACTGTCCTCAAAGGCGTCTGCAACAAATATCTTTGCCCCGCTCTCCCCGAGCTTAAGCGCGACCTGGCTCCCAAGACCGCCTGCCCCTCCGGTTATGATTGCGGTGCGGCCCTTCATTTCCGGGTAAACTACAGCCACCTTAACAAACCACCTTTCAACAGACATCAATGGGTATCAGATTTTATTCTAGCATAAACTTGTGCACAGCATCTTCCCCATATTGTCCAAGCCTGTTTGGCGAATAAATGCCAAAGGAGCTTCCGGCAAAACAGCCGGAAGCTCCTTTGGAAAATTGTATCATATCAGGTGTTGACGATAGCGCCACCTGTTATATTGATGGTTTGTCCCGTCATAAAGCTTGACTCGTCGGAGAGGAGGAACGCGATTACGTTCGCAACTTCCCTCGGCTGGCCTACGCGGCCCATGGGAATGCCCTTGATCACTTGTTCGATCTGCTCGGGCGATGTTGAGGTTCCAGCCGTCATAGGCGTCTGAATGACCCCTGGCGAAACGTTGTTTATGCGTATATTTTTGTCGGCCACCTCGCGCATGAACGCACGCGTCATGGTTATAATGCCGCCCTTGGATGCGCCGTAGTGCACGTGTTTTGCAGAACCCCTGACACCCGACTGCGAAGCAAGCAGTACGATGCGGCCAAACCCGGCCTTCAGCATTTCGCGTACCGCTTTCTGCACGCACAGGAACGTTCCTGTAAGGTTGATGTCTATCGTGTCCTGCCAGGTCTTGAGCGGCATTTCGTCGAGCATGGAATGCGTATAGATGCCGGCGCAGCAGACGAGATAATCCACACTGCCATACTTCGCCATACAGGAATCAACCATGCCCTGAACAGCTTCCTCGTTGCGCACATCCACCACATAACCGGTCGCATCAATGCCGTTTTCTTTGAGTTCTGCCACCGCTTTGTCAACCGGCTCCTGGAATGCGTCCACCACAAAAATCTTTGCTCCGCTCTCCCCGAGTTTCAGTCCGACCTGGCGCCCGATTCCGCCGCCTCCACCGGTGATAATCGCGACTTTGTCCTTCATCTCAGTGTACACTACAGACATGATTCGATCTCCCTCCAAAATATAAACTTAATATATAAATAGTTGCGGAACAATCCGCGCACATTGTAATACGGATTATTAACCAGAATTGAACGACGTCAAACAATCAGCGTATCTGACCGTTTCCGTATATGATATATTTGATGGTCGTAAGCTCCTTAAGGCCCATCGGTCCGCGCGCATGCAGCTTTTGCGTGCTTATGCCGAGTTCGGCGCCAAATCCGAACTCGCCGCCGTCGGTAAAGCGCGTGGACGCGTTCACATACACGGCCGCCGCGTCTACGCCCTGTAAAAAGGACTGAGCCTGCGCATACCCGTTCGTTACGATGGCTTCCGAATGCTTGGTTCCGTACCGGTTGATATGCGCAATCGCTTCATCAAGGCCTTCGACAACCTTGACGGACAGAATATAATCCAGGTACTCCGTCGCGTAGTCCTCCTCGGTTGCGGGAACGACCCAGGGAACAAGGCTCTTCGTTTTATCGCATCCGCGTATCTCTACGCCCATCTGCCGGAGTGTTTCCAGACAATCGGGCAGAAATTCTGCCGCGACATCCCGGGCAACCAGCATCGACTCGCACGCATTGCATACGCCGGGCCGGTGCGTTTTGGCGTTGATGACGATGTTTTTGGCCATGGCAAGGTCGGCAAGGGCGTCGACATACACATGGCAGTTGCCCACGCCTGTCTCGATAACCGGCACCGTCGCATTGGTCACGACCGAGCGGATGAGGCCCGCGCCACCGCGGGGTATAAGTACGTCAATGATGCCGTTCAGCTTCATGAGCGCCGTGGCCGCTTCCCTCGAAGTATCGTCGATAAGCTGTATCGCGCCTTCGGGGAGGCCCGCTTTTTCCGCCGCTTCCTTCATCACCCTGACGATCGCCATGTTTGAATCGATCGCTTCGGAGCCGCCTCTTAATACGACGGCATTACTTGACTTTATACAAAGGCCGATGACGTCCGCCGTTACATTCGGCCTTGCCTCATAGATAATGCCCACCACGCCGATGGGAACGCGCTGCTGCCCGATGCGCAGGCCGTTGGGGCGCACCCACATCGAGATCACCTCGCCCACCGGGTCAGGAAGGGCTATCAGGCTGATGAGACCCTCGGCCATGCCTTTTAAACGGTCCTCGTTGAGCGTCAGACGGTCCATCAGCGCCTTCGATGTACCCTTGGCCTGTGCACGTTCCAGGTCCTTGGCGTTCTCTGCAAGTATTGTGTCTTTTTCTTCGATCAGCGCGCCGGCCATCGCCTGCAGCACGCTGTTCTTTTTTTCCGTATTCATAGCGGCTACCAAAGGCGCCGCTTCCTTTGCCAATAATGCTTTCCCGCGGACATGCTCCATAAAAAAACCTCCCCGTGCAAATATGCCCTGGGGAGATTATATACTTTTTTATAGAAAAACGTCAACCGCCATCAGCTCTCCATGTCCTCTACAAACGACTCGAGTTCCTCGATGCTCTCAAAGATTATGCCTTCCTTCAGGGATTGAAGCCATTGGCTGTCCCATTTGCTCTGCTCAATGGTAAATTCCTGCTCGGCTTTCAGATTTTCCGTACCCAGAATGTTCCGGTAGACCACGCATTTATCTCCTTCGAGCTTGAGCATCACATGCTGCGGACAAATCTGATTCAGCGTGAGCTTGATATGCGCCCCGTCCTTGTCAATGGATGTCGAATCGGCATCAGGAAACATTTTTGCAAGGCCGTCTGCATCCAGCCCGATCATCTCTTTTGACGGTTTCTTATTTTCCTCATATATATGGCTGCACAATTCATAGGTGTATTCGTAATAAACGGTGGTATCTTCTTTTATGACGAGTTTGTTCTTCGCTTCGTTTATGGATTCGTCCTGATTCTGATTCACGGCATAACCATTGGTAGCGCCGGCATTTGCTGATGTTTTGGGGGTCGCATTTGAGGCGCTATCCTCCGTATCCCGGATGCTGCCCAGAGAAAAACCCAGGCCCACGACTGCAACAAGCGCCACAGCCATATACAGGTATTTGATTTTTTTTAAACTCCTCAGCCCGTTAAACAAGGTACATCCCTCCAAGCGTCCTTATTGGAGTGTTCCCTTGTTCACAGGAAGATATACAAAACCTATAACCCTGCGTAACGGCCGGTCAATAACGCATTATCCGTCCAATTGCGCGTTCGAATATACCTCCTGCACGTCGTCATGATCCTCGAGCTTTTCCATGATGGTGCGCACAGCGTCGGCATGTTCGCCGGACACGTCCACCGTGGTCTGCGGAACCAGCATGATTTCGGCCGAAAGCAGCGTATAACGCTGCGCTTCAAAACGTTCACGCACCTGTGAAAAATCGGCCGGCTCGGTCGTGATTTCAAAATAGTCCTCGGCAGCTTCAAAATCCTTTGCGCCGGCGTCCAGGGCCTCCATCATGATCTCGTCCTCGTCCATGGCCGGTGTCCTTTCGATCACAATCACGCCCACGCGGTCAAACATCCAGCCCACACAGCCCGTAGCCCCCAGAGAACCGCCTGATTTATCGAACGTATGCCGTATTTCGCCGGCGGTCCGGTTCCGGTTGTCGGTAACGGCACGCACAATGAGCGCGACGCCGCCCGGCGCATACCCTTCGTACACCACTTCTTCGTAGTTTACGGTCCCCAGTTCGCCAGCGGCCTTTTTTATACTGCGCGTAATCGTATCATTCGGCATGTTGCTGCTCTTTGCTTTTGCAATAACATCGCGCAGCTTGGAGTTGTTGGCCGGGTCGGCTCCGCCTTCCTTTACCGCAATAGCAATTTCCCTGCCGATTTTCGTGAATATCTTCCCCCGCTGCGCGTCCGTTTTTTCCTTTTTATGCTTGATGTTTGCCCATTTCGAATGGCCGGACATACCTGCTTCCCCCAATCTTCACGGTTTACGTCCCTGTCTTGTTAAATTCATTCTTCCTGTGGCAAAAGGCGTTCAAGCGCAAGCCGTGCAGCCTGCTGCTCGGCGGCTTTCTTGCTCGGGCCGCTGCCTTCGCCCCATACATCTCCGTTTATGCTGACCTGCGCGCAAAACTCTTTCTTATGGTCGGGACCGGTTTCAAAGGTTATGCTGTAGCTGCTTTCGCCAAGGCCCGCCTTATGCACGGCTTCCTGCAGCTCGGTCTTATAATCGCGTATGCCGCCCGCCTCAACGGCTTCGCATATCTGTTCGGCCAGAAACCTCAGGATAAACTGGCGGGCGGCGTCAAGCCCGCCGTCCAAATAGACCGCGCCAATCAACGCTTCGGCCACATCAGCCAGTATGGACGGTTTCGTACGTCCTCCCGTACGTTCCTCGCCTTTTCCTATCTTCAGATACGCGCCAAGCGAAAGCTTGTTTGCGGCTTTTGCCAATGCGCCTTCGGATACGATCCCCGCGCGGATCTTGGTAAGACGGCCTTCGGGCATTTGCGGGAAAGCCAGATACAGGTACTCGCTGATACACATCTCCAGAACCGCATCGCCTAAAAATTCAAGCCTTTGGTTATGCTCCGGTTTTTCTTCGCCGTTTTGCGCGGCCGAACAGTGTGTGAATGCAGTTTGAAGAAGCTTGCTGTTTTTAAAGCTGTACCCGATGCTCTCTTCAAAAGCATCGCGATGCAGCTTTAATGATATTCTGCGGGACACGCCTTTCTCCCTTCAATGCTCATATGATTGTCCGTTACCACGCAGTTCTGCGCGGAACGGTCTATTTGTGCGCGCTCAGATACTCAACGATCTCCCCTACGGTTTTCACGTTGGGCAGATCGTCGTCGGGAATCTCAATGCCAAATTCGCTTTCCACTTCCATGATAAGCTCGACGACATCCAGGGAATCCGCCTTCAAGTCCTTTACAAGGTCTGTCTCCATTGTGATCGAGTCCTCATCGATATTGAGTTGCGCGGCAATAAGCCTGCGAATCCGCTCAAATTCCATAACAACAAATCCTTTCATTAAGAAATTTTATTGTTCGCCATCGGTCAAATCTTCCGGCGCCAATTCCGAAATACCGGTCCGGATGACCCCTACCACATCGCTTAATACCATCTCCCGCGCCTGGTTGATTGCGGCGGCTATCGCCTTCGCGTTGGAAGAACCGTGCGCCTTGACGACGCCCCCGTTTACGCCTAAGAACAGCGCTCCCCCGTATTCCGTGTAATCCATCTTCTTTTTTATCTGCTTGAAGGCGGGCTTAAGCAGCATCGCCCCCAGCTTGGACCGCATGCTGGCGGCAAATTCCTCTTTCATCATGGCAAACAATGAGCTTGCCAGCCCTTCCGTGAGCTTAAGAGCAACGTTTCCCACGAACCCGTCGCACACGGCAACGTCTATGGCCCCGGTATTGATATCGCGCGCCTCTATGTTCCCCACGAAATTTACCGGCATATTCTCAAGGAGCCTGTAGGCGGCCTTCGTCAAATCGTTTCCTTTTTCGGCTTCGGCGCCGTTGTTGATAAGCCCCACACGCGGGCTTTCAACGCCCATAACACGGGCCATGTAAATAGACCCTATCACACCGAACTGCGCAAGATGTTCAGGCTTGCATTCAACGTTTGCGCCGCAGTCTATGAGCATAACCGGCGTGCCTTTGCTGGTGGGCAGCAGCGGCGCAAGCGCAGGGCGCTTCACGCCCCGTATGCGCCGCACGATCATCGTCGCGCCGGCCAGCACCGCGCCCGTGTTCCCCGCTGAAACGAACGCATCCGCTTCGCCCTGGGCAACGGCCTGGAGCGCCTTTACCATGGATGAGTCCTTTTTCCCCTTTATCGCGGCAACGGGAGATTCGGCCATGCCGATTAACTGCGTCGTATGGCGCGCCTCGATGCGGCTGCAATCCGCGTCCAGGGAATGGAGCGCGTCCTGTACGATCTGCCTGTCCCCCGCAATGACCAGTTCGACATCCGGATATTTTTCTAAAGCCAGCGCGCATCCTTTGAGGATTTCATCCGGTGCATAGTCACCGCCGTGTGCGTCGATTGCAATTTTCATCATATTCTCCCTCTGCCATGTATATAAAAGATTATATTGCACAAGGACGAACTATGCAACAGCACAACCGGAGAAGCCCGGTATAGGGGCCTTAACCTGAGTTCCTGCCGTCCAGAGCCTCCGCCACAAGAACAAAAAAGCCCTCACATGAGGGCATTTTTGCAATAAATACATCACGCACGGTTGCTCGTACCGTTCGCTTTTATGCTTAAAATTCTGCGTCCATCGTAAAAACCGCAGCTTTTGCATACACGATGTGCAAGGCGGGGCCGGTGGCACTGGGGACATGCGTTCAGATTGGGTGTTTCCAGTTTCCAGTTCGCACGCCTGGAGCGTTTCCTTGCCTTGGACGTTCTTTTCTTAGGTACTGCCATGTTTACACCTCCTTGTCATCTTGAAGCAAAGCTTTCAGTTTCAATAAATCACGGTGAAAATCATCGTCTGCCTGCTGTATGGCGCAATCGCAGCTTCCCAGGGACAGTTCCTTGCCGCATGCCGGACACAGGCCCGCGCAATCCTGCCTGCAGAGTTTTTTCGCGGGCAGATTCAGCACGATATTGGTCTCCGCCATTTCCGTCAAATCTATCCAGTCGCCCTCGAACGAAAATCCGTCCCGTTCTTCGGATGGCGCACCCTGATAAAACTCCTCGGAGAATTCCAGTTCAAGAGGCTGTTCAAAGCCCGACAGGCAACGGCTGCATTCCATGCG
>JBMOLJ010000122.1:0-3175 GCA_049324235.1 Bacillota bacterium
GCACCCGTTTTCCGCATGCACGCCGCAGCACATGCGCACACCGTCTTTAATCCGGCAGTCGTGCTCCAGCACGCAGCCCGAGCAGATCAGGCAGCCCCGGCCGATGGACGTGCCGGCGTTCACCATGGCTCCGAGCTGTACGAACGCCCCTTCGCCGACCGTAGCGTATGCGCTCACCGTGCACCGCGGATGTACGAGCGCGGGCAATGCATACCCCATGGACTGGAGGCGGTTCATCCAGTGCAGGCGCAGCGCGCTGTTCGCTATCGCGGCCGCCGCATTCTTGTGGGTCTCCTTAAGCTCTCCGGCGCAGGCATACCCGCCCGAGACCGGAACCCCTAAAATATGCTTTTCCACGCAATCCTCTTCCAGCACGGCGATGTCGGAGTATTCGGACAAAGCTGTTTCTACCGCTGCTTTCACAAGCTCCTTGTCGCCCAGGATCAATAAACCGCTCATGTTTATCACCATTTCTGCTGCGGGGCAAATGAATTACCCCTTGTACAAATGGGATAAAACTCATTTTCCCGCGCGTGCAATTTATTTTTTGCGTGTGCAAAAAATATGCACATGCGCTAAAGTCTTCCAGAAATCTCCGATTTCTTTCAGACGAGTCATCTTTCTCAGCTTGTATTTACCACGCAGCATAAACACATGCCACACATCTTATCCACATCCTATTTTATGTGGGGTAAACCGGCGCTGCCTGCCCATCCATTTTCTTCTTTATCTCGCAGACCAAACCCTATCAACTTATTTGCGCGCTTGCATATGATGAATATGGCGCGGGCGAATGATAGCGCTTAAATTATTTATACGGGAAACGGGTGGTAACATCATGTGCGGGATAACAGGCATAGTAAACTATAAAAAAGACATTTCCGAGGAAAAACCTATACTTCAGATTATGACGCAGTCCCTTGCAAAGCGGGGGCCGGATGATTCCGGCTGCTTTGTGAGTACGCATGCGCTGCTGGGGCACAGGCGGCTCATCGTCATCGACCCGATGGGCGGCGCGCAGCCCATGCAAAAGACCGTGGACGGCAATACATATACCATTGTATACAACGGCGAACTCTATAATACGGAAGAAGTGCGTGCAAAGCTTTTTGAACTCGGCGCCTCCTTTGATTCGTACTCGGACACAGAGGTCCTCCTTCGCGCCTACATTGCCTGGGGCCCCGAATGCACGCGGCATATAAACGGGATATTCGGCTTCGGGGTATGGGACGAGAATAATGAGACCCTGTTCCTTTGCAGGGATCCTTTGGGCGTGAAACCGCTCTATTATACTGTACAGGACGATACGCTCATCTTCGGTTCGGAAATAAAAGCCATATTAAAATACCCGTCGGTTGAGCCTGTCATCGACGAAAACGGGATCTGCGAGATCATGGGCCTGGGTCCGGCGCACGCGCAGGGCAGCGGCGTGTTCAAAAACATACAGCAGATTCCCGCCGCCCACTATCTCCTGCACACGCGCGGCCAGACGAAACTGCACGAGTACTGGACGCTGGAAGCTCAGGCGCATACCGAGAACGAGCAGGAAACAAGCGAGCATGTCCGCTTTCTTTTGTTGGATGCTATCAAACGGCAGTTGGTTGCGGATGTGCCCGTCTGCACCTTTCTCTCGGGCGGGCTGGATTCGAGCATTATCTCGGCAGTAACGGCAAAGGAGTTTGAAAAAGAGGGGCGCACGCTCGATACTTTTTCCATCGAATACGAAGGCAACAGAGAATACTATCAGGCAAGCGATTTCCAGCCGACCGCGGATGACGCGTGGGTGGACCTCATGTCCGGGCACATCGGCAGCCGCCATCACAGGGTGATCCTCGACAACCGCGAACTGGTCGCCGCGCTGGACGATGCCGTGCAGGCAAACGATATGCCCGGCATGGCCGATATCGACGCGTCCCTTCTGCTGTTTTGCAGGGAAGTACGGAAAAAAGCCACCGTCGCCCTTTCGGGCGAATGCGCCGATGAAATCTTCGGCGGGTATCCGTGGTACTGGCGGGAGGACATGGCCTATGCGGACACGTTCCCCTGGTCCGGCGCTGTAAAGGAACGGCAGGCGCTGCTCTCTCCCGGACTCAGGCACATCAGCCTGTCGGACTATGTGCAGGCGCAGTACGAGGAAACCGTGGCCAGAGTCCCTGCTGGCCCGGACATGGCGGAGGAGGAGCGCAGGCTGAAAAAGCTGTTCTATCTGAATGTCAAATGGTTTATGAACACGCTTCTGACGCGCAAGGACCGGATGAGCATGGCGACGAGCCTGGAGGTGCGCGTGCCTTTTGCGGATTACCGGCTGGTTCAATACGCCTTTAATATCCCACGGGATTTCCTGTTCTATGGAAGCCGTGAAAAGGGACTGCTCCGTAAAGCGCTAAATGGCATACTGCCGCAGGAGATACTCTGGCGCAAAAAAAGCCCCTATCCCAAAACATTCAATCCGGTTTATACCTTCGGTGTACGCAACTGGATGAACGATATCCTCCATGACCCGGCTTCGCCCGTATTGCAGATCATCGATCGGGAGACTGTACAAAAGATCGTGGACACCGAGGGCAGGTCCTTTACGCGGCCATGGTTCGGGCAGCTGATGACAGGCCCGCAGCTCATTGCCTATATGATACAGATCGATTTGTGGATGCGTAAATATAGAGTGCGCCTGTCGGTATGAAAGCTTTGGTTTGCCATCCGAAAAAGAAGGTTTTCTACCCTTTTTGTTTCCCAAAGTATACAGGATAAAACGCGGCAAAGCCTGCACGCTCCATGTGCGTTATTCATATAGTGGCGACTAGAAGGGAGGGTTAGCTTTTGTCCAGGTTTTTTGTGATTACCGGAACCGACAAACGCAATTTATATTTGGCCACCAGCCTGCATCAGAAGGGCTATGCGGTTGCTTTTTGGAATACCGACCTGCAGGCGGAAAACATCCCGTACGTGACGCAAAACGAACTGCTTCAGGCGCCCTGCGTACTCGTTTTGCCGCTGGGCACGCCGGCGCATCAGGTATTGTCGGCCCTGCAGAGCGTATGCGAAGGCTCGTTCGTGTTCGGAGGCGCAATCACGCCGGAAGGGAGTACATACGCCCAGCAGCACAACATAACGTACACCAATATCCTGGATGACGACGCGTTTTGTATCCAAAACGCGATTCCGACGGCGGAAGGCA
>JBMOLJ010000123.1:0-3164 GCA_049324235.1 Bacillota bacterium
CAGAAATAGAATTTCGCTTCAATGGTCTTGCTGATTTCTTCCGTTACTTTTTTTCCGTTTTCTTTATTGACATCTATAATGGCAATGCGTAAACCGTTTTTTGCCAGCTCCATCGCGGAAGCCTTCCCGAGCCCGCTTGCGCCGCCGGTCACGATTGCAACTTTGGAATCCTTTTGCATGGATAGTCCTCTCCTTCATACGTTGTATTGGTGTTGTTAATCTGTCGTCGGATTGCGCTTCTTATTTGTATGCGGATTTGACGGGTTTTTCGCGTACGAGATTGGCGCCCGAATCGACCGGCACTTCAAACGCGTTGATGCAATATGAGGCATCCGAGATAAGGAAGGAGACCACCTCGCTCACATCCCTGGGTTCCACCACCCGGTCGGTAAGCAGGTATCCGACCTGTTCCTTTGCGAAGCTATCGTCCTGCATCCTGGGATCGTCGGGTGTGAATATGTCCCAGGGCGCGACTGTGTTGCACTTGATGTTATAGCGCCACAGGTCGGTGGCCAGCTCGCGTGACATGGCAGAGACCCCCGCCTTGGACGCGCCGTAGAGCAGATGGTCGCCGGTGGCCTGTTTCGCGCGCATCGACGAAATGTTGACGATATTGCCGCCGTCTTCGTTCTTCTTCATATAGGGTACGGCGGCCTGAATGGCAAAGAACATGCCCTTGAGATTGTAGTCCATCACGTGGTCCCAGTCATTAACCGTGATGTCCTCAGACGCGCCGGTAGGCGAAACGGCGGCGCAGTTGACCATCACGTTGATGCCTCCGAGCGCCTGGGCAACCTTTTCCATGGCCTGCGGCGCATGCGCAAAATCCTTCATGTCATGCTCCACAAACACCCCGCCGGCAGCCTCGGCCACAGCCTGTCCGGCTATGCAGTCGGAATCAACGATCCCGACTGCATAGCCCTCAGATGCCAGCCGAAAAGCGATGTCCCTGCCCAGCGCACCGGCTCCTCCCGTTACGACGGCAACCTTTTTGCCTTTTCCCATGTCTGATCCACACTCCTTTGCATAATGCAATTTTAAAAACTTAATATACGATTATATCACATTTGTTCGAAAATTTGCATATTCGCTCCTGCCGCCTTTTGTGCTTGATTTTCCTGTTTTTGTGCGTTATAATGAAGGGCACTTTTGTTTTAGGAGGGCAGCGCTCCCATGGAAACACTGGATATCATACTACGCATCTTCCTGGTGCTTCTGAGCATCTTTTCCATCGTGGTCGTATTGATGCAAAGCGAAAAGGGGGACGGCGGGTTTGCTTCCGCCTTCACAGGCGGTCAGTCGAATATGCAACGATCGGGCAAGCTCAAGGGCTCCGAGTCACGGCTGGTTTTCTTCACCAAGGTCGGCTGCGTCCTGCTCATTGTGGTCTCTATCGCAATGGTGCTGTTTAACCGTTTTGCCTGAATTACGCCTCTGACACGGTCGATCGGATCTAACCATAGAACGCATATATGCAGGGTCTTTTCCGTTTGTTCTCCTTGTTAAAGCGGAAAGTGCCCTGTTTTTTGTTGCGTTTGATGTAACCAAAAAGCGCTAAAAAAGTTGCTCCGCGGCAAACCGCCGCGGAACAAAGGATATGGAGAAAGGTAAGAAGTATGCTTTTTAATAATACTAATCATAATATAGGCATGTACAATTGTCAACGCAGCGCAACGAACAATTATTTGCATATATTTGTTAACAACATGTATGCAAACAGATGAATTCAAACATAATTTAGGAGAATATATACATGGAAACAATGATTTACAAATGGATGAAACGAAACAGGAAACCGGCTTCCCTCAAGCGTATGCAAAAAGAGCTTAATCTTTCGTCATGCGCGACCAGGAACGCCGTAGACGCTCTGGTGAAGCAGGGCAGGCTCATAAAATCAGACAGTACCCGCTATGCCCTGCCCGCAGCCGAGAAGATACTGCACGGCAATCTGCGCATCGACCGCCACGGACGCATGCATTTCGTTTCGGAAGACGGCGAACGCTATAAGGTCCTTTCGGGCGGCCTGCACGGCGGACGCCATGAGGACACGGTACAATGCAGGATACTGCCCCGCCGCGGCAATACGCCGCCGCAGGCGGTCGTCAAAAAAGTGACCGAGCAGGCCCACGAGGTCGTTACGGGGCGGTACACCATCACCGACGAGGGCGCCATGGTACACTGCCTGGACCCGCGCCTTGGCGTCATACGGGTTTCAGGTCATGCAAGGGCAACCGACGGAGACCTTGTGAGCGTACGCATCACATCCGTGCCCGCCGACTCGAGCCTTCCGGCACACGGCACCGTCGAAAGCGTACTGGGGAACGGGAGCGACGCCGTTGGGTATCTCAAGGCCATCGCTGTATCTCACGGCATCCCCCTTCATTTTGAAGAAGCCGCGTTTATGGAGTCTGAAGCCCTGCCCGAAATATCGCCGGATGACCTGAAGGACCGGGAAGACCTGCGTTCCCTCACCGCCTTCACCATCGACGGCGCGGACGCCAAAGACCTGGACGACGCGGTCTCGCTGGAAACGCTTGGTAACGGCATCCGCCGCCTGGGCGTGCACATCGCCGACGTGTCGCACTATGTGCGCCCCTGCAGCGCGCTGGACGCCGAAGGCTTTAAACGCGGCAACAGCACCTATCTGCCCGGCCTGACCATCCCCATGCTGCCCGAGCGCCTGTCCAACGGCCTGTGCAGTCTATGGCCGAACGGCGATAAGCTGACGATGTCGGCTATACTGGACTACGACGCCGAAGGAAAGCTCATCGGATCGCGCATCGTAAAAAGCGTGATCCGTTCGCGCGCACGTCTTACCTATAACGAGGTTTTCGATGTTCTGGAAGGCAGGGACGGGAAAAACGCCCTACCGTTTGCCGATACGCTCATGCAGATGGACGTCCTGCGCAATCAGCTCAAAAAAGCGCGGATCGCCGCGGGCTCGCTGGACTTTGACCTGCCGGAGCCGTATTTCAATCTGGGTGAAGACGGATGGTCCGAAAGCATAGAAAAGCGGCTCCCCAACCGCGCGACCCAGCTTATCGAGGAATTCATGCTGGCCGCGAACCGCGCAGTCGCAACAATGGCTGAAAAGGAGGAGCTGCCCGTCGTATACCGCGCGCATCCGGTGCCCGACGAAGACAAGACACTAGAACTCTGGAACT
>JBMOLJ010000124.1:0-26518 GCA_049324235.1 Bacillota bacterium
ATTATTAGCGAGAAACAAAACATGTTGATTATTCCCGATGAAAATAAGAAGGATATCCGCATCTCTTTTGATAATATCTATGAATTGGAGAATCACAAGGATGCGTTGTCGGATGTTTTGAAGCGTTATCTGTAGAACAAGCCTCGGTCAGCAACTTATTGTAAAGATTTCATTATAGCCCGTCCGCTTCTGCTTCATTAGTCATCGGGCTTCTCTTGGTGGATTCTTCTCCCCACCTCAAAGCCAACGGGAATCCCGCAAAGCCCATTAAGGCTTTGCGGGGAAAAGGAGGAGCAACGGAGCGGTGCGAAAAACCCCTGAGCGGCGAGGCCAATCAGGGGTTTTAAGTGGAGCGTAGTTTGCTCCGACGTGGTGCCGGAGGTGGGACTCGAAGCCGGAGCCCGGCAGGCTTGTGCCGGTTCTATACGCTCCGGTTCGTTTACTACGTTTCTGATTCTATGTTCTTCGTCTGTTTTCGGGCTTTTTTGGTGGGTTCGATCCAACACCCCCTCAAGAAAAAAACCAGACAAAATGTCTGGTTTTTTTCTTGGTGCCGGAGGTGGGACTCGAACCCACACGACTCGCGTCCCGGGATTTTAAGTCCCGTGCGTCTGCCATTCCGCCACTCCGGCAGGAACGTTTACAAAGGTATTGTAGTCTCCCATGCGTACCGTTGTCAACGTATCGCTTATTAATGAAAAGCCCAACGTCCCGTCAAAAGAACGTTGGACCTTCATTTTCCTGGAGGCGCCACCCAGACTCGAACTGGGGAATAGAGGTTTTGCAGACCTCTGCCTTACCACTTGGCTATGGCGCCGCATGGAGCGGTAGACGAGATTCGAACTCGCGACATCCACCTTGGCAAGGTGGCACTCTACCACTGAGCTACTACCGCATGGTGCCTCAGAGTGGAATCGAACCACCGACACAGGGATTTTCAGTCCCTTGCTCTACCGACTGAGCTACCGAGGCAAAAATGGCGACCCGGAAGGGACTCGAACCCTCGGCCTCCAGCGTGACAGGCTGGCGTTCTAACCATCTGAACTACCGGGCCATGGTGGGAACAATTGGGCTCGAACCAATGACCCCCTGCTTGTAAGGCAGGTGCTCTCCCAGCTGAGCTATGCTCCCGCATGGCGCATAAATGACGCGATTAATATTATATTCGAGGGCATAAATAATGTCAACCAATAAAATATATGTCAAGGCAACCTATAAATGCTTGCCATGTGAACCATGCTCACCGAAACGCCTGAAATCTCTTCATTTCACGATCATCTGCCGCTTCCTAAGCTGCTCGTAAACATGCCCCGGCGTCATGCTCTGCTGGCTTAACAATACAAACAGATGATAGATAAGATCGGCCGCTTCATACGCGATCTCCTCCTGATCCTCGTTCTTTGCCGCGATGATCACCTCGCCGGCCTCCTCGCCGACTTTTTTGAGTATGCGGTCCAGTCCGCCCGTAAAAAGCTTGTTGGTATACGACCCTTCCTTCGGGTTTGCCTTCCGGTCCTCGATCACGTGAAACAGCTCTCCCAGTACCGATGCGTCGGGAAGCGTTTCGAGGTCCTTGAGTACGTTAAAAAAACAGGTGCGCGCCCCCGTATGGCAGGCCACGCCCCTTTGCCGGACCCTAAGCAACACCGTATCGGCATCGCAGTCATAGCGCACCGAAACAACTTCCTGCAGATTCCCTGATGTTTCGCCCTTTGTCCAGAGCGCCTGCCGCGAACGGCTGAAATAGGTGGCATACGGCCCCTTGAGCGTTATTTCCAATGCTTCCCTGTTCATGTACGCGAACATGAGTACTTCCAACGTATCTACATCCTGCGTGATTACGGGCACCAGCCCGTCTGTACCAAATTTTATATTTTCAAGTTGCGTGTGCATCTGCGGTTCGTCTCCTCGTTTTAACTATTCCTGTGGAAAAATGCGCAAGGCTTCCTCGATATCCAGCACGCCGTCATACATCGCCTTGCCGATGATGGCGCCGTAAGCTCCCGCTTCCTCCAATGCTTTCAAGTCATCCATTGAACTTACGCCGCCGGAAGCTATGATGTTCATTCCGGTTTCTTCGATAAGTTTGCGGGTGGTCTCCACGTTTGGGCCCTGGAGCATGCCGTCCTTGGAAATGTCCGTATAAACGACGGTATCCACCCCGGCTTCCTTGGCTTCCAGCGCAAGCTCAAGCGGGGTGAGTTCCACAGCGTCGTCCATCCAGCCCTTCACGGCCACCACGCCTTCACGCGCGTCGATCCCGACGATGATACGGCCCGGATAGTCCTTGGCCGCCCAGGCAACCACCTCCGGTTTTTCGGCGGCGATCGTTCCCAGTATGATGCGGTGGACCTTAAGGCGCCCCAGGCGCAGCATAATGTCGGTGGCATGGCGTATGCCGCCGCCGAGCTGGATAGGGATCGACAGCTCCTCCACCATTTCCTTTATGATCGGGATGTTTTCCGAAAACCCCTGCATCGCGCCGTCGAGGTCGACGACATGCAAAAGCTTCGCCCCTTTTTCTTCAAGCGAAAGCGCCATCCCGACAGGGTCTTCCGAGTATACGACTTCGTTCTCGGCCATCCCCTGCACCAGGCGCACGCACCGCCCGCCGCGGATATCTATTGCGGGAATGATCAGCATTTTTTACTCCTTTGTTTAATTTAAAGTTCAAGTGTTCCTTTTGTGGAAGGAATCTGCCCATTTGCACGCGTGTCCGGCTCAAAAGCCTGACGGCACGCCCGCCCCAGCGCCTTGAATACGCCTTCTATCATATGGTGCGCGTTGGTTCCGTAGTGCACGAGCACGTGCAGCGTCAGCCCTGCATTCACGGCCAGCGCGCGCAGAAACTCCTCCACGAGTTCGGCGTCAAACGCGCCCAGCTTTTCCTGCATGGGCGGGGCATTATACACCAGAAACGGGCGGCCGCTCACATCCAGGCTCACCTGGCAAAGCGCCTCGTCCATGGGTACGAACGCCGTGCCGAACCTGTTTATCCCTTTCTTGTCGCCCAGTGCGGAAGCTATCGCCTTGCCCAGCACGATACCGGCGTCCTCCACGCTGTGGTGCGCGTCAATATGCAGGTCGCCGTCACAGGTGAGCGTGAGATTAAACATGCCGTGCCGCGTGAACAACTCGAGCATGTGGTCGAAAAAGCCTACGCCGGTTTCAATATCGTATACGCCGCTCCCGTCGATGTTTACCGCCACGGAGATACTGGTTTCGGTCGTTTTGCGTGAAAGCTCCGCCCTTCGTTCCATGCTATCCATCCTCCCTTTCAAAGCGGATCCGTACCGCGCCCGCGTGCGCATCCAGCCCCTCTGCCTGTGCAAGCATGTCGATGTCGCGCCACGCGCCCTCCAGCGCTTCTTTGGAATAATCGATGATGCTGCTCATTTTTATGAACTGGTCGACGCCCAGCGGCGAAAAGAACCGCGCCGTACCCGACGTGGGCAGTACATGGTTCGGGCCAGCGTAGTAATCGCCCAGCGGCTCAGGTGCATAATGGCCTAAAAATACCGCGCCCGCGTTTTTGACATACCCCAGCAGCGCGTGCGGGTCGGAAACCGCCAGCTCCAGATGTTCGGGCGCGATATGATTGGCAAGCTCCACCGCGCGGCGCATGTCCTCCACGATAAACACGCGGCCGTGTCCGTCCACCGACGCGCGCGCTATGTCCGCGCGCGGGAGCTTTTCAAGCTGCGCTTCGAGCTGAGCGCATACGTCCTTGGCAAGGGCTTCGCAGTCTGTGATAAGCATGGCGCTGGCCATCGTATCGTGTTCGGCCTGCGAGAGCATGTCGGCGGCCACGAAATGCGCCTTTGCGCTCGCGTCGGCGACCACCACAATTTCGGACGGCCCTGCGATCATGTCGATGCCCACATGCCCGAACACCTCGCGTTTGGCAAGCGCGACGTAGATATTCCCCGGCCCCACGATCTTGTCCACGCGCGGCACGGACTGCGTACCGAACGCCAGCGCAGCTACCGCCTGCGCTCCGCCAATTTTAAAGATGCGGTCCACGCCCGCCTCGGCCGCGGCCACCAGCGTGAGCGGCGGCAGACTCCCGTCGGGATAGGGCGGCGTGACCATTACCACTTCCTCCACGCCCGCCGCTTTCGCAGGCAGCGTGTTCATCAGCACCGTCGAGGGATAGGCGGCCGTGCCGCCGGGCACATAGACGCCCACCCGCTGCAGGGGACGCACGAGCTGCCCGAGCGCGCGCCCCGGCTGAATGTCCAGCCAGGTTATGCGCAGCTGTTTTTCGTGATAGGCCAAAATGTTTTTTGCGGCTCTTCTGAGCGCTGAAAGCAGTTCGCCGGATACCGCTGCATACGCCGATTCGATCTCGGTTTTGGAAACCTGCACCGTTTCGCTGTCCCATAATATTTTATCGAATTTTTGCGTATAGTCAAACAGTGCCGCGTCGCCGTTTTTACAGACGGCTTCGATGATCTTTTTGACGCTTTCGAGTTCATCCTTATATTCAAGCTGGGAACGGTTGATGACGGGCTCAAGCGCCTTCCCCCTGATATCCTGCACCTGTATCATGCGTTTCCCTCCACTTGCGCGCGCAGCGCGTCGATCACGGCGTTGATCCGTTCGCCCTTGGTCTTGAGGCTCACCCGGTTCACCACAACGCGCGCCGAGATCTCAAAAATGTCTTTTAGCACCACCAGCCCATTTTCCTTAAGCGTCCGCCCGCTCTCCACGATGTCGAGTATCTCGTCGGACAGGTTGAGCAGCGGCCCCAGTTCCACCGAACCGTTGAGCTTGATGACCTCGATCGTTTCTCCCTGCGACTGGTAATAGCGCCGTGCGATGTTGGGGTATTTGGTGGCAACGCGCTTGACAGCCGACGTCACCTGCTTTTCGCGCGCGTCCGGAAAACCCGCTATTGACAGTTTACACTTTCCTACCTTCAAGTCAAGCATTTCATAGAGCGGAAAGTTCGCTTCCATGATGCTATCCTTGCCCGCAACGCCCAAATCGGCCACGCCGTATTCGACGTACGTCGGAACGTCGCTGGGTTTTACCAGCAAAAACCGGTATCCGTTCTTTTCGTCTTCTATGATGAGCCTGCGGCTGTCAGCCCGAAGGTCGGCGCAGCCTATGCCGCATTTTTCCAGCAGGTCTGCCGTCTGATCGGCCAGCCGCCCTTTTGCCAGCGCAAACGTGATGGGCTTCATGTTCATCCCCCGTTTCAGTCGAAATATATGGCCTGCGCATAGATCTCCCGCGCGTAGGCTTCGAGTTGCCGCGCATCAAGCTCCCACGCCACAACAACGCGGCTGCCGTTTTCTTTCAGGGTGTTGGCGTATGCATAGGCTTCGCCCAGCTTCTCCGGCACCGCCGAAATAACAGCGTCAATACGGGGTAGCGGCTCCATGCACCCCTGCCGCTCCAGCGCGATGAGCACGCGTTTTACGCCTATCGCAAAGCCGGTCGCCTCCCTGCTGCACCCGAAGTCACCGGTGAGCGTGTCGTACCTCCCGCCCGACAGGATGGGCGCGCCCAGATAATCGGTTATGCCCCTGAAAATCAGTCCGGTGTAATAATCGGTGCTGTAGAGCATCCCGAGGTCAAACGTGACATACCCGGCCAGGCCGAACGCTTTGAGGTACTCGTAGACCTGCCGCAGGGTCGCAAGCGCGGACAACGCCCTTTCACTTTGCGTCAGGGCCATCGCGTTATCAAGGACTTCTTCCTTGCCGTACAGCGCCGGCAGCCGCATGATGCGCTCTTTGACTTTCGAATTAATTTTGTTTTCGTTCAGAAAAAGCTCGATAGCAAGCATGTTCTTCTGGTCAACGTATTCCCGAAGCTCCCTGCTTTGCTCTCCGGTCAGGCCCGCTTCTTCCATCAGGCCTTTGAAAAATTCCACCTGCCCGATATCTATGGCAAAGCCTTCCAGCCCCGCCGCCAGGAGCGTCTCAATTGCCAGCGCGATCACCTCGGCGTCGCCTTCCGGCCCGGGGACACCCAGGAGTTCCACGCCCGCCTGCGTGTATTCTTTTTGCGCGTTGGGCGAGGTATCCTTCGTGCCGAACGCATTCGCAACATAGAAAAGCCTGAGCGGCGCTTTTGCATCCTTCATGCGCGTGGACGACATGCGCGCGATGGGTACGGTCAGGTCCGGCCGCAACACCAGGATGCGCCCCTGGTTGTCGATGAACTTGATCATCTTCTCAACCCGGACCGACCCGACTCCGGTTGCAAACACGTCCATATATTCAAATACCGGCAGGTCCACCTGATCGTATCCGCTCAGGTGAAAACACTCCGCCATCTTTTTTTCGATCCTGGTCTTGTTGTAGCACTCGACCGGCAGATAATCCTGTACGCCCTCCGGCGTCTGCCTGCTGTATTGTGTCATGGGCTTACCCTCCCGGATATGCTTTAGCACGGTGGTGCGGTGTCGCAACGCCGTACCAGTGCATTTTACCGCATCCACCCAGCTGTGTCAATATAAATATTGCCACCTGCATAGCAAAGAACCTGCATACAATGCAGGTTCTTTGCGGGATTTCGCAGTTTTGCATCTTCCGATGCAGAACACCGGACAGTACTCATTCGGGCTTTAAACCGCCCTGAGCTGAAAGGGTAGCCGCCATTCTAGCATTTTCTCAAATCACTGCGCTGCCATGAGCGACTCTTTGAAGTATCCGGCGCTTTCCGGTTTCAGACACGGGAGCTGTCCAAAGTTTTATGCGTCTCCCTTGATATGCGGGGTTTCTGGCCCCAATTGTTTGCGATAGTTTACGTTAGCTCGGGAACTGCCCGCCCTTCATCTGGTTCTGTTGCTGCTGGATCATGCGGCGAACCATTTCGCCACCGACCGAACCGTTCTGCTTGGAAGTCAGGTCACCATTGTATCCCTGCTTCAGGTTCACGCCGATTTCGTTAGCAACCTCGTATTTCATGTTGTTGAGAGCCTCTTTGGCCTCGGGAACAAGTTTCTTGTTTCTGCTAGGCACGTTGTTTCACCTCCTTTAATATTTCCTGCACGTTTTTTTCGTGCACTATTAATTTATCCAGCAATTTAAAATATACGCTGGGAATTATTATGATAATATGGAATAACCAGCCAATACGCCGATGCAATTTCAAACAGAAAAAAACGCCCTTTCAGCGCTGTGTTTCTTCTTTGCTTCCTAAATATATATGCAGGAATAATGAAGGCATTTTTTTAGCTTGTTAAAAAAACGGGGATCGCAATCCCCCACTTTCAATCCAATCTGATGACATGTGCGGCAGAGCGTCGGAGCAAACTTCGCTCCGCTCGCTTCCCACGCGTAAAGCGTGAAAGCTCGCACGCTTCGTTGCCTCCTCCTTATCCCCCCAAAGCTTCGCTTTGCGGGGGTCCCGGAGTGAGCAGTAAAAAGATGGCGCCATGAGCGGCATTTTGACCGCCAGGAAATCCGTTCGATAAACCCCAGTGGGGTTTGTCGACGGCCTAATGAAAAAGAGCATGCTCAAGAAACATTTGGTAGCGTGCGCGGCAAAGGCCCGTCATGCGTTGAAAAAGGGGATCGTTTTTATCAAGTGCCAGTATGGCCTGCGCCGCAGCCTGAGCGGCGCGGACCATGCGCATATCGCACACGCCGTCGCCCGGCCAGGGCAGCGCTCCATGCTGGCGTGTGCCGAAGAATTCACCCGGGCCTCTGAGCATAAGATCGCGCCGCGCAACCTCAAAACCGTCGCTGCTCTCTACAAGTACATTCAGGCGGGCCAATACATCCGCCGTGCCGCTTCCGGGCAACAGGAAGCAATACGATTCCCTGCCGCCGCGTCCCACGCGGCCGCGCAGCTGGTGCAGCTGCGCAAGCCCGAAACGTTCCGCGTTTTCCACCGCCATCACCGTGGCGTTGGGTACATCCACGCCGACTTCCACCACCGTTGTGGACACGAGCGCCTGAATGCTCCCGTCCTTAAAGGCTTCCATCATCTCCTCTTTTTTCCTGGCGGGCATCCGTCCGTGTATTAGCCCCACTTTCACATCTTTTAACGGCCCGTTTTTCAGTTCTTCAAACACCTGCGCCGCGGATAGCGCGTCTATTTCCTCGCTTTCCTCCACCAGCGGACAGATCACGTATGCCTGCCCGCCCAGAAGCGCCTGCTTTTTAATGAAAGCGTACATGTCCGCCCTGCGGTCGGGCAGAACGAGATGCGTCTTCGTTTTTTTCCTGTCCGGCGGCAGTTCGTCGATGACGCTGATGTCCATATCGGCGTATAGAATGAGCGCCAGCGTACGCGGGATAGGCGTCGCCGACATCACGAGCACATCGCACATCTCGCCTTTTTCTTCCAGCGCGGTGCGCTGCATCACGCCGAACCTATGCTGCTCGTCCGCGATAGCCAGTCCCAGCGCCCTGAACGAAACGCCTTTTTGTATCAGCGCATGCGTCCCGACGGCCACATGCGCCTCTCCGCTTGCGATGCGCGCAGCCGCCTGCTTCTTCTCGCTCGCTGTAAGAGCGCCCGAGAGAAACTCAACATGAACGCCGCTTCCTTTGAAAAACTCGAGCGCGGTGCGGTAATGCTGAAAAGCGAGTATCTCCGTCGGCGCCATCAGGGCGGCCTGATACCCGGCGCATACCGCGGCATACGCGCATAAAAGCGCCACCACGGTTTTGCCCGAACCCACATCTCCCTGTACCAGCCGCGCCATGGGCGACGCCTTTTGCATGTCTCCAAGGACCTCCATGAGCACGCGTTTCTGTGCGCCCGTGAGCGGATAGGGTAGCTGCTGGCTTTTTTGCAGGACCCGCTCCATATCGAATGCCATCGCGCGCCCTTTTTGCTGCGCGCGCTTTATTCTCAGCATCTCCACAGCCAGCTGAAAAAGGAGGAGCGAGTCAAACGTCATGCGTTCCCTGGCTTTTAAGAGCGCGTCCATGTCTTTAGGGAAATGGACGTTTTGTACCGCCTCGGCGTACCCCATAAGCCCGAGGCGCTCGGGCCATCCGGCCGGAAGTGTCTCGGGAGGCGTGCCGCAGATTTTGAGCGCCTGGTGGACAAAGCCGCGGAGCGTTGCCGGGGAAACGGAGCCGATTTTCGGATATACGGGTACCAGCCCGGGCAGTTCCTTGCCGGTCTCCATATAGGAAGGGTTGACAAGGGCCATGCCGTGCCACGCGTTTACACGCCCGTAAAAATAGTATTCCTGACCGCGCCTGAGGCTGTTTTTGACATAGTGCCGGTTGAACCACTGCAGCAGGCATCTGCCCGTTTTATCCTCGCCCCAGGCGCGAACGACCGAAAGGTTCCTGCGCGGATACGATACGGACGGCTGCGTCACGACGCGCAGGCGTACCAGCGCGTCGCTCCCCGAGGTCAGCGAGGACACGGGTACGGCGGCCGACCAGTCCTGGTACGTGCGCGGCAAAACATTCAAAAGGTCGCCTGCCGTTTGAATGCCCGCTTCCATCAGCGCTTTTTTGCGCGCCGGGCCTATGCCGCTTATGCTGTCCAGTCCGGCCGTATCCACAGTCTCACTCCCGTTCGTTTAAACAAAGCCCCGGCCGCTTGGTAACGGCCAGGGCGAAATCGTTTTACTGAAAGATAAATATATTATTCCACGGAAAAGATATAATAGTACAGCGGCTGTCCGCCGTTATAGATATCGACGTCGCATTCAGGATACGCTTCCTCGATGCGGTCCGCAAGCGCCCGTGCATCCTCCTCCGGCACATCCTGCCCGTAGTACACGGTAATGACGCCGTCCGGGTCCTGAACCAGCCTTTTTAACAGGTCGAAGATGACCTTCTCCATATCGCTGCCCGATTCGAGCAGCTGCCCGTTGCCTATGCCCAGATAATCGCCCTTTTTGATGGATTTATCGTCCATCACCGAGTCCCTGACCGCATAGGTGATATACCCCGAATACACCTGCTCGATCGCGTTGTTGATACGCTCGACGTTCTCTTCAAAGCCAGCTTCAGGATGGAAGGCCAGTACGCCGCCGATGCCCTGAGGTATGGAATAAGTGGGGACGACGTAGACCTTTTTCCCGAGCTTTTCCACCACCTGCTCGGCGGCCTGCTGCGCGGCCAGGAAAACATTCTTGTTGTTGGGGAAGAAGAAGACGTTTTCCGCGCCGGTTGCCTCGATTGCGTTGTAGATCTCCTCAATGCTGGGGTTCATCGTCTGCTCGCAACAAATGATCTTGTCGACGTTCAGGTCCTTCATGATCTCCACAAACCCCTCGCCCATGGCCACCGCCACCAGCGCATAGACTTTTGGCTCCTCAATGCCGCCCTCTGCTTTGAGCCTGCGGTTCTGTTCCCACATGTTGTCAATCTTGACCTGGTCCAATTCGCCCAGCTCCAGGCCGTGCTGCAGCGCCTTATCGGGCGCGTTCGTATGCACGTGTACCTTGATGAGCATATCATCGCCAGCGACTACCACGGAATCGCCAATTTTTTCCAGCTTAGCGCGCAGCGTGTTCAGCGTGGTGTCGTTTACCGCCTTTTTGATACGCTGGATGAAAAACTCGGTGCAATAGCCGAAGGCGATTTCGCCGATATCCCGTTTAATAATGTCGGCGTTGTCGCTCCCTATGGCCGCCCGCTGCTGCGTTTCTTCCTGAACGGTATCCACGGCTTCGCCGAACAACGCGCTCCTGAATCCCTTGTAGATGAGCAGAAGGCCCTTGCCCCCGGCGTCCACAACCCCTGCCTGCTTTAAAACAGGCAGCATTTCCGGCGTCTTGGCGAGAATGTATTCCCCGCTGTCGACCACAGCGTTCATAACATCGTATACGGTGCCGCCGGCCCTTGCACGCTCCATCGCCTGCGCGGCCGAATACCGCGCTACGGTGAGCATGGTGCCTTCCTTGGGCCGCATTACCGCCTTATAGGCCGATTTGACGCCGTCGTCAAACGCCTGCGCAAGCTGCCTTGCGTTTATGGCCCCGTGCCCGTCCATACCCCGGGCAAAGCCCCGGAATATCTGGGAGAGGATGACGCCCGAGTTGCCGCGCGCGCCGCGCAGCGAGCCTGCCGCAAGCGCTTTGGCCACATCCTGCGCCGAGCTGCTCTTCACCGCGTTCACTTCTTTTACGGCCGAAACCATGGTCATGTTCATATTCGTTCCGGTATCGCCGTCGGGCACCGGAAACACGTTCAATACGTCAATATCCGCTTTGTTTTTCTCTAACACGGCGGCACCTGACAGGATCATTTCCCTGAGCAGAGTACCGTCAATCAATTCGTGCGACAACGATCGCACACCTCCTGTTCCATGAAGGCTACACGCGAATCCCCTTTACCGTCACGTTCACCTTGTCAACCTGCATTCCGGTTAATAATTCCACATTGAACTTTACATTGTCGATAACGTTGGATGCTACGGTTGCAATCGATACCCCGTATTCTATAATGACACCCATATCAATAGTGAGTATACTATTCTGAACCAAAACACGTACGCCTTTGCCCATGCTTTCGCGCTTTAACAAATCCGCAATCCCGTCAGCCGCCGATAACGATGCCATGCCGACCACGCCGTAGCATTCGGTTGCGGTACTCCCCGCAATAGACGCTATCACACCGTCTGCAAGCTCGATCTTACCCAATGCATTGGTCAAGGTTGCTCCCATTCTTCAACCTCCATTCCTGTAACGCTTTGTTACAATAACCATAACGGTATTGTACTGTATTATGGCCTTTACTGCAAGTTTTTCCACGCATCCGCGACTCCATACCATACGCCGGCATGAATTCTCTTGCCAAACATGCGTGTGGGTGGTAAAATACATTTGTTTGAAAATCGGCTTGCGTACACGCGATGCTAGGAGGTGGAAAAACATGGCAAGACGCTGCGCAGTTTGCGATAAAAGCGTAGTGGCAGGCAACCAGGTCAGCCACTCGCACCGGAAAACGAAGCGGACCTGGTCGCCCAACCTGCAGAGGGTGCGCGTAAACAGCAACGGAACGCCCGTGCGCATGAACGTATGCACGCGGTGCCTGCGTTCGGGGAAAGTGGAACGCTCCATATAGCGCGATCCACCTTTATAAAGGCCGGAAACCATTGAAATCAATGGTTTCTTTTGCTTTCACGCGTCCTTTCAGATAAAGCAGGCAAAGTCCGCTTATTATTCCGGTGGGCGTTTGTTTTGCGTCAAAGCAAACCAGCAGACAAATCCACTTTGGATTTGCCTGCTGATGGAACAGTTTCTGTATCACATTATATGATCAGGATAGGTAAAAAAGAATTTTCTCTGGCCTATTTGCTCCCACTTTTTGCAAACGGACATCGGCCACGCCGCGCGGCCTTCCGCCCGCCAAGGGTGCTTCCTCCTGCGTTATTGATGCACAAAAATCCTCAAAATGTTGCGTAGCAATCGGGGTGCCCTGAAGCAGATGATCTTCATGACTCTCACCTCCCAACCGTTTTGCTATTGCCATTTCAGTAAAATGCACACCGCAAACGCAAGAGCCGCGCCCAGGAAGCCACAAACAAGCCAAAACGGAAGAATACATGCGATCACGATGGCTCCCAGCACAGCGCAAGTAATGCGCCAGAACCGGTTCGGCCTTCGGAAACATCTTCTTATATGCATTGGCGTCAACTCCCGCGCTTTCTTTACCATCATACTCACGGGAGACGCGGAATGATACCAATTTTTAATCCCTGGAAAGAAAAATCGCAACCCAGCCGTTTGCCACGTTTACTTTTACACAGTCCTTTTCAAAAACATTGCTTATGGCGCGCGGGAATTCGAGATGGAGCACGGCGTTGTCAAGCGGATACTCCAGGCCCTCAAGGCTTTGTATAGCGGCGGCGCCGGAAAGAGGGAGGATGGACAGAAGCGTTCCCTTGCGGGCACAGAGCTCAATGGGTGCGCAGGCAACGTGTATCTCGTTGTGCGCGTCGCACAAACGCCCCTTTGCCCCGTTTTTCTCTATGCGTACGAGCAGATGGATGTTGGCGAGCGTATGGTCAAGGCGCGAGCCGCTCATGCCCAGCAGGACGACCTCGGACGCGCCGGCTGAAAGCGCATAGTCCACGGCTTCCTGCGCGTCGGTCTCATCCTTACGCCTGTTCAGGCGCATGACCTTCACGCCGTTTTCTTCCAGTTCCAGCAGTTTTTGGATTTTCGCGGAATCCATATCCCCAACCACGGCATGGGGCCTTATGCCGTATTCCGCGGCCCAGTTCAGCGCGCCGTCCGCGCATACGATAAGCTCTGCATCCAGCATGTGTTTTTGAATAAGGTCACAAGGGGGCGGTGTACCCGCCCCCAATACCAACGCTTTCAAGATTTCATTCTCCCCGAAGTTTTTTAATCATATCTGCGGGAACGCTTGCCAGGAATACCGCGCTGCCTGCCACCAGCACGTTCGCACCGGCGCTTATGAGCATGGGCGCGTTTTTATCGTTTACGCCGCCGTCGACCTCTATATCCACGGTCAGGCTGCGCTTCGCTATCTCGTTCGCCGCAATTTCGACCTTGCGCGCCACCGACGGGATAAAAGCCTGTCCGCCAAAGCCGGGGTTTACGGACATGAACAGGATCATGTCAACTTCCTCATACAGATAGTCCAGCGCTTCCACCGGCGTTCCAGGGTTTAATACCAGTCCCGATTTCACGCCGCGGCTTCTGATGGCCTGCAGCGTGCGGTGCGGATGCGTGCACGCTTCCACATGGAACGTAAGGATGTCCGCGCCCGCATCGATAAAGCTGTCCACGTAGCGCTCGGGTGCGTCGATCATCAGGTGGACGTCCAGCGGCAGCTTCGTCCGTTTTTTCAGCGCGGCAATCATGCCCTGGCCGAACGTGATGTTGGGGACGAACACGCCGTCCATGACATCGCAGTGCACCAGGTCCGCGCCCCAGCGCCCGAGCATGTCCACCGCTTCTCCCATTGCGGCAAAATCGGCCGAAAGGATTGATGGTGCAATTTTAATCATAGCGTTTCCTCCTGCTTTCCAAAAGTATGTGAAGTATTTCTTTATACCGTTCATAGCGTCCCAAAGGTATTTTCCCGTCCTCCACCGCCGCTTTGACGCCGCAGTCCGGCTCTTTGTCGTGCAGGCAGGCTTTGCATGCGCACCGGCTGCCATGCGGGGAAAACTCGGGGTAATACGCTCCGAGGTCCCCGGGGAGCATGTCGTCGAGCTCCAGCAGGCTGAAACCCGGCGTATCCACCACGCGTCCGCCCCCGGGGAGCTTGAGAAGCTCCACGTGGCGCGTCGTATGCTTTCCGCGCTCGGTCCGCGCCGCACGGCCGCCCGTTTCGAGGTTCAGCCCGGGAACCAGCGCATTCAACAGCGACGACTTCCCGACGCCCGACTGCCCCGCAAGTCCCGCAACGCAGCCCGAGAGTTCCGAGCGCAGCGCATCAAGCCCCGCGCCCGTCTGCGCCGAAGTGCATATGACCGGCTGCCCGCAATGCGCATATTCTTCTTTTATTGCACGGACAGCCTCCGCCTGCGCAACGTCGCATTTGTTGACGCAGACAACCGCCGGGACATCCTTGCGCATGGCGTTGATGAGCAGTTTGTCGCATAACAGAAGATCGGGCCTCGGCCAGTGGGCCGAAAGCACGATGACGAGTTTATCAATGTTTGCTACCGGCGGGCGCGTCCACGCATTCCTCCGTTCCCCTATGGCATCGATGCGCCCCTCCGATGCGTCCGTCGCGGGCGTGAACTCCACTTCGTCCCCCGCCAGCGGTTTGACGCCCTCGCTCCTGAACCGCCCGCGCGCGCGGCACACATGCAGGGCGCCGTCCTGCGCCTCCACGGTGTAAAACCCGCCCACGCCTTTTACAATAATCCCCTGCATCACGGTTCCTCCGCAGGCGTTTGCACCGTCCCAGCCGGCGTCTGTTCCGATCCGATACTCACCCAGATATCGACCTGCGTATTGGGAAGAATGTCTTCCCCTGGCTTCGGATTCTGACCGATGACATATCCGCTTGGCGCATCGCTGGTTACCGGTATAACGTCGCCCAGCATGAGATTGTTCTGCGCGATGATGTTTTTCGCGTCCGAGAGCTTCATGTCCAGTACGTTCGGCATGGTCACCGTCGCCACGCCCCCGCTCACGTAAATGCGTACGGTCCCGCCTTCGGCAAGGGTCTCGCCCTCGGCGGGCTCCTGCCTCAATACCGTGCCTTCGGGTTCATCGGAATCCGGTTCGATGATCACATCGGCCGTAAATCCCATGCTCTTGAGTTTTTCTTCCGCTGCGCTCTGTTTCAGGCCTATTACGGCAACTACTTTTTCTCCCGCCTCATGGGGCGAAAACAGGGTGCTCCCGAACAGGAGGACGGCAATCGTTCCCAGAACAAATACCAGAACCAAGCCGACGATACAGTAAATGCGCCGCTTCACCCGGTCAGGCTGCGGTTCCTCCGTCTCCGTACGGACAAAAGGCAACGCCTCTTCCTTGACAACGACGAAATCCCCATCAGGCTCCTGCTGTGCGCGCAGCAAGTCCTTCATCATTTCCTGCGCGTTCCTGTAGCGCAGTTTCGGGTTCTTGCGTGTTGCGCGCCGTACAATATCGTTCAGGCTCCTGGGGATTTCAGGATTGACGCTCAGGGGGGCGGGCACTTCTTCGTACAGGTGCCTTTTCGCCACTTCGATAACCGAGGTCCCCTCAAAAGGCAGAGTGCCCGTGAGCATCTCAAAGAGCGTGATGCCCAAAGAATAGATGTCGCTGCGAACCTCCGCCGCCTCGGCCCGCGCCTGCTCCGGCGAAAGGTAGTACACCGTGCCCATCACGTTCGTGCTCTCCTCGTCGCAGCCCCGTTCCCCGATGGTCTGCGCGATGCCAAAATCATACACTTTTACGCAGCCGTTGGCCTGCAATAATATGTTGTGCGGCTTGATATCCCTGTGTACCACGCCTTTTTCGTGCGCGTAGGAAAGCGCTCTGAGCACCTGCACCGCGATGTTGATGCACGCGTCAGTGTCGAGCTGTATGTGCTCCTTGATCACTTCCTTGAGCGTGATGCCGCGCGCCAGTTCCATCACAATAAAGTGTTTGCCGTCTTCTTCTCCCGTATCGAACACGCGCACGATATTCTCATGGCACAGCATCCTGCCGGTCTGCGCCTCGCTTTCGAAACGTTCCAGCAGCGCCTCGTTCTGCGTGTGTTCCTCCTTGAGCACCTTGACGGCGACATCCGTCTTTTCCTGCTCGTCGCGCGCAAGGTATACATTCGCCATGCCGCCCGAGCCAATCTGTTCTTTGAGCCGGTACCGGCCCAGCAGCAGCGTACCGGTCATGCCCGCACCTCCCTCTTTTCAGGGCCGGTGTTTTGTGCCAGCACTACGGTGATATTGTCTTCGCCGCCGTTATCAAGCGCCGTTTCGATCAGGGCGTCCGCAACGGTTTCAAGGTCTCCGCGGTTCCTGAGCATCCGCTCGATCTGCGCGTCCTCCACGTGGTTGGACAGGCCGTCCGAGCAAAGCAGCAGCACGTCGCCCGCCTCCCACTGCACCTCGAAAACGTCGATATCCACGCGTTCCCGTATGCCGATCGCGCGGGTGATAGCGTGGCGCTGCGGGTGCGTACGCGCTTCCCCTGGCGTTATCATACCGGCGCGCACCAATTCGTCCACATACGTATGGTCGCGCGTGATGCAGCACAGCTTCTCTGCGTCCAGCAGATAGGCGCGGCTGTCTCCGACGTTGCCCACGTAAATCTGCCTGCCCTCAACGAGCGCGAGCGTCAATGTCGAACCCATGGCCGTGTTCCTGCCAACCTTCTGCGCAATCCTCCTGACGAGGATGTTCGCAGCATTGGCGGCATCGAAAATCATGCGCACAGGCAATGCCCTGCTCTCCCCCTGCATGGTTTTCACCACCGCGTCCACCGTGGCGCGGCTGGCCGCGTTCCCGTAACTGAAACCGCCCATCCCGTCCGCAATGACGAAAAGGCTCTTTGCAGCGATGTCCTCAGGTATATGATAGCTGTCTTCATTGCGTTTGCGGTGATTGCCGGTATGGCTCCGTGCGCAATAGATCATGCTTTGTCTCCTTTAATTCCCCCGGCCCCGTTTTCAAGCGTGCGCCTTCTGAGCTGTCCGCACGCGCCCTCGATGTCGGCCCCCAGCACGCGCCGCCTGGTACAGGATATATGCGCGCGCGTAAGCTCCTGCTCAAACTGCTGCATGGCCCTTTGCGAAGGCGCGCTGACCCCGGCGTGGTCCACCGGATTGTACGCGATGAGGTTCACGTGGCATTGCAGGCCCCGCAAACGCGCGGCCAGTTCTCTTGCATGCTCTATTCTATCATTGATTCCATCAATGAGGATATACTCAAATATTACCCTGCGGCCGGTCCGCTGCACATGGTACCGCGCCGCTTTGATCACTTCTTCGATTGGGTAGGCTGAAGCTACCGGCATAATCTTTTTGCGTATATGGTCGTTCGGCGCATGCAAAGAGATACAAAGCGTGACGCTAAGGCCTTCATCCGTCAACGCGCGCATGCGCTGCGGCAAACCGCATGTGGATACCGATACATGCCTGAGGCTCAGGCAGGGGCCTTCCGGGTCGCTGAGCATGCGCAGGAAAGACACGACATTGTCAAAGTTGTCCAGCGGTTCACCGCTGCCCATGAGCACAACGTTGTCGATGGCGCGCCGCCCCGCCGCCAGTTCGCGCGTTTTCCTGACATACGTACCGGCGGCAACCACCTGCCCGAGCATCTCGGAACCGCTCAGATCGCGTACCTTTCCGCCCACAGCCGAGGCGCAGAACGCGCACCCCATCGCGCACCCTACCTGTGTGGAAATGCAGAGCGTATTCCCGTGCTTGTAGGCCATCAGCACACTTTCGACCGCCTGCCCGTCAGCTAAAGCAAACAGGAATTTGACGGTCTCATCCCTCCCGGACTCCAGCTTCGTCACGATTGTGGGGATGCCAGTGCTCGCATGCGCTTCGAGCAGGGCACGAAACGGCTTTGACAGTTCCGTCATTTCACCAAACGTACATCCCCTGAGCAGCGCGGACCGTATCTGGCGCGCATGGAACGCGCGCTCCCCCAGGCTCTCGACAAACGATGTAAGCTCAGGTAGCGGCATTCCCAGCAGCTGCGGTTTATCCATGCCTTTTCACCAGCCTCGCCACAAAGAATCCGTCCGTACCGTCCATATGCGGAAAAAGCTGCAGGCAGCCGTTGCGGACGCGGCCGGCGTCCATGCCCGGAGGCAGAAGGCGGCCCCAGCTATCGGGCGCGAAGTTCTGATGCCTTTGCAGAAACCGCGTCACGACCTCCTCGTTTTCGGCGCGGGAAATCGTACAGGTGCAGTAGACCAGCACGCCGCCGGGGCGCAGGCAGGCGCATACCGCGTCCAGAAGCGCACCCTGCACGCGCGCAAGCGTCGCAATGCCCTCCACGCATTTGTTCAGGCGGATATCCGGCTTGCCCAGCATCACGCCGAGCCCCGAGCAGGGCGCGTCGACAAGGACGGCGTCCAGTGCGCCTTCCAAAGCCGGGTCCTGCCGCGTCGCATCCCGCGCGTCCACCTCAACATCCCCAAACCCCATGCGCAGGAGCGTGGACCTGAGGAGCCGCACGCGGTGCGGGTGCCTGTCCCACGCATAAAGCGTTCCCCTGCTTCCCATCAGCTCCGCGATGTACGCGGTTTTTCCGCCCGGCGCCGCACAGGCGTCCAGTATCCTCTGGCCGGGCCTTGGGTCCAGAGCATGCACGGCCAGCATGGACGCTTCCCCCATCACGCTGAACTGCCCCTGCAGAAACAGCGGGTTTTCCGCAATGTTCCCCAGGTCGCGCACCGAAAACGCGTTAAGGTAATACCTTGCGCGTTCCACGCGGGCGCCCTGGGCCATCAGGTCCGACGCTAATTGCGGAGCCGTCGTCTTGCTCAGGTTCGCGCGGACCGTGCTCACGCCCGGCACCGCGCGGTAGGCAAGCATATCCTGCGTAAACGCGAACCCGTATGTTTCCAGCCACATCTCGGTAATGTCTTCCGGGCAGCTGTACATCACGCTCAGATAGCGGGCGGGGTCTTCGGCCTGATCGGGATAGGGGATGCTATCCTTATTGGCCTCCACCTGCCGGAGCACCGCGTTTGTAAAAGCGCAGAGCTGCCTCTTGCCCGCAAGGCGCACCAGCTCGACGCTTGTATCAATCGCCGCCGCTGCGGGCACGCGCATGAACAGTAACTGCTGGATCCCCAGCCTGAGGGCGCACCGCACCACACGGTGCACGCGCCCGTTTTTGGCATAAAGCCCAATGATGTAATCGATGCGCAGCAAATTCTCGAGCGTGCCGTAGAACAGCCCGGTGATGAACGCCGTATCCCGCGTGTTAAAGGCCTTTTCCTGTAACGCCTTTTTGAGCGCGAGATTCGAGTACGCCCCTTCCCGGTCCACTTCCATCAGCAGGTCAAGCGCCGTCTTGCGCGTTTCAATTCCCTGCATCGTCAGCCTCCCCGCCTAATATGATGCCTTCCTGTATCGCATGCCCCAGCAGATAAGACGATGCATCCATGCGCTTTGATCCGGGCGCCTGCAGTTCGAGTATCTCCACCGCGCCCTGTCCTGCCGCTACAAAAAGACCCTTTTTCGGATGCGCTGATAAAACCTCGCCAGGATGGCCGCTGCCCTCCGCCGCCCTTACCCTGTGCAGCTTGATGTCCGTTTTGACGCAGGCGGTATACGCAAGCGGCCACGGGTGCATGCCGCGAACCAGATCGCATATGGCCTTCGCGCCCCTTTTCCAGTCCACCCTGGCCATTTCTTTTTTAATCATAGGAAAATGCGTGGATTGCGCATGGTTCTGCGGTTTGCGCGGCGCCCTGCCGCTTTGGAGCAGGAACAGCGATTCTGTGAGCACATCGGCTCCCAGCGCGGCCATGCGCCCAAACAGTTCCCCTGCCGTCTCGTCCGGGCCGATCTCCAATGGGCGCTGCAAAAGGATATCGCCGGTATCCACACCGGTATCGGTGTACATGGTGGTAATGCCCGTCACGGTCTCGCCGTTGATAACGGCCCATTGTATGGGCGCCGGCCCGCGGTACCTGGGCAGGAGCGAGCCGTGCACATTGATGACGCCCAGCGGGGGTATGCTCAGAAACTCTTTGCTCAGTATCTGCCCGAACGCCGCCGTCACGCACACGTCGGGCGCAAGTGCGCGCAGAGCGTCTATGGCTTCTGGGGAGCGCACCCGTTCAAACTGCAGCACCAAAATACCGTGTTCCTGCGCCAGCGCCTTGACGGGCGAAGGCTGCAGCTTCTTCCCGCGGCCGGCAGGACGGTCGGGCTGGGTGATCACGGCGCACACGTCAAATTTTTCCTGTATCAGCCTGTCCAGCGATTTGACGCCGAAATCAGGCGTGCCCATAAAGCAGATACGCATGCGTTTTCCTCCTTGCGCCGTCTAATCTTCTTCCGGTTCATCCGGCTCGAGCATTTCCACGGCGCGGTCGATGAAGAGCACGCCGTTTAAATGGTCGAATTCATGGCAGATAGCCCGCGCAAGCAGGCCCTCGCCCTCGATTTCCGTTTTTCTGCCCTCCCTGTCCGTATAGCGTGCGCGTACGCGCACCGGACGCGGAACGACGCCCACGCGCCCGGGCAGGCTGAGACACCCCTCGTTATCCATTTCCTCGCCCTCGGTTTCGATGATTTCGGGATTAATCATCTCCAGCAAGACCTCGCCCGTATCGATCACAACGATTCTTTTAAGCACGCCCACCTGCGGCGCGGCCAGGCCGACGCCGTCCTCGTGATGCAGCGTTTCCATCATATCGTCCAAAAGCATGCGCACGCGCATATCGATCCTGTCCACCGGGCGTGACTTCTTGCGCAGGACAGGGTCGTCGTCCACCAGTATATTCCGTAAAGCCATTCTTCTCGTTCCTTTCAGCTAGCTTGCAGTTCTTTTGTATTATACCATATTCACGGGCCGTATCTCCAAATCAAAACGGCATCCCTGCACAGGTGCGCAGCGCAGGGTTTCCCACAGCACAGGGGTACATTGTGCAAGGTCGTCCTCATAGAATTTCAGCACGATCTCGTAGCGCCACACCCCGCGGATGCGCTCCAAAGGCGCAGGGGATGCACGGAACAGGAGCGGTTTTACCGCATCGTCCCTTGAAAACGCCGCCTGAAGCGCGCCATAGAGCGAAGCGGCGCCCGTCTTGACCGCGTGCCGGTCCTCTCCGGTCACAAGATACCGCGCAAACGCCGCAAACGGCGGATACAGGCACGCCCTGCGCGCAGTGATCTCCCCTCGGTAAAAGCGCTCGTAATCCTGCTCCTTGGCGCACAGGATCGCCGGATGGTCCGGGTTATAGGTCTGCACCACCACCCGTCCGGGCACGTCGCCCCTCCCCGCGCGCCCCGCAACCTGCGTGATAAGCTGGAACGCGCGCTCCGCGCTCTTGTAATCGGGCAGGAGCAGGGTCGCATCCGCCGCGACTACGCCCACAAGCGCGACGTTTTTAAAGTCCAGGCCCTTGGCGATCATCTGCGTGCCGATGAGCACCTGCGCGCGGCCTGTTTCAAAATCCTGCTGCGCCTTTACATGCGCGTCCTTTTTCTGCATCGTGTTCAGGTCCATGCGGATCAGGGAAACATCCGGGAAAAGCGAGAGCATCTGTTTTTCGACCTTTTGCGTGCCCACGCCCTGGTACTGGAAATATTCCGCGCCGCAATGGCGGCATGTTTTTTGCAGGGGATACTCTTTATGGCAATAATGGCACAGCGCGCGCGGCGGGTTCTGATGGAACGTGAGCGAAACGTCGCACTGGCCGCACCTTAGCGCCTTCCCGCAGTGCAGGCACACGATCTGCGTGGAATACCCGCGGCGGTTGACGAACAGCATGGCCTGCTCGCCGCGCTCCAGGGTCTCCTTCATGCGGTGGTACAGCGCGGCGCTGAAAACCGATCGGTTCCCGCGCTTTAT
This sequence comes from Bacillota bacterium, assembly GCA_049324235.1. Lineage (GTDB taxonomy): Bacteria > Bacillota > Clostridia > Christensenellales > UBA1431 > UBA1431. The sequence goes on from JBMOLJ010000124.1 coordinate 21,898, forward strand.
TTCCTCGCGCATATCCACGACCTCTACCGTGGGAAGCGGGCGCTCCTGCACCCGCTGCGGCAGGCGGATGAGCCGCGCCCTCCCCTGCAGGGCGCGGTGGTACGTTTCAAGCGAAGGCGTCGCGCTGCACAGCATCAGCACCGCCCCGTGCGCTTTCATGCGTTCGCGCGCGATATCGGCGGCATGGTAGCGCGGACGGATCTGGGAATGGTAGCTGTTTTCCTGTTCCTCGTCCACCACGATGACGCCTATGTCCCGAAGCGGCGCGAACACGGCCGAGCGCGCGCCGATGACCACCTTTGCCTTTCCGGTGACGATGCGCTCCCACTCGTCCAGCCGTTCGCCCGCAGAAAGACGGCTGTGCAGAAGCGCGACGTCGTCGCCGAAGCGCGCCGCGAACTGGGCCATGATCTGGGGCGTCAACGCGATCTCCGGAACCAGCACCAGCGCAGACCGGCCCTTTTTCCGGCAGGCCTCAATGACATGCATATACACTTCGGTCTTCCCGCTTCCGGTAACGCCGTGGAGCAGGAACTCGCCCCCGCCCTCTTCCAGGGCGGCACACGCAGCGTGCACCGCCTGCTGCTGCCTCGGATTCAGCACGGGCCTCGTCCGTTTCTGCGCGCGCAGCGCGGCATACGGGCGGCGCGCTATTCGCACGGCCTCCCTTTTTAAAAGGCCCTTTTTCTCCAGCGTCCGTGCCGCTCCCGCGCCACCTTTCTGGATGGCTTCCAGGTCGGCAAGCGATACCTGTCCGATGTCGGTTAGTATCTCGAGCACGCGCGCCTGCAGCGGCGCGCGTTTAAAAAGCGCGGCGGATTCTTCCCGCGCCCGCAGCGCGTCCACGTTCAGCGAGACCGTAACATATTGCCTGCCTTCCACCGGCCGCCTGCGAAGCTGTGCGGGCATCATGAGCCGCAGCGCTTCCACGAAAAGGCAGCCATAACGCTCCTGCATGAACCGCGCCAGGCCGATCTGCTCGGGCCACAGCGCAGGATACCTGTCGATTCTGGAGGTGACATCCTTGAGCTTTTCTGCAGGTACACCGGTGCAGGAATCCACTTCTACAACGAACGCTTCCGTCTGCCTGTCACCCGCGCCGAACGGCACAAAAACCCGCATCCCCGGCACGACATCTTCCTTAAGATGCGGCGGGATGCGGTAATCAAAGGTTTTGTCCACATTTGTATGGGCAATGTCCACCATCACCCGGGCAATGCCGGCATGCACGGCCTACTCCTGCTTGCGGCGGTAAATGGACAGCGCCGCATCCAGAATACGGTGTGAGATATCGGTTTTTGAGGCGAGTCCGGTGTTCACCTTTTCGCCGTCGGCCGTAATCATGGTAACGATATTCGTTTGGCCCTCAAAGCCTGCGCCTTCGAGGGTTACATCGTTTGCAACGATCATATCCAGGTTCTTTTTTTGAAGCTTTTCCACCGCGTTCTGTTCCAGCGCCTGCGTTTCGGCTGCAAACCCAACGAGCACGCGGTTGCCCTTGCGCCTGCCAAGCTCGGCCGCAATGTCCGTATTGGGGATGAGCGTGAGCGTCGTTTCCTCACCGCTTTGCCCCGTCTTTTTCAGCTTATGCTCCGCGCGCGTCTTGGGTGCGTAATCTGCCGGCGCCGCGGCCTTGATTGCGATGTCGCACGCTTCAAAATGCCCAAGCGCCGCCTCGAGCATTTCGGCGGCGGTCTGTACGCGCACGACCGTAACCCCGTCCGGCGCATCGATGGAAACCGGCCCGCTGATAAGCACGACCTCTGCCCCGCGCTCGCGGGCGGCCTGCGCCAGGGCATAGCCCATACGCCCCGACGAGCGGTTGGTGATATACCGCACCGGATCGATGAATTCACGCGTCGGCCCTGCCGTAACGAGCACGTTCAGGCCCTGCAAATCCTGTTTCGGATACAGCAGCACGTCGATTGCCGCCTCTATGGCGCCGATATCGGCAAGACGCCCCGCGCCCTCCTCCCCGCAGGCCAGCCTGCCCGATTCCGCCTCCACAATCGTACAGCCCCGCGCGCGCAGCGTTTGAAGGTTATCCTGCACGGCTGCGCTCTCGAGCATCGCGCTGTTCATCGCGGGCGCTATCAGTACGGGCGCGCGCGTAGCCATGGCCGTCGTGGACAGCAGGTCGTCGGCGATGCCCAGCGCCAGCTTCCCGATAATGTTGGCCGTGGCCGGTACAATGGCCAGCACGTCGGCCCTGCGCGCCAGCGAGATATGCTCCACCTCAAAGGGCGCATCGTCCGAAAAAAGATCCACCGCCACGGGGCGCGCGCAGAGCGTGCGCAGCGTAAGCGGTGTGATAAAGCGCGTTGCGCTTTTCGTCATGACGGGATATACTTCAATCCCTTTTTTTGTCAGGCGGCTGATGAGTTCGCAGGCCTTATATGCCGCGATGCCGCCCGTAACTCCCAGTACGACCGTTTTATGCGCGGCGGCCATGGTTATTTAACTCCCTCCGATGTACGGGAACAATCGATCTTCCCTTCTGCGATTTCCTGCACGGCAATGGTAACAGGCTTGTTTGACGCGGTCTCCACCAGCGGGCGGGCATGGTCTACAAGCTGCCTGGCACGCTTGGCTACTTCCACCACCAGCGTATACCGGCAGTCAACCTTTGTAAGCAATTCGTTCAGCGGGGGCTGGTTCATCATAGTTGTCGGTCTCCTTCCAAAATTGCAGCGATGACATCCAGTCTGCGCCTCACTTCAAGGCGCGACGCCTCCACAATCATGCGGATTTGCCGGACCGCCTGGTCCAGATCATCGTTTATAACAAAATAATCATATTGATATGCGCTTTGCAGCTCCTGATAAGCGGTATTCATCCGCGCGGCTATGCATTGCTCATCCTCCGTGCCCCGTCCGCGCAGCCGCTTTTCCAGCTCCGCAAACGACGGCGGCATGATGAATATCAGCACCGCGTCGGGCGCCTTGCCTTTGACTTCCAGCGCGCCCTTTACGTCGATCTCTAAAAGGACGTCTTTTCCCTGTACGCGCTGCTCCTCGACGAACACACGCGGGGTGCCGTAGTAATTATGCCCAAAAACATGCTTATACTCGAGAAACCCGTCCGCTTCGGCAAGTTTTATAAAATCCTCTTCGCTTTTAAAATAGTAATCAACGCCTTCGCGCTCATCGTTACGGGGCGGACGCGTGGTAACCGATACCGAGAGTACCATGCCGGGCATTGCCTTCAGCAGTAAACGGGAAACCGTCCCTTTACCGGAGCCCGACGGCCCTGAAAGCACGACAAGCATACCGCCGTGTGCTTTTTGTATGCTTTTTTCAGATGCACCCATAACGTTACCTGATCAAACGTCCATCATATCATTGTGCTGGTCCTTGGTATCCAGACGGTGTGCAACGGTCTCGGGCTGCACCGCCGAAAGCACGACGTGATAACTGTCGGTCACGATTACGGCGCGCGTCCTGCGGCCATACGTAGCGTCAATGAGCATGCCGCGCTCGCGGGCTTCCTGTATGATGCGCTTGATCGGCGCCGATTCAGGGCTTACAATCGCGATCAGCCTGTTTGCATTCACTATGTTGCCAAATCCAATGTTGATCAGCTTTATTCCCATGCTTGTTTCCTCCACCGTATTAAAAAATTTCAAAATGAATTATTCGATATTTTGGACCTGTTCACGGATCTTTTCAATTTCACCCTTTATCTCCAGGACACTGTTCGTGATATCAAGATCGTTGGCCTTTGAGCCGATGGTGTTTACCTCCCTGTTCATCTCCTGCACCATGAAATCCAGCTTGCGTCCGGCCGCTCCCCCTGCGTTCGCCGTCCTTGCAAACTGCGTTAAATGGCTTTTGAGGCGTACGATTTCCTCCGTTATGCTGGAGCGGTCCGCAAACACCGCGACTTCGGTCTGCAGCCTGTTCGTATCGGGCACGGTCCCCTGCATCAGTGCGGCGATACGTTCCTCAAGCTTCTCCTTGTATTCGAGCACCACCACCGGTGAACGCTGCTCTATGATTTTCAGGCGGTCCCTTATAAGGTCCAGGCGCTGCAGCATATCCCCAAGCAGATGCTCTCCTTCCGCCGCGCGCATCCTGAGCACGCTGCCCACCGCTTCTTCCAGCGCATCCGTGAGCATCGCGGAAATGACCTCCTCGTCCTCCGGGACGTCGGCTACAGTCAGGACATCGGGCAGCCTGCCCGCACCCAACAGTGTGATATCGTTCTGGAGGTGAAAACGGTCCTCGATCGATGTGAAAGCGTCCAAGTACGCTCCCAGCAGCCCGAGGTCGACGTGCACCTTGCGGGACGATTGCGCGGTATTCCTGTAAGAAATAAAAACATCGATATGGCCTCTTGCCAGCTTTGCCGCAAGGAGCTTGCGGACCATGTCCTCCAATGCCCCCAGCGCCTTTGGCATACGCACCGAGATGTCCAGATACCGATGGTTCACTGACTTAAGCTCAACCTGTAGTTCTCTGCCATCCCTCGAAACGATGCTCCGGCCGAACCCAGTCATGCTGTATATCAAATTGCCGCCTCCCATCATCGTCGTTTTAGCCTGCCCCAACAAATACTATCTGATTATACCATATTTCTCGAATAATAAAAGAGCATTGACCGATATTCGTGCGTCATTGCC
>JBMOLJ010000125.1:0-26496 GCA_049324235.1 Bacillota bacterium
TTAGAAATTCGCTGTTGGCAAGTTCGGCTGTTTCTTCAAAAAACGTTCCGATATTCATTTTATCAGCAATGCATTGATTGTCAATGCCGCGTGTATGTTCAAAGTCTCATATGAAATTATTATACAGCGCTATCCCCTGGACAAAAATAGTGACAATAACTGAATTTTACAGGAAAATTTGCAAAATGAATTGACAAATGTTCATAAAAAGATAGAATGTAACATAACATAAGATTAAAACACGAGCAAATGTAACATTTAGTGATCTGCAGATTCGACCTATCTCATTGCGCCGTCGACATGTTCGAGTTGCTTCGGCGCTCGAAGAAATATGGAATATAGGAATATGTACAAATGTCTCCGTGCACAGAAAATGCATAGGGGGATTTATGCAAAAATATTCAGGAGGTATGTTCAAATGGCAAACCAGTATGTTTTGGGCGTTGATTTCGGAACGACCGGAACCAAGTCGGTAGTGTACGACCTGAAGGGCAATGAGATCGGACAATGCTATTTCAACACGACCACGACGTATCCCCGGCCGGGCTGGTACTCGCAGGACCCCAACGATATCGTGGAGAAGTCCTTCCTTTCCGCCAAGGGCGCGATCGCAAACGCGGGCGTCAAGGCGGAGGATATCGTCGCCGTAAGCTTCACGCATATCTGCACATCGTTCGTACCGGTAGACAAGGACGGCAATTTCCTTTACAACATCCTTCTGTGGTGTGACATGCGCGGCGCCGAAATGTTCCCCTACATCAGGGAGTGCTGGGACAAAGCCGGTATTGACGAAACGGCGGACTATGCGATGACAGGCTTCCCGCTTGGGACGCTTCCGACGCTTTCCAAGGTGCTCTGGTTCAGGAAGCATTTCCCTGAGCTTTGGGAAAAGACGCACAAGATCGTGGGCATGCACGCGATGCTGAGTAAGGCGTTTACCGGAGAGAACTACTACGACGACAAAGCGGGAATCGCGTACTCCAAGATCGCGGACGCTTCGAAATTCGAGTTCAACCCCGATTGGGCCAAGATGTACGACCTTGATCTTTCGTTGTATACCGAGCGTGTGGACACGGGCACGTTCTGCGGCAGGATCCCCAAGGATGTCGCTGAAAAGACCGGTCTGAAAGAGGGCACGCCCGTATACGCAGGCGCCGGAGACCAGCGCTGCGCCTGCACCGGCCTGGGCGTTACCCGCGACGGCATGATGTCGCTGTGCGTAGGCACCGCGGGCGTTGCGCACGCGTACTGCAGCCGTCCGGTACGCCACAAGGGCGGCAAGATTCAGATTCTCGGCCACTGCTGCCCGGGAATCTGGCAGATCGAGGCCAACTCCAGTTCCGCAGCGAGTTCGGTGGAATGGTTCAAAGAGCACTTCTGCCAGCTTGAGGACGCGAACGCGAAGCTGATGGGCACGTCCGTGTTCAACGCGCTGACCGAGCTTGCCTCCAAGTCTCCCGTAGGATCAAAGGGGCTAATGTATACGGCCTGGATGGCCGGCGCCGACTGCCCGCGCTTCAATTACGACTGCCGCGCCACGTTCACCGGCCTGACATTTGCGCACGGCAAGGGCGACATGATCCGTTCGGTCATGGAAGGCGTCGCGCTGGAGATCAAGAGCATGATCATCGGCATTGAGGAGACCATCGAGCAGGATGTCAACCTGATCCGCGTTACCGGCGGCGGTGCGAAGTCGGATTTCTGGAACCAGATCATGGCCGACGTTTTCAACAAGCAGATGGAGACCATAAAATGCGCCGAAGCGACTTCCCTGGGCGCCGCCATGTGCGCTGCGGTAGGACACGGAATTTACAAGGACCTGCAGGAAGCCGCTGGCCAGATGGTGCAGGTCGACAAGCGCTTTGAGCCTATCCCGGCCAATGTCGAGATCTATGCGGAGCTTTTCGACCTGTATAACAGGTTCTATGCCGCGACGACGCCGGATTTCTTCCCGGGACTCAATAAATTCCAGACCGAGCGCGTGTGATATACAAAGCAATCATGTTTGAAGCGGCCCCCGTGGCAAAATACGGGGGCCGCGATCAGGATATGTTGCAAAACTCTCGCGGCGGATATAAGCTTGCTGAGAGAGAATAAATTTTTGTAAAGGTGTGATTTACTTGGTCGATCTATCCAAACTGGATAAAAAGTCGATAGGCAAATGCTTTGACCTTGCCTGCCTGCCCAAAAATACGACGGAGGCGGTCGTGCGCGCGGGCGCAAAGGATGCCATTGCCTACAACACGAACGTGTTTCAGGTTTCGAGTCCCTTCTGGCTGCCCGTCGTATTGGAGGAACTGGAGGGCACGGATATTAAGCCTTCCTGCTGCATCGCTTTTCCGTTCGGCTCGACGACTCCGTATGCGAAGGCTAAGGAAACAGAGCAGGCTGTTCAGATGGGAGCCAAGTCTCTTGATATGGCGATGAACATCGGCGCTTTGATGTCGGGTGACTATAAGTCCGTTGAGCAGGAGCTGAAGGATTTCGTCACGGCGGCGCAGGGAGTGGACACCAAGGTCATCATTGACGTCGCCTTCCTCAAGGATGACGAGATCGCAGCGGCGACCAGGATGATCGTAGAGGCGGGCGTCAATTACGCGAAGACGGCGACCGGCCAGTTCGAAGGCCCGACCATGGAGCAATTCCTCATCATGCGCGACATCTGTGAAGGAACGGCTACAAAGACGAAAGTTTCCGGGGTGAAGTTCCCCCGCCCGCAGAACGCTTACAATTTCCTGATAGCCGGAGCCGATCTCATCGGGACGCGTGCGGCGCCCGAGATTATTGACGCGCTTCCCACCATGCGGAAAATAGGGTTGGTGCCTCCATATAAGCCGTAATTGCTATAAGAACCCACACATATAAGTTCGGCTGCAATAACCGGCATGGCCAGAGCCATGCCGGTTATTGTGTATTACATATAGAGTTAAAGCCATTCTCTATTTAGTACGTTTCATAATGCAGTTTGTCGTATAACAGATCGCCGTCATCGTACGCCTTTTTCTCCTCCGCAGGGTAACCCAGGGATATGACCGCTTCCACAGCGCATTCTCCGGGAATCCCGAGCAACTCTTTGATATAGTCTTCCGCCGTTATGCTCTCGGAGTGGGGCCTGCCCCTGACCTGAATCCAGCATGAGCCGATACCCAGCGCGTGCGCCGCAAGCTGGATGAATATCGAAGCGATGGAGGCATCCTCTATCCACGCATCGCTTGCAACGGGTTCTCCGATAACCACGACAGCCGCCGCGGCGTCCTTAATAAAACCCGCGCTGCTTTTGAATTGTGACAGCTTGTCAAGCAGCGCTTTATCGGTTACCGTTACGAACTCCCATGGGCGTATGCTGCGGGAGGAAGGGGACAGCAGGGCGGCCTTTAAAATCGTGTCGAGCTTTTCTCTTTCCAACGGTATGTCCTGGTATTTCCGTATACTCCTTCTGGTTTTTAACAATTCATAAAACATCGTTATTGCCTTTCTATGCGGAATTTGGTTTTGTTGTTTTGATTGTATGCCTGCCGGTCCTGTTTTTCAATACGGTATTTTTATCCCGCTTAGCAGAAATCTTCGCGCAAGCGTTATTAAAAACCGGAAAGCACGTGAATAAACGGAGTAAGGCTGCACAGGCTTTACACGATTTAAAAATAGAATGCAAGCGGATCAAATATGATATAATGCAGAAGGTGAAACCTGCATTCCGACAGACGAACTTATTCGGGGGAGTAAACATGAGCATGGATTTTGTAAAAAAAATTCCGACTGCCGAAGAGATCATCCGGCAAATACCCTGCCCTGAGAAACTCAGGGAAATAAAGATGAACAGGGATCGGGATGTCAAACGGGTTTTTGAGAATGCGGACAACAGATTCATTCTTATCATCGGCCCCTGTTCCGCGGACAATGAGGATGCCGTGTGCGAGTACATCGGGAGGCTTGCCGGGGTTCAAGAAAAGGTTAAAGATGTGATCATCATGATACCCCGGATATATACGAACAAGCCGCGGACAACCTGCGAGGGGTACAAGGGCATGGTACACCAGCCGGACCCGGGCAAGGAAGCCGACCTGTGCGCGGGCATTGAGGCCATACGGAATCTTCATATCCGGGCGCTGGGCGAATACCATATGCCTGCCGCCGACGAGATGCTCTATCCCGAAAACTATGCGTATCTTGCCGATGTCCTGGCCTATAACGCCATCGGGGCGCGCTCGGTGGAAAACCAGCAGCACAGGCTGACGGCAAGCGGGATCGACACGCCGGTGGGCATGAAGAATCCCACGGGCGGTGACCTTTCCGTGATGCTTAACTCCATCAAGGCCGCCCAGATGGGACACACGTTCATTTACAACGGCTGGGAGGCAAAGACCTCGGGCAACCCGTTCGCGCATGCCATCCTGCGGGGTGCGGTCGATACATACGGCAGGAACATCCCGAATTACCATTATGAGGACCTGATCAACCTTGCCAAAAAATATCAGGACCAGCAACTCAAAAATCCCGCGATTATCGTGGACACCAACCACGCAAACTCGATGAAACGCTTTTTTGAGCAGCCGAGGATAGCGAGGGAAGTGCTGCTGAGCAGGAAGTACGACCCCGTTCTGAAACGGATGATAAAGGGCCTGATGATCGAAAGCTATCTTGTGGAGGGCAGCCAGAAGATCGGCGAAAACATCTACGGCAAATCCATCACGGACGCTTGCCTGGGGTGGGAGGACACCGAAAGGCTGATCTACAGCATTGCGGAGAATATCTGATTGACATTTAACGCTCCAAATAGTGATGGAAAAGTATTGAGAAAAATCAATCATCCCCGGAAGATTCAGGAAGCAAAAAAATAAACGCATGCGATCCTTGACATATAAACGTAACGGTACTAATATGTATATATGGATATACATATATAAATATTAGGAGGAAAAAACATGAAAATAGGTATTTTACCGTGCCAGGGCGCATGCAATGTCGGGGCCATGACAAACAAGGCGGCTTTAAAACTGGTTGATAACGAAACAATCAATATGGTCTGTCCGTTGGGTCTGCCTCTCGGCATACAGAATATTGTTGACATGGCCGCATCGAACGATAAGCATATCGCGTTAAACGGATGCCCGATCAAATGCGCATCCAAATCATTAGCTGCCGCCGGTTTTCCTGTGTACGAAGAAATAACTGTTACGGATTTTGATGTTCAGAAGAATAAAAACTTTAACGATGAAACAAATCTTGATAAAATTGAAACTAGGTTAAAAGAAGTGATCAATGAAATATTAGAACAGGAATAGGTGGAAATCTTGCGGGATTTGTCTGAATTCTTAAAAATAATATCGGACCAGACAAGGCTCAGAATACTGATCCTGCTGTTTAAGCAAGAGCTTTGTGTCTGCGAGATTTGCGATGTGCTTATGGAGTCGCAGCCTAAGGTATCCAGACATCTTGCAAAACTGAGAGATGCCGGCCTGGTAAAAGATGACAGGCAGGGACAATGGGTGTTCTATTATGCGAGCGTGGATAACGAAGTCTATGCGGACATAATGAAAACCATTATCAGCCGTATCAATAAATATCCGCAAATGAAAAAAGACCTGGAAAGAATAAAGAAAAAGGCAAATTGCGGTTGTTTTTGTCCGCGAGAAATAAAAGAAAGGCAGCCAAAATGAACGGTTATAAAGAATTATCAGAAAAGTTAACGAATATTTTGAATCTGGAAAGAAAACCTGTTGGAGTTAAGTTTATCAGGGATCTGGATGAAACCGTGACCGTGGGTGCGTATGACGATAAAACCAAAACAAGATATTGCCAGGCGCTCATGCGGGCAGGAAACGGAGAAAACATCATAATAACCGGTGAAAACATTTCTTGTCCGGCATCCGCAGCCGCTTTTGGGCTAAAACCCCTGCCCGAAACTCTTTCTTCCGGACAAATGCTATATAACATGGGCTTGTTTGCGACACTGGAAGCAGGCAAAAAAGCGATGGAAGGCATGACAAGATTGGATTACGGAGATTATTCGGCAGTACTGTTAAGCCCCCTTGACGCAGCGGAATTTGAACCGGACGTTGTGATAATTGAATCCAAACCTGAGCATTTAATGTGGTTGTCGCTGGCATCCATCTATGAGTCGGGAGAGAGACTCCAATTCAATTCGGCGATATTCCAGGCCACCTGCGTGGATTCAACCGTCATTCCTTTTGTAACTGGAAAACTTAATTGTACGCTTGGTTGTTATGGCTGCAGGGATGCAACCAATATTAAAGAAGAAGAAAACTTAATCGGCATACCGTTCGCAATGCTTAATAGCATTATGGAAAACCTTGAAAAACTGGCGGAAAAACCTATGAAAAAGGCAAGATCTAAAGAAGCTTTCCGTTCTTTCAGCGGAGAAAGGTAATAACCCTAAAAGATAGCAAGAAGGTCTGGAAAATGTTTTCTGGATCTTCTTGCTTATTCTGGTTAATTGGTATTGACCGGCCGGTCATAACGTGCTAAGCTGATTTTGACCGGCCGGTCAATATGCTGGAAGGAGAGTTGCGTAATGCCAGTAATCGAGACGAAAGCGCTGAAAAAATACTACGGAAAAAACAGGGGCATCGAATCGGTGGACCTGTGTATCGAGAAAGGCGAGATATTCGGCTTTATCGGCCCGAACGGGGCGGGGAAGTCGACTACCATACGCACGCTTTTGGGATTCATAAGGGCAACAGGCGGAGAGGCGCGGATCATGGGCCAGCCCTGTACGGACCAAGCGTTAGCAAGGCTGAAGAAAAAAATCGGGTATTTGCCGGCGGAAGTCAATTATTACGGCGGCATGAAGGTGAAGGAGCTTCTGCATTACTCGGCAAAGTATTACGGCGCAAACGCGCACAGCAGGATCAACATGCTCACCGAATACTTTGAGCTTGAGACGAACCGTCCCATCAATGACCTGTCATTCGGCAACCGCAAGAAGGTCGGCATCGTGCAGTGCCTGCTGCATGACCCGGAGCTGCTCATATTCGATGAGCCGACCGGCGGACTCGACCCGCTGATGCAGATCAAATTCTTCGACTTGATTAAAGAGGAGCACAGCCGGGGGAAAACGGTCTTCTTTTCCTCGCATATCCTGAGCGAAGTACAGAAGATCTGCCAAAGAGTCGGCATCATACGCGACGGCGTGATCATACGCGTGGAGTCCATGGCTTCGCTGGAAAACAACCAGTATAAGAAGGTACGGATATTGGTTAGGGAGGGAGCCGCCCCCGTGCGGCTGCAGCTGAAAGGGATGGAGGACTTCCAGCAGGAGGGCGCGCATATCAGCTTTTTGTACAACGGAAGCGTGCATGAACTCATAGGGGAGCTGAACCGTTTGGACGTGGAGAATTTCTGGGCTGAAGAGCCTGATCTGGAAGAGGTCTTCATGCACTACTACAGAAAGGATGAAAACGAAAATGATCTTGTATCTGCAGGAAATTAGGCAAAACTCCAAAGCCCTCATTATCTGGATCGTGTGCGTCGTCGGACTGTTTGCGTTTTCTATGTCCATGTACCCGTCTTTTTCCCAGAACCCGCAGATGCTCAACGATATGATGAAGGCGCTTCCTAAAGAGATGCTCGACGCCTTCGGGATATCGGCCGCGGATTTCACGAAACCGCTGGACTATATGTCCTACATGTTCCAGTATATCCTGCTGGCGGTGGGAGCGCATGCCATATTGCTGGGCAGCGGTATCGTCTCAAAGGAAGAAGCGGATAAAACCGTCGAGTTTTTGTACGCGAAGCCTGTTACCCGGAATTATATCGTCACATCGAAGGTTTTGGCCGGGGTTACGGTCATGGCTGTGCTGACCGCTGTGTTCCTCGGCGCTTCACTCGCCGTCCTGAACATTATCTCCAACAATATCGACAACGGAATGGTCGCGCTTCTTTGCCTGACGATGTTCATGATCCAGCTGTTCTTTTTCTCGGTGGGTCTGATCGTATCGATGCTTTCGGGGAAGGCGAAGCGGTTCACCTCGATTTCCCTGGGCATCCTGTTTTCGACATTCTTCCTGGGTATGATGTCGGGCGTGACCGAATCCCTGAAGGACCTGCGGTATGTTGCGCCGCTCAAGTATTTTGACCCGGCAAAGCTGGTGCATACCGGTTCGATGGAAACTGTGTATCTGGTCATTGTTTTGGCGGTGATCGCGGCTTCTGTTATCGGCGCGTATGCGTTATACCGTAAGCGCGACCTTGCGGCGTAGGGGCGGGGCTTATGTACGAGAGATTCGACGCCCTGGACGCTGAAAAACGGCAAAGGATACTGGAAGCCTGTATAGGTGAATTTGCGGCGAAGGGGTATGTGAAAGCCAACACGAACGAGATCGTGAAAAAAGCGGGCATCTCAAAAGGACTGTTATTCCATTATTTTGGCTCGAAAAAGCGCCTGTATCTCTATATCGTGGATCATGCGCTGAAAACGGTGAGCAAGGCATTGGAGGATGAGTTGGGGAGTCTGCCGGGAGAGTATTTCGAGATGGTAGCCGAGGTCAGCGCAATGAAGATGCGGATGGCATTCAGGTACCCTATGGAATATAGGATACTTTTGGATGCATATTTCAATACGCCGGATGAACTCAAAGACGATATTGGCAGGGAATATGCTACAATATTTGAGAAGCAGAAAGAGAAATGCGCCGCCATGATGGATAAAAGCCGCCTGCGCGACGACGTCTCACCGGAGCAGGCATTCGATCTGATCTATGCGTGCGCGCAGGGTGTGTTCAATCCGATTGTCAACACACATGAAAAGATGACATTGGAAGAGGCGATGGAGAAGATTGAGCAATACAGGAAAGAAGTGCTTGATCTGCTGCATCTGTTGAAGCGGGCTATTTATAAGGAATAGAAAAAACTAGCAGAAAGAAAGGATATGTTTTATGTTAAAAACTTGTAAACCGGAGATTGTAAAGGAAAAGGGAGGCGCGCTGGTTTAAAATAATTCGCCCTCCCTGTCCCGCATTGAATAATGTATACGGGAGGCAAATAAAAAGTGACACAGAAGTTGAATTTAACAGATATCGGACTGTCTGAACGGTTTAAACAGGAAGCATCAATGTATGGCAGCGGTTTTCAGCTTGCAAGAGTTTCGTCCCAGTACAAGGGCATGTATAGGGTCATGACCGCTAATGGCGAGTTTCCGGCAACGGTTTCGGGAAAACTGGGCTACCTGGCGTCTGCAGCCGCTGATTATCCGGTGGTGGGCGATTGGGTGCTGGTCGGTGAAACGGACGAAAGATGCACGAGTGCCGTCATATATCATATGCTACCACGCAAAAGCTGCGTTGAGCGCAGAGCGGCCGGGGTTGGGAGCCGGCGGCAGGTTATCGCCGCCAATATCGATACGCTTTTTATCTGCATGTCGCTCAATAACGATTATAACCTCAGGCGCATCGAAAGGTACCTTTCGATTGCGTGGGAGAGTATGGCCACGCCGGTTATTGTGCTTACAAAGGCAGATTTATGCGGTAACGCCGGTGAAAAGATTGCGGAAGTACGCACTGTTGCCCCGGGCGTTGACGTAGTTGTAACATCCGTATTGGGCGTGGACGGTATTGAAGGCATACGCGGGTATCTGCGCAAAGGGAGGACGGTGGCTTTCATCGGATCGTCAGGCGTGGGGAAATCGACGCTGATCAACCGGCTCCTGGGAGAAGAAGTCCTGAAAACAAAGGATATCCGGGAAGACGACGGGAAAGGCAGGCATACCACAACGCACAGGCAATTGCTGGTTTTGCCGGGATACGGGGTAGTCATTGATACGCCCGGGATGCGGGAAATCAAGATAGCATCCGCCGATATGTCAAAGGCTTTTTCCGATATCGAGGAACTCGCGGAAACGTGCCGTTTCCGCGACTGCAGGCATGAGGCTGAGCCGGATTGCGCCGTAAAGCAGGCCGTGCTTGATGGGAAGCTGTCCGCCAAACGTTTCGAGAACTATAAAAAGCTCCAAAGGGAAATTGCCTTTGATGAACGCAAAGAAACAATGACGACGGCGCAGGCGGAAAAGCAAAAAACCGTTGATATGATGGGGTCGCTGAATGCAAGAAAAATGCTAAAGCGAAATAACAGAATGAAAGACTGACAAATGGGAACCTATCATGACAGGACAGCCGGACAAAGCGTCCGGCTGCCCTGTGTTATCTACAGCAGTTTATCTACCGCGTTACGTATGTACTGCAGGCGTGTTTTCAGATGCAACAAATCGATGCCATTATAGCCGTCGAATATGCCGGGCATAATCATGCCCGGAAGCAATACGGCGGAAAACACCTGCGATACGGAAACCTCTACCGCGGCGCGGTCTCTTTGGCCGTCCTTGTTGCAGAGCTCATCGACCACGCGGCGCATGAAAGCGTGTATCCGCTGCAGGATAAGGGTATTCAGACTTGAATTCATGACGGAAACGAAAAATGCCCCTGTATGTTCATCGTAATTCAGGGTGCCTTCCATGAGCATGTTCAGGCCGTATACCAAGCGGTCCTTTATGTCCATATCGTCGGGTTCTTCCAGGACGTCCCAGTCGAAGTTCCTGTCCAGGAGCGTTTCGACCGCCATGGCAAGGAGGTTCTCCTTGCTTCGGAAATAATAATTGATCGAAGCGATGTTCACGTCCGCCTTTTCCGCTATGACGCGTGTGGTAGCGCCGTGCAATCCGTATTCTTCCAGGGATTCGACAGCGGCGCCGAGGATACGGTTGTATGCGGTATCGTTCTTCTCCGGCATGGTGGCCTCCTTTGCCTTGCTTTAGAATAATCATACTTTAAAACACTTGATTAATAAATAGAATTTTTACGAAAAATTAGTACTTTGTATAGCCTGACTGATAAGCATTATCCATGTCTATCGTATATATTTTGTGATAAAAAAGGTAAAAAAAGTTACCAGGCGCCGTATGTAGGATTGTCAAACATTTAGGACAGTGTAAGCATGGACAAACTCTCTGGGGGAGTTATACTGGAGGGGGCGCATGGCGTGTTTTTTATTGACAGTATGTAGCAGTTGTGCTAAAATTCAATACTGTCGGCAGAAGTTCGAAAAGCTTAGTTTATGCTCTAAGCGGCCAAACCGCTGACCAAAACGCGGTTATCGTGCGCCTGTAGCTCAGTCGGATAGAGCAACGGCCTTCTAAGCCGTAGGTCCGGGGTTCGAATCCCTGCAGGCGCGCCAAACGTTGTATGGTGGGTATAGCTCAGTTGGTTAGAGTGCCAGATTGTGGCTCTGGAGGTCGTGGGTTCGACTCCCACTACTCACCCCATTAGTGTAAAGCGGCGGACGAAAGCCGTAATCTCGACAGGCTTGACAGGCGCTTAGATAGAGCGAGCTCACCCAGGCTGTTTGCCAAAAGGAAACATGCGGGACGCATGCAAATGCGGCGTATGTTTCTGCGTTGACAGGGTATATCCAATATGTTATGATACTGTTTGCGCGCCGAATCATTGGGGTGTAGCCAAGTCGGTAAGGCACGGGACTTTGACTCCCGCATTCGTAGGTTCGAGTCCTGCCACCCCAGCCAATATGACCCATTAGCTCAGTCGGTAGAGCACCTGACTTTTAATCAGGGTGTCCCGCGTTCGAGTCGCGGATGGGTCACCACCCTATGAGCGGGCGTGGCGGAATTGGCAGACGCGCCAGACTTAGGATCTGGTGCCTAACAGCGTGGGAGTTCGAGTCTCTTCGCCCGCACCATGCGGTAGTAGCTCAGTGGTAGAGTGCCACCTTGCCAAGGTGGATGTCGCGAGTTCGAATCTCGTCTACCGCTCCATCTGCGGGTGTAGCTCAATGGTAGAGTTCCAGCCTTCCAAGCTGGCTGTGTGGGTTCGATTCCCATCACCCGCTCCACGCGTGGGCCATTAGCTCAGTTGGTAGAGCACCTGACTCTTAATCAGGGTGTCCCGGGTTCGAGTCCCTGATGGCCCACCAATGTAAAACCCCCGTGAGTTCGCGGGGGTTTTTGCTTTTGTTATTGATGATATAGATAGGTTGAGTTTGCGTTTCAAACTAAGTTATCAGCACCTATTAAAAAAAATAGCATTACATCCTCGATAAGCATGTGCAAGTTGGCCTTCAATATATCAAATGGTCGTATGTTCGGTAGCTTACGTTACCAACGAAACCGATTGAATATGTGACGGATAGGGACACTCTCGTTCCATCAAGTATTCGTTTGCGATTAATACGCCGCTTCATTTTTTGGCAGCACTTCCGAAGGCCATCCTGTGATATAATCAGGCGGGCCAATATGTTAGAGAAGGAGTCTTTGTGATGGACAAGATTTTAATTTTCGGCCATAAAAATCCGGACAGCGACACGATTTGTTCCGCTCTGGCATACGCCGAGTTAAAGAAAGCGAGCGGTTCTGATGCTGTTGCCGTACGTCTTGGCGAGATTAACAATGAAACGAAATTCATACTGCGCTATTTCAATGTTCCGGAACCCATGCCGCTCCATACCATAAAAACGCAGGTTCTGGACCTCGAGATCGATGAAGCGGTGTGCGTGCATCCGTCAACGTCCATCCGGGTGGCGTGGGAGCTTATGAAGCGGCATGCGAAGAAAACGCTGGCGGTTGTGGATGCATCGAAAAAGCTAAAGGGGCTGGCGACGCTTTCAGATGTAACCAGCACCTACATGGATACCGGCGATAATACATTATTGGCGGAAAGCAAGACGTCCTTTTCCAACATTATTGAAACATTGAGAGCAAAAACCATAGCTGGAACGCCTGAAGCACACGTGGCCACCGGGCGGGTGCTCATTGCGGCGCAGCACTACACCAGGATAAAAGATTATGTGGGCAAGGACGATATTGTGATTGCCAACATAACGGAAAACATCCGCGAAGCCGTCCTCAGCGGCGCGCGGCTGATCATCTGCACCTGCGGCCTGCATCCCGGGGAAAAGGACATAGAGATTGCGGATGAAAATAAATGTGACATTATCTCAACGGAATATGACACCTTTGCCACAGCGATGCTCATACGCCAGAGTATCCCTATCGAATATGTGATGACGACAGATAATATTACGACCGTCCGGTTAGACGAATTCAAGGATGACGTAAAGGAGCGCATGCTAAAAACGAGGTACAGGAACTATCCCGTTGTGGACGAGACCCAAAGGGTCGTCGGCATGATATCGAGGTATCATTTACTGTCCAAAAGGCGTAAGCAGGCGATTCTGGTGGACCATAACGAGCGGAGCCAGACCGCAAACGGCATAGAGGAAGCGGAGATTCTGGAGATTATAGACCATCACAGGCTGGGGGACATACAAACATCCAATCCCATTCGCATGAAAAACGAACCGGTAGGCAGCACCGCAACCATAATCGCCTCCATGTACGAGGCGCAAAAGGCGGAAATTCCTCCCAAAATTGCGGGGATACTACTATCGGCAATCATATCCGACACCCTTAATTTTCAGTCGCCGACCTGCACGGCCCTGGATGTGGATACCGCGAAACGCCTTGCGCCGATTGCCGATGTCGACATAGCTGACCTGGCTTTGAAGATCATCAACGCCGGCTCGACGCTGCGCGGCAAAACGCCGGACGAGATAATAAACGGCGATATGAAAGAGTACATGGTCGGCAAGTATAAGATTGGCATTGCGCAGGTATATTCCATTGATTCGGAGAGCCTGACCGATATGCAGGCGGTACTGATGGAGCGGATGCGGTTCTTTTGTGACAAAAACGGATTCAGCCTGCTGATGCTGCTCGTTACGGACCTTAACCGTGGAGGTTCAACGCTGCTTCTCGCGGGGGAAAGGCAGGACATATTTTTTAAGGCCTATCCTCATGAATCGCCGGACGGCGTTATTTTTCTCCCGGGCGTGCTTTCAAGGAAAAAGCAGGTTGTCCCGCTTATCATGTCACTGGAGGACGAGATATGAAGGTGCGAGAACATTAACCCGTGTTTGACCCCGTAACCATACGGTTACGGGGTTATTGCGTGTTACAACAAATTCCGCACACCCATCCACCACATTTGTGCCAATTCTCTTTTGTATTATCACGTTACACCGCTTTAAAGGGGCGCTTCCTTAATGCTGCTAAGCGGGTGCATTATGTGAAAGCTGTTCCATCCATAGGAGATTGCGTTTCAATAAACAGGCTGAGGGTGAAAAATAACTAAATGAGAGGCGTGATTTGATATGAATGTTTTTTCTCGTACGGCCAATGATCTGAACGCCCTGAAGGTGTTCCTTTCATCTGAGGAAATACGCTCGAGTGCAGCAAACGCGCATTCGGTTTTAATACAAGTTTTCACTTCAAAAAACGACCGGACATGGATTGAAAGCATAAACGAAGCGGCAGAGGAGTTATTGCCCGAAGCGGTACTGGTGGGTTCGACCACAGTGGGAGAAATCGATGAAGGCATTCTGCATATTGGGAAAACGGTCCTTACCGTGATGTTTTTTGATTCGGCATCGGTGAACGCTATTGCGATGCCCTGCCCCAAGGGAGATGAATACGGTACCGGACGCCGCCTGACCAGGGCCATCAAAGAAACCGGTCCCGATATTGCAGGCGTGATCCTGCTGACTACGCCGCTGAGCGTAAACGCTACCGACCTGTTTGACGGCATGTCTGAAAAAGGGAGCGGCTATCCTGTATTCGGCGGCGGCGCGGGTGTTTACGAATCTACGCAAGACTCCGTGGTTTTCTGCGGCAAAGACCATTACGACCGAGGGGTCGTCGCTGTTGTTTTATCGGGCAGGGATTTGCACATCTCGCCGCATACGTATCTCGGATGGCAGCCGATCAGCAAGGAAATGACCGTTACGGAGACTGACGGCATGTTTGTCCAAACGGTTGATGATGTCCGGGCGCTGGAGATATATCACCGGTATCTCGATATTAAAAACGACCAGAATTTTTTCCATAACGTTCTGGAGTTTCCCTTTATGATGGAACGGAACGGGAATGTCATTGCCCGCGTCCCCTTTTTTGCCCATCAGAATGGCGATATCCAGTTTGTAGCCGATATTAAGCCTGGCGAGAAATTCCGCATCGGGTATGGGGACCCGAAACTGATCATACAGAACGCCAGGGCAATCCAGAGAAAGATGCGTGATTTCACGCCGGATGTTGTAATATTGTTTTCCTGCATATGCCGGCGCTTTTTGATGCAGAGCGATGTGAACCTCGAGACGCAGCCGTTCAAGGCGCTTGCCCCCACAGTAGGGTTTTATACGTACGGCGAATTCTTCGGAACGGGAAATAACATTCAAGTGCTGAATTCAGCCATGGTGGCCGTGGGCATACGGGAAGGGAAGAGAGTAAAAAAGCAATACCCCCAAATTACCAGCATCAAACCTTTTGATGCTGACCCGTACGCCAATAAGCACAGCCGGATCGTCGCACAATTCGTGCATTTTATTAAGGTCGTGACATCCGAGCTGGAACAGGCGAACAGGGAGCTTGCAAGGCTTGCTGAAATCGATAAGCTGACCCAGATTTATAACCGGCTGAAGCTCGATGAAATCCTTCATCGGGAAATAAAAATGTGTGAGCGGTATCACACGGAGCTTTCCGTGATCCTGATGGACATTGATAATTTTAAGCAAGTGAATGATCTGCATGGACATATTGCCGGCGACAATGTGCTTGTTCAAATGGCGAATATCCTGAGAAGGAATCTGCGGGTGAATGATGCCGTCGGGAGATGGGGAGGTGAGGAGTTTTTATTGATTCTACCGCATACAAACCTTGAACAGGCGTGCAAAGTCGCTGAGAAAATCAGGGCAACCATTGATTCGGAAGCGTTTCCGATAATTGACCGCCAAACATGCAGTTTTGGGGTAACCAACTATTTTTTCGGCGATAACCAGGATAAGCTGCTTATGCGGGCGGATACAGCTTTGTATAAAGCCAAAAAGTGCGGCCGCAACCGGGTGATGTTTGACTCTTTGAATTTAAACGTACTTGCAGAATGAAAAAGGTATTATCCTAATAAGACGAATTGATGAACCGGCAAAACGATTTCGTGTAAAAAGAAGGCTTTAAAATGCGCTATGTTCCTGTAAAATGCCTGCGCCCCGGTCAGAAACTGGCATCTGACCTGAGGATGTACGACAAAAGCATATTCATACGACAGAATATCCCACTGACCACACGGATGATCAGGCGGGTGCAGTCGCTTGGGCTACAGGGAGTATATATTGAAGATGATATTTCCAAAGACCTGTATGCGGCCAATATTATCAGCGAGGGGCTGCAGCGGAAAGCAAAAAAAGAAATACGCTCTTTATTCATAGATGCCGAGGGCAAGAAAGAGAACCGGATTTCTGTACATATAGCAACCATGGACGGCGTTGTTAAAGATATGGTGGACGAGATACTGCATAACAAGAACGTAATGGTAAACATCATTGATATCAGAACGTTTGACGACTATACGTTTTCTCACAGTCTGAACGTAGCCGTACTCTCGGTCGTTATAGGAACAGTTTTAAACCTGGACCGGAAACAGCTCCGGGAACTGGCCATGGGAGCATTGATCCATGATATCGGCAAAGTGTTCATTGACAAAAAAATCCTGGACAAGCCCGGCAAACTTACATCTGAAGAAATGAACGAAATCAAAAAGCATTCCCGGGCGGGATACGATTATATCAAATCAAACTGCATGATACCGGCTGATGCAGCCGAGGCCATACTGACACATCACGAACAGTTCAACGGAAACGGCTATCCCTTGGGCCTTAAAAAAGAGGAAATACATTTTTTCGGCAGGATCATAAGCGTGGCCGACGTATATGATGCCCTGACATCGGACAGGACATATCGAAGCGCACTCATGCCGGCCGACGCTGTGGAGTATATCATGAGCGGCTATGAGAGCATGTTTGACCCAAAGGTCGTATCCGCGTTTATCCGCAAAGTCGCGCCGTTCCCAGTCGGGACGCGTGTAAGACTGAGCAACGGGATTACCGGCATTGTGGTTGAAAACTATGAGTCATACGGTCTCAGGCCCAAAATACGGGTTATTGAAGGTGAAAAACCCACGGAGGAGGTTATCGATCTGGCGCATGATAAATCGACGCTGAATTTAACGGTGCAGCAGGTGCTGAACGGCTGAACGCCCGTTGCCGTTTGCCGAGTAATAGCTTGAAACGCCTGAACAGGGCGTTTTTTATGTCCATCGGGACAGAAGCCGCCTATCGGGCAAACTTTTTAAGATTGTATTTACCGGGCTTTCCATATTATACTATCGTTAACACAGAATAGGAGGTGCCGTCAATGGGATGGATTATCGCGGGAGGCGTTTTACTTATCCTGGTGCTTTGGGTAATACTGGCATACAACGCGCTGGTGCGGATGCGCATTATGGTGGAGGAAGCTTTTTCCACCATGGATGTGTACATGAAAAAGCGCTACGACCTGATTCCCAACCTCGTGGAGACCGTCAAGGGCTATGCCGCGCATGAGAAGGAAACGCTCGAAAACGTGATCATGATGCGCAACAGGGCCGCCGGAGCGGGCAGCGTGGAAGAGCGCCTGCAGGCCGAGAACGCGCTGACCGAAACGTTAAAGTCCCTCTTCGCGCTGGCTGAAGCCTATCCTGACCTGAAGGCAAACATGAATTTCATGGACCTGCAGGGGCAGCTGCGTACGCTGGAAGATGAGATCGCGAATTCCAGAAGGTACTACAATGGGACCGTCAGACAGTACAATACCAAGCGGGAGATGTTCCCCAGTTCCGTCATAGCGGGCGTGTTCCATTTTGAAAAGAAGCCTTTGTACGAGATTGCTTCCGAAGAACGCAAGAACGTTAAGGTGCAGTTCTAGGAAAAGGGCAGGATATAAGCTGTAATGCCCATTGTGTCCTGTTGTTTAAAAGCTCCCGCTCGGAAAGGAGCCGTTTTGCATGAAAAAGATTCTGCTGCTCATATTCGCCCTGGCGCTGGTCCTGCCCGTGGTTTTTACACCGTCGACTGCCGAAGCCGCCGGCGGACTCACTATCACGGACTACAATACGAAGATCGTCTTGCGGGAAAACAACGTCTATGATGTCACGGAAGTGATCACGGTCCGGTACGTTACGCCGCACCACGGCATCGAAAGGCTGATACCCGTACTGTATAAGTGGGATACGCCGGAGGGGCAAAAAGAGTATAATGCCTTTATCAGCAATGTGCAGGTAACAGGCGACCAGTATGAGGCTTATACCAAGGAGGGTATCTACTATCTCAGAATCGGCGACCCTGACCGGACGATTACGGGCGAAAGAGCCTATACCATAAAATACAGCCTGGATGTGGGCGACGACCGGTTCAGCGCGTACGACTTTTTCTATTATAATGTTATCGGGACGGAATGGAATGCTCCGATCGAAAAGGCCTCTTTTACTATAAATATGCCAAAGGCCTTCGATACAAGTAAGCTTCAGGTGTATACGGGGCGATATGGTTCTACCGGGAGCAACGCCACTGTGCAGGTCAACGGCAATACGATCACCGGGGAAACCGCACAGGCATTATATCCATACGAGGGGGTCACGGTCTATATCCAACTGCCGGAAGGCTATTTTACGGGCGAGCGCGCCATGGCGCCCCTCGAACTGCCGATACTTATTGTAATGGGTGTACTCGTGCTTTTGGGATTGATTCTGTTCATTGCTTTCGGCAGGGATAAGCAGGCGGTACAGACAGTGGAATTCGATGCGCCGGACGGGATGACCAGCGCGGAGGTCGGGTATATCATCGACGGGTGCGTGGACAACAGGGACGCCGTATCGCTCATCATTTACTGGGCGGATAAGGGGTATCTTGAAATCGAGGAGAGAGGGAAGAACGATTTTGTCCTGCGCAAGCTCGGGGATATCCCGTTAAACGCCAAAGAATTCGAGCGTACGTTCTTCTTCGGGCTTTTCGAAGGGCGGGATGAAGTTGCCATTGGCGATCTCAAGTATTCTTTCTACGAAACGATGGGACGGGTGAAGGCCGAAATAGCCGCTTCCTTTGACAACAGGGAAAGGCGGGTCTTCACCAAAAGATCGCTCAGGCTACAGGCATGGATGAGCTTTTTTACGGCGCTGCCTTTTGCGCTTTCGCTGCTGTACGCGAATTATCTGGAAACGTACAGGATTGGAGAGGCCGCCATTCTCTCCGGTCTTGCGCTTATTATCGTGCTGCCGCCTGTCTATATCCTGGGGCATCTGATGCGCGGCTGGCGCGGACAGACAAGAGGGAAACGCATGGTCAAACTCATAGGGAGCCTTGTATTTCTCGGCCTGGCAATGGCGGGATACATCCTGTTGATGACGCTTGCCTATGACAAGGCCCTGCTCGGATGCGCAGGGGCGCTGGCAACGCTGGTACTGGCGATGCTTTCGGTATTCATGCGCAAACGGACGGATAACGGCCTGAGATGGTTCGGCCAGGTCCTGGGGCTGCGGCAGTTCATCGCCACCGCGGAAAAAGACCGCATCGAGATGCTTGTCAGAGAAAACCCGCAGTACTTTTACAAGATACTGCCGTTTGCCTATGTGCTCGGGGTGTCCGAGACCTGGGCAAGGAACTTTGAAAAGATCGGCATACAGCCAGAACCGCCCGGCTGGTACCGCGGCTATAACATGAGCCTGTTCACGACGATGTGGCTGATGCATTCGCTGAACCATTCCCTTTATTCCATGGGTGCGGCGATGAATGCCAGGCCTGCGCCCAGCGGAGGCAGCGCCGGTTTCGGCGGAGGAGGCTTCGGCGGAGGCGGCGGCTTCTCGGGAGGCGGCTTCGGCGGAGGCGGAGGCGGCGGCTGGTAATACAAAATTGCAATGGGCAAAATTAGCACCCCCTGCAAACTTTTGTTTGCAGGGGGTGCCTCACATAATTATGCTGCAGGGTACGGCGGTTCTGTGGCTGCAAGCCACAGCCACAGAGCGCTTATGGCGTTTAACCGATGGCTTACTCTTTATAGCCTTTTGCGCGGTCGCTAGCTTCATCCTTTATCTCATGGCGCATTCCGTCCAAAGCTCTTTCTCTTCGTTCATTTTTATCCATGAGTTCCTTTTTCATTTTTTTATCCTGGGTTTTTTCGATCATTTCATCCGCAAGCTCCATATTGCGGATGGTGTGATCGATGTTTTTTTGGATTCTATCCACATTATCCTTGCGGTTGTCGGGTTTGTTTTTCATGGGTCAGCTCCTTTGTTCCAAATCTTTCATTATTATTTTGGCGTTATAAAGCTTTTTATGTATGGCAATTCAAGGGAAAGGTCGATACATCATAAAATTGCTTACGTTTCTTTAATAATATGAACACCGCTGAATTAAAGCCTCCTTTGACGGGAAAACCATGCTATAATGCAGGTGACTGGAGAAATATCCCAAACATGCATGTACTGCGGGTGGAGGAATGAATTTGGATTTTACACGAATATCCCTGGCTGCACATGAACCGATCAAGGAGTTCACGGACGTCTGGCAGCTTGAATTATCCGACTTGTCGTTTGCGAATATGTTCATATGGCGTTACAGCCATAATATCGAATACTGCATTGAAAACGATGTGCTCTATATCAAATTGTGCCACAGGAGGTTTCCGTGCTTTTTCTTTGTACCCCTGACGCTTAACAGGCAGCGTTCTATACGGGGGCCTTTAGACAGGCTCAGGGAATACACGGATTCAATCGGCGAACCCCTGCGCGTGAAATCTGCGACTGTGGAACAAAAAGCGAAGATCGAACAGGACTGCCCGGACATGTTCGATTTCACCTATGATGAAGGGCGGTTCGATTATGTATATAATACGCGCGACCTGATAGAGCTAAAGGGGAAAAAATACCACGGGAAACGCAACCATATCAACCGTTTTATGTCGCTGTATAATTATGCATATGCGACGCTTGAACCCGGAGACGTGGAAGAATGCATCGGGGTCTATACGGATTGGGTGGAGAAAAAGGGCATCGTCGGACTGGACGTAGAGGATGAGTGGCGTTCGGTGACCGAAGCGCTCTATCATTTTGAACAACTGCGCCTAAAAGGCGGCGTAATAAGGGTGGACGGCGCGATACAGGCCTTTACTCTGGGGGAACAATTAACGAGGGATACCGCGCTCATTCATATCGAAAAAGGGAATACGGAATGCGAGGGCATTTTTGCGATGATGAACCGTGCATTCGCCGAAGCGGAATTCAGTCACACCCTCTTCATCAACAGGGAAGAAGACCTCGGGATCGAGGGGCTCCGCAAAGCCAAGCGTTCCTACCGGCCGGTTAAAATGATAGAGAAATACGATCTCAAGGTTAAAGGGGAGACCCGCGAATGAGAGAATTTGCGACCGCAGCCGCTGACACGCCGCGCATACGCGAAATCTGGGAAGCGTGCTTTGACGATACGAAGGCGTTCGGCGACTGGTTTTTCACGCACCGTTACAGCCCGGAACAGACCTTGTCGTATCGTGAAAACGGGGAGATACTCTCCAATCTGCAGATGGTACCCTACCGCGTCTGTCTCAGGGGCAAGGAAATTGAGTCCTGGTTTATCGTAGGCGCGGCGACATTGCCGCAGGCGCGTAAAAAGGGGCACATGGCGGCGCTTCTGGAGGCGTCTTTTAAGGAGATGCACGAGGCGGGCGTGCCTGTATCGCACCTGTACCCGTTCCAGTATGATTTTTACCGGAGATACGGATATGACATATGTTCCGAGCGGCTGCTCCAGCGTTTTTCTCCTGCCGATATACTCGGAAGTGTGGGGCTTCAGGAAGCCTCCCATTGGCCCGCAGAGGTGCGCGAAATAGACAATAATACGGATGTAGAAGCGCTGGAAAGATGCTATCAGGCCTGCATGCAGCATGTTGACGGGTATGTGGTGCGCAATACGCGCGGCTTTGAGCTGAGGCTGATGGAGCATGCACTGGAAAACGGGGGCGGCCTCGCGGCCGTACGCAACGGCGAAATCTGCGCCTATACGCTCTTTGCCCGGCAGGAGAAAAAAGTTGCCTGTGCCGAGACGGTATACGCCCATCCGTTGGACCTGGCTGCGCTGCTTGGCGCCCTGGGCAGGCGATTCAAAGGAATGGGGACCATCGAATTTTCGACGCCGGTGTCCGATACGGCCCGGTATTTCCTCAAAGACGGGCGCGCGCGTGCGTTCATCGAGCCGTTCGATATGCTGCGCATCATCGATTTTGCCGGTCTGATGGAAACGTTTGAATATCCCATTGACGGGCAATGGGCGATAGGTATACAGGACGCGCATGCGCCCTGGAACGAGGGCTGCTGGAAGGTTGAAATTTCGAACGGCCGCGCACACGTGGAGCGCACGGATGCGGCTGCAGATTTCAGTTGCGGCATCGGCGCCATGGCGCAGATCATGTGCGGGTTGGTAACGGCAAAAACGATGGCGCGGTGCGGACGGCTCCAATACAATGATTTCAACCAATTATTGCAATTCAGCGAGGCGCTTCCTGCATTAATTCCGTATATTTTCGAAATGTACTGACAGAATTGAAGCTTGGCGGAAATGGTTTGCTCAAATTGACAAGTTTGGCGGATTTGGAACATTAATAGGATTTTTTAGGGCAAATCGCTGTTTGCAATTCCCCGTGAACATGTGTAAAGTCTATGGACAGGGGAAAACTAAGCGGCAATGAGGTTGCTTAGGATGTGTGGTTTATGGGATTAATCATTGGAGTTGTAACCGGCTTTATGCAATATATCCTGTTGCATAAAATCGTTGACAGATTGACGTATAGCCAGGAAAATGCGGGCAATGCCTTGCCATTAATCGCTGGAAAGTTAATTTTATGGGCTGCAGTCCTTATGGGCGTAGCCTTTATTTCTTTGGATGATATGTTGTGGGCGGCAGGAGCGATGCTGTGCACATCGCTGGCTTTGACGCTTTGGAGCTATTTCAGAACGAAAAAAGCCTGAGGCAGGTGAGATGGATTGGACAGTCTGGTAAATGCAATAAATCCGGGAACTGTTTTGATTCCTGTATTGAACATTGAGGTCGGAAAGTCGATGCTCGTTGCCTGGGGCGCGATGGTTATTCTCATACTGGCTGCGGTTTTGGTGCGCGTCCTTGTGATTCCTAAATTTAAGGATGTACCGGGGCGTTTGCAGATGATCATAGAGTTGATGGTGGACGGCATGCGCAAATATACGCATTCCAACCTGCATCAGGGGGCCGAGAGCCTTGCGCCGTACGCCCTCACGGTAGCGCTGTATATTATCAGTATGGGTCTGAGCGAGTTGTTCGGACTTAGGCCGCCGATGGCCGACCTTTCCATGACGGCAGGGCTGGCGCTTATCTCATTTGTGCTGATTTTTGTGTATGCGTTCCGTTACAGGGGCGTATGGGGGACGATAAAGAGCTTCGGTCATCCCAAAGTGTTTATGGCGCCCATTACGATTATTACGGATCTGGTCAAGCCGCTTTCGCTCTCCTGCCGTCTGTTCGGCAA
This sequence comes from Bacillota bacterium, assembly GCA_049324235.1. Taxonomy (GTDB): domain Bacteria; phylum Bacillota; class Clostridia; order Christensenellales; family UBA1431; genus UBA1431. The sequence continues at coordinate 23,432 of JBMOLJ010000125.1, forward strand.
CATGCTGGGCGGCCTTATCGTGATGGAACTGCTCTATGCCGTGTGCGCCCCCATCATTCCTGCGTTTTTTGCGATATACTTTGACCTGTTCCATATGCTGATGCAGACGTATATATTCCTTACACTCACCATGGCTTTTATTCAGGAAGGCCTGGAACGATAAAAATAACTTTGATACATATTGAGGAGGAGCTTTCATGGACGCACTAATTGGAATCGGCGCAGGGTTGGCCGTGCTGACAGGGCTGGGCGCAGGTATAGGCATGGGGATAGCGGCCGGTAAAGCGCTGGAAGCTGTCGGGAGACAGCCGGAGGCCTCGGGAAAGATTAACTCTATGCTGCTGCTTTCCCTGGCGATTATTGAATCAACAGCGATTTACGGCTTCGTTATTTCGCTGATTATGATTTTTACAAAGATGTGATAACTGTAGTGATGTGGAAAGAGAATATAAATACGCCATTAAAGGGGATGACGGTATGGATATTTTTTTAAAGCCGCTAGATTTGCTGCTTCATATAGTGAACGTGCTCATACTGTTCTTCTTCCTGCGCTGGCTGCTGTATAAACCGGTAACGAAATTCCTGCGTGAACGTGACGAACGCATCGAAGCCGCGCGCGACGAGATCCGGCGCGGGCAGGATGAAGTCAACAGTCAAATACAGCACTACAACCAACTGATCGAGAGTGCGCGCGACGAGTCTGCGCGTATCGTGCAGCAAAGCAATGAGCTGGCGCGTGAACACGCCAAGGAAATCGTGGCTTCCGCCAAAGCGGAAGCCGATGAGATTATTGCCCGCGCCGAACGCGAGGCGCAGTATACCCGCGCGCACGCAAAGGATGTGCTGCGCAATGAGATTGCCGATATGGCCGTAGACATCGCATCGAAGATCGTCAAGCGGGAGATCAGCGCGGAAGACAACAGGGCGATCATCGAGGATTTCTTCAAAAAGGTGGTATAGGCTATGACCGAAGGCGAGCTGATAACATCCATGCCGCTCGACGATGATACGAAAGAGTACATCGCCAGGGAGTTTGAAAAGATGCTCGGTGCGCCGGTACGTTTTAAAACAAGGATCGATGACTCCATTTTGGGCGGATTCATCGCGGTCATTAACGGACGGGTTTACGACGGAAGCGTCCTTGCGAGCATGAAGACATTAAAGGAGTTTATTACTGACTTTTAATTCAAGAAGCGCCTCAGGGGCGGAAGGTGACAGGAATGAACGACAACGAACAGTATGAAGTGATCCACGGGGAAAAACCTGCGCAGTTCTTTTCCACGCTGAAAAACCGGATTAACGAGTTTGAAGCCTCTGCAGATATCTATCAGCAGGGGGTGGTCATGCAGTCGGGGGACGGTATAGTGGAAGTTAAAGGGCTGAAACGGTGCAAATATGACGAGTTGCTTGAATTTGCGAGCGGCGCGTACGGCATTGCGCTCAATCTGGTCGGGTCCGATACGGTCGGCGCGGTGGTCCTGGGAGATGCGGAGCTCGTTTCGCAGGGCATGAAGGTGCGAAGCACAGAACAGGTGGTAACCGTTCCGGTTGGCGAGGGATTGCTTGGCCGGGTTATCAACCCGCTCGGGCAGCCGCAGGACGGCAAGGGCAGGATCCACAGCGACAAATCCAGGCCGATAGAGTCGCCCGCGCCTACGATTATGATGCGCCAGCCTGTCAAAGAGCCGTTGCAAACGGGGCTGATGGCTATCGATTCCATGGTGCCCATCGGGCGAGGCCAGCGTGAACTCATTATCGGCGACAGGCAGACCGGAAAAACGGCGATAACGATCGATACGATCATCAACCAGAGAGGCAACGGCGTCATCTGCATATATGTTGCGATTGGGCAAAAGGCGTCGACCATTTCGCAGATCGTAGCGAAGCTGCAGGAAAAAGGCGCGATGGAATACTCTATTGTGGTCAGCTCGACAGCGAGCGACTCCGCGCCGATGCAGTATATTGCGCCCTATGCCGGATGCGCGATCGCCGAGGAATTTATGCATAACGGCAAAGACGTATTGATCGTCTACGACGATCTTTCCAAGCACGCGGTCGCTTACCGCGCGATGTCGCTGCTCTTAAGGCGTCCCCCGGGGCGTGAGGCGTATCCGGGCGATGTGTTTTATCTGCATTCCCGTTTGCTGGAGCGTGCCGCAAGGCTCAGCGACGAATACGGCGGAGGCTCCATGACCGCGCTGCCCATCATTGAAACGATGGAAGGCGACATTTCGGCGTATATCCCGACCAACGTCATTTCGATAACGGACGGACAGATATATTTGGAGAGCGAGCTGTTCCACGCGGGCGTGAGGCCTGCGGTCAACGTGGGGCTTTCGGTGTCCCGGGTAGGCGGCAGCGCGCAGAGCAAGGCGATGCGTAAAGTTGCGGGTAAGCTGCGCCTCGACCTTGCGCAGTACCGTGAGCTTGCGGTATTTTCCCGCTTTGGCTCGGATTTGGACGCTGCGACGCAGGAATTGCTTGCACAGGGCGAACGCATCACGCAAACGCTGAAACAGGAGCAGTACAGGACGATGCCGACATCGCACCAGGTCATTGTACTGTACATGGCGACGAGAAGGCATCTGCTTGATATCCCGGTTTCAGCGGTAAGGGCTTTCAATGCAGGCTTTGTTGACTTTGTTGTGACGCGTTATCCCGAGGTGACGCGCGTCATAGAGCATACGGGCGATCTGGATGAAGCGACGCAGTCCACGCTGGAGCAGGCAATCGTTGCCTACAAGCAGACGTTTCATGCCGATTCGCCAAAGGAGTAGCGCATGCAAAGCATCAGCGAGATAAAGCATCATATACGGACGGTCAGGGAAACCGAACAGCTTACGCGCGCCATGAACCTGATCTCGATTGCGAAGATGCGCAAGGCGCAGATACTGTATGAGAAGAACCATGCGTATGAGCAACGGGTCCGGTCCATATTGAAGGATATCCTTATCCATTCAACGGACATCCAGCACCCCTTTCTGCAGCATACCGGCCGCGACCGTGTAGCGTATGTCGTTATTGCGGGAGACAAGGGGATGTGCGGTTCGTACAACAACAGCGTG
>JBMOLJ010000126.1:0-26421 GCA_049324235.1 Bacillota bacterium
CGAAGCCCGCGCGCAGTTCTTCGGCATCACAGAAGAGAGCACCAGGGACGATATGCTCAGGGCCGTTTATGAAGGCGTCGGCCTCGCGATGCGCGACTGCTACGATTCCATCCCCGGCGAAACCACGAACGTTTCGGTATCCGGCGGCGGAGCCAAGAGCAACGAGTGGTGCCAGATGCTTGCAGACATAACGGGCAAGATCATGCGCGTTCCTGCCGGAACCGAATTCGGCGCCAAGGGCGTTGCGCTCTTTGCCGGTGTTGCCGTGGGCGAGTTCTCCAGCATCGGCGACGCTGTGAAGAAGTGCGTCAAGATCGAGCGCGAGTTCTTCCCGAATATGGACAACAAGAAGAAGTACGACGGACTGTTCAAGGTATACCGCAAGCTGAGAGACGACGTGTTTGAGACATGGGATCTTCTGGCCGACGCCAGGAAGGCGCTTTAATTTCAATAAATTTCCTGCAACCCTCAGGCAGCTTTTGGAAACGGCGGGAAAACCGGCATCGCATATTACAAGCCGGCATATGCGCAGAAATAACGGACAATTTTAAGCACAGGGCCGTACACTTCCGCTGGCAAACCGGTATTGGCGGGAAACAGGAACTTTTAGCAAAGGAAGGTGAGATGGCCGCATGCAACGCATGTCGCATGCGGCCCCTTCCTTTTTAACAGGCCGGTACGGGGCCGTATTCCCTGAAATATGCAATCCATACAATTTTTTGTTTCATTATAATATGTTGCTGAAAGGAGTAAAAAAATGAATCAGGAAAGAAAAGTCGCCGTTGTAACCGGAGGCGCAACCACCCTGGGCAGGGAAATCGCGCTGCGGCTATCCGCCGACGGTTTCGCTGTGTGTATTTTGGACAGCGATGCTGAAAAGGGCAATGACGCCGTGAAAGCCGTGGATGAAGTCACGAAGGGAGTTTTTGTGCAATACGACCCGGCCCGGCACCAGGATGCAGCGGGGGCAATGGAGATGGCATACAAAGCTTTCGGACGCATAGACGCGCTTGTAAACGCCGCGGAGGTTCCAGGGAAGTGCCCGGCTGAAGAAGTCACGTCCGAGGCATTTGACCACGTGATGAACGTGAATGTAAAAGGCGCCCTTTTTGCGGCAATCGCTGCCGCTGCTTACATGAAGAAGAACGAAAACGGCGGGTGTATCGTCAACATTTCATCCATACAGGGACGCATCGCAATCGGCGAGCATGTACTCTACAGCGCGTCCAAAGGCGCGGTCATCGCAATGACGCGCGAATTGGCCGTAGACCTTTCCCCCTACAACATCAAGTGCAACTCGCTGGCGATCTGGGCCGTGGACACGCCTGAAGCGGCCGAGCTTGACGATCCCGAAATGCGCCAGCAGGTCCTTGACACCATGCTTCTGGACCGCCTGATAAAACCCGGGGACGTAAGCGAAGTGGTTTCCTTCCTGGTTTCGCAGGATTCCTACTGCATCAACGGCTTCGACTTGGCGCTTGACGCAGGCATGACCACGTTCAGGATCAGGCCGGAGTTCTCGTACTTCGACGAAAAAGGGAAGAACTATTACAACTAAATCCGATTCTATAAAGAAGGGAAGGGACTAATCCATGCAGAACGATAAAAAAGTTGTCGTCATTGCCGGCGGTGCAAGCGGGATCGGCCGTACGACCGGATTTGAGCTGGCAAACCGCGGCTACCGTGTTGCCTGCATAGATGTAAACGTGGAAGCCGGAAACCAGACGGTTGCCGAACTCAATGAAATAACCGAAGCGGCTTTTTTCCAGTGCGACCTGTCCAAAATGGACATGATCAAGGAAACCGTCGATAAGATTGCCGCGCATTTCGGGCGCATTGACGCGCTCCTGTGCGCGGCGGCCATCACCAAGCATATCCGCGTTATGGACATAACGGAAGCCAACTGGGATCTCTACCTGACGCTCGATTTGAAGGCGCAGTTTTTTGTTTCGCAGGCCTGTGCCGGGCATATGGTCAAAGCGGGCGGCGGACGCATCGTCCATTTTTCTTCCATGCTGGGCACGATCGGCGACGGAAAGCATATCCTGTACGGGGCGGCCAAGGCGGCACTGCATTCGATGACCCGCGAGCTGGCCATCGATTTCTGGAAGGACAACATACAGGTCACCGCCATTGCGCCTGCGTATGTGCTCACGCCATTGGTGGCACGCCATCTGGATGAGCCGGGGTGGAAGGAAAAACAGCTCAACGCGCAGCTCAACACCAGGATGCTGTATCCCGAGGATATCGCAAAGACCATCGCTTTTTTGGTCACCTGCAAAACGCCCGCCCTAAACGGTACCGTGATCCATACTGACGCGGGCGTGCTGAGCTTCAGGTTCAAGCCGAAGAAGATGCAGATTGAAAAATAAGCAAAACGTAATCCCGCAATGCCCGCTCGCGGCCCTTGTTTATCCATTTTGGTATTTCCTCCATTGTATTATTGGAAAACCGGCAAAACGCGTGCGGGTATCATCGCAAAACCGGCAGGCCCATTTGCACTCCTTCGGACCTGCCGGTTTTATATTTAATATACGTTGTATCGTTCCCGTTATATTCCATTAATAAATATAGACGTTTTCACGTTAAATCCATGTCAAGCCAGGTCTGATCCTCTTTGAGCCGGGCGGTAAAGATTTTGCCGTTGTCGGCCTCGTATTTTGCCTGATGGAATTTAAAGATCGTGTCCTTTTCATTCAGTTTTCCCACAATCTCAATTTTCCCGCGTTCATGGGACATGGCATACCTGAATCTTTTGCCGTAGCCGTTGCACTGGGTTTTTGCTTTTTCAATAATCTCGTAGCCCCTTAAAAGCGGTACCTGAAACGAGGTCTTTACATGGCTCACCGGCCTGCACTGAAAGATGTAATAGGGGATGATGCCTACCTTCGTCAGGCTGTTCATCAAGGCGGCAATCGTATCCGGGTCGTCGTTTACCCGGTTCAGGAGCACCGCCTGGTTGCTGATGATTATCCCGCAGTCAAGCAGGCTGCGGATCGATGCAAGCGATTCGGGGGTGACCTCTTTGGGATGATTGAACTGTGTGGAAATATAAATCTTGATCTTCGATGCATAGGATTTGAGGATATCCAGCAATTCGGCGTCCTGCGTGATAAGCGCGGGATATGTTACAGGGATGCGTGTTCCTATGCGTATGAAATCAAGATGGCCAATCTGTGATAGCTGCTCAATATAGAAGCGTATTATCCTGTTGCTGTTGAGCAGGGCGTCGCCGCCGGAGATCAATACGTTATTGATCTGCTTATGTTCCTTTATATAGTTGAGCATCGGTTCAAAATTCTTGATGATCTCGTCGTCTGAAAGACCCACCATGCGTTTTCTGAAACAGTGGCGGCAATACATTGCGCATTGGTTCGTAGAGAGGATGAGCACTGTCTGGGGATACTTATGCTGCAGCCCTTCCATAACCGTATTGCTTATTTCACCGCTTGTATCCCATAAGCCATCCGATTCATATTCTTCAAGGGATGGAACGCACATTCTCCTGATCGGGTCATTGCTGTCAGCCGGATCGATCAACGACAGATAATATCTGGGGATCGATATGGGAAACCTTTTTGCCAATTCTTCCAATTTACATACCGTATCAGGATCCATTGGAATATATTCGGACAGTTCCCTGATTGTCTTTACATTGCCGTCAAGCCTATTCATAATGATCCTCCTTCCTTTCTATACATGCTTACACTATACGATACGACGGACGGATGCTATCATTGAGCACAGCGTGCGGTGTGTTCCCCCGTTGGAACCTGCAATATGGGCTTGTCCAATCCCGATGGTGCGCCAGGCAATCCTGAAACCGCCATCAAACCCAAGGTGCGGGAAATATGTGAATCTTAATACACTTTGGAACATCAGTATGTAAAGAATACAACTTTCAGAATGCATCGGCCTAAAAAGTCGTTCATATATCAAAGAGTATCCTGTATTGGAGTAGGCCCTCAAACTAATGAAAGAATACGTTTCACCTTCTTTTTTACTATTGTTTCGGTATCCTATTATATAACACGTTTGCACCTGACGCAAAGTATTTCGAATTCTTATTACAATATTTGGAAAAAATTGCTCCATTATTAGAACAATAGAAAAATTCAAAGCGAAAAATGTTTAGTGGTGCCGGTTTGCGTTGATTATACGTTCAAGCTGCCTGCGCAAAAGGTTAAGGATTGCTAAAGGTGCGCCGAGGCAACAGGCATCTGTTTACATACATAACATTTAAAAGTTGGATAAGGACGCCGAAGTTTCTTTTTGCAGCATGGTTCAGTTTTTGGGCATTTAAATTGCCCGCTTTTTAAACAAATTTTAGAAGAATCAGGGAAAACGGTCGACTATTCATATGAACTAATGGAATCCGCCTTAATGCTGAGCAAAAGGGGGAATGCAGCGGTCTAAAGACGATTTTTTCATGCCGGGCGGGAAAAGCGATGCATCATGAGGAAGGGGCTGAAGGATTAGTGATATGAATAAGGATAAGCAAGTGCTGGAGAATGATGAAATGCTTTTAGATAGTTTGGAAATCGATACTATAGGTGAAATATTAAATATCAGCATGGGCGCTGCCGCGACGGCTATCTCAACGATGCTTGACAGGCAGGTAAGCATTACCACGCCAACGGTGGAATGCATAAAAACGGATGATTTTGATTTTCAGGAGCTGGAGCCTGCCGACGGGGTTGAAATCGAGTATATTGAAGGCCTGCACGGATCAAATTACCTGATCATGAAAAGAAAAGACGTGCGGACGATCGTAGAATTACTGATGGGGGAAGGCCTATCCGAGAGTGAAGAGGAGCTCGATGAACTGCACGTAAGCGCATTGAGCGAGATCATGAATCAGATGATGGGTTCCTCGAGTACGGCGCTTGCCGAGTTTTTCGGGAAAAGCATCAATATCTCCACGCCAAGGCGCTTTGATGCCGAAAAGGTGCGCGAGAAAATCACGCTGCCCGGGTATGGCGGGTACATCGTCAGGGTAAGCTTCATTTTCAAGGTCGAGGGCTTGATTGACAGTGCATTCTGCACCGTTTTGCCGGTCAGTTTTACAAAGGAACTTGTAAGAAGCGCGATGGACATGGGTAGCGAAGATGGAGCCATGCCGGAACCGGAAACGGAACCCGGCAATCTGCAGGAAGATTACGCGGACGGGGAAGACACGGAAGAGGAATACGAGGAATATGAAGACGGCTATGAGGAAGAACCGGAATACCTGGCCGCCCGCGAACATCATAACAGGATCGTTCAGAAGATGAACGTACAGCCGTTTAAGCTGTTAAGCTTTGATAATAACGACGGTAGCATTGACAACAACAGGGAACTGTCGAACTTAGGCCTTATCATGGATGTTCCCCTTCAGATAACCGTAGAGATAGGCCGGGCGAAGAAGCTGATAAAGGAAATACTTGAACTCGAACAGGGATCTGTCGTTGAGATGGACAAGCAGGCGGGAGACTCAGTGGACGTCATCGTGAACGGCAGGCTGATGGCCCGGGGTGACGTTGTGGTCATTGACGATAACTTTGGCGTCCGCATTACCGAGATTGTCTCAACAAAAGAAATCTTCAAGTTCTTATAACAAAAATACTGCCTGGTTTTGTTGCTTGAAATGTTTTTATAAGGAGCGTGTTAGTTTTGAAAAAAGTCTTGATTGTGGATGATGCGGCTTTTATGCGGTTAGCCATAAGGAGAGTGCTTGAAAAAAATGAATTTGAAGTGGTGGGCGAAGCGCCGAACGGCGAGGTCAGCATCGGGAAATATGTTGAATGCAAGCCGGACATAGTAACCATGGACATCACGATGCCGGATATGTCAGGCATAGAAGCGCTCAAAAAGATCCGCGAGATTGATCCCGACGCCAAGGTCGTGATGGTTTCCGCAATGGGTCAGGAATCCATGGTGAAAGAGGCTATTTTAAACGGTGCCAAATCGTTTATTGTCAAACCGTTTAAGGAAGATCACATCGTTCAGATGCTCAAGAAAATCGCGGGGAATTGAGAAGCGGCGAAAGAGGAGGTTTTCCATGTCAGGGTACAGCACAAACGAGCCGATGCTGGAGATGTTCATATTTGAGACATCCCAGAATACCGAGCAGCTCGAGAAGATCATTCTGAGCGGGGAAAAAACAAGCGGCTTTACAAAAGACGAAATCGACGAGATTTTCCGTATCATGCATACGATTAAGGGATCATCCGCCATGATGTCCTATGCCGGCATATCATCTTTGTCGCATAAGATAGAGGATCTGTTTTTTTACATAAGGGAAAATCCAGATACGGAATATGATTGCTCGCTGGTCTCCGATCTGATCCTGGAAAGTATTGATTTCATAAACTCTGAACTGGAGAAAATAAAGGACGGCACATATGACGAAACAGACGTCACGTTGCTTGTTGATAAAATCGCCAGCGCGCTCGAAGCCGTCAGATCGGGCGGGACCGGCATGACGGACGATATGGAAGACACAGGCGATGCCGGCGTGAGCGGAATGGAAGAGGCCGTGATATCGGACGCCGCAAACCTGTTCAAGGTCGTGTTTTATTTCCAGGACGGCTGCGACATGGAGAATATACGCGCGTTCAATCTTGTATTCCTGCTCAAAAAGCATGCAGCCGGCATACGCCATTTTCCCGAAGACATCGAAGAGAATGAAGCGAGCAGCGGCGTCATCAGGGAAAACGGCTTCATCATCTTCTTCAAGACCGATTTAAGCGTTGACGAAGTAAACGGTTTTTTTGCGCAGGAAGTGTTTGTAAAGGATTTTGTCCTCACCCAGTTCGAAACCGAAGGCGACTTTGAAAAGGAAATGGCGTCATTATTCGGCCTCCCCGGCGCCGGCGAAAAACCGCCGAAGGAAGAGGCGCAAAAGACAAACGAGGATACGAAAACCGCTGCCACTACGCAGCGTGAACAGACGGGGACCGTTCACCAGAGTATCATCAGCGTAAATGTATCCAAGCTCGATTTACTGATGGATATGATCGGAGAGCTGGTGATTGCGGAATCCATGGTTGTGCATAACCCCGATCTGAACGGACTTGGACTCGAAAATTTCCAGAAGTCCGCCCATCAGCTCCATAAGATCACAAGCGAGCTTCAGGACCTGGCGATGTCCATGCGCATGGTGCCGCTCACCAACACGTTCCATAAGATGAACAGAATCGTAAGGGACATGAGCAAGAAGGTCGGCAAGGATGTCGTACTCGAAATAAACGGTGGGGAGACGGAGGTAGACAAAAACATCATAGACCATATCTCCGATCCGCTCATGCATCTTGTACGCAACGCGCTGGACCATGGAATCGAATCCCAGGAGGAACGGCTCGAAAAAGGCAAGAGTGCAAAGGGAACCGTTATGCTGGGCGCCAGAAACGAGGGCGGAGAAATCCAGATTTTTGTACGGGACGACGGAAAAGGACTGAATAAAGAGAAGCTCCTGGAACGCGCCAAAAAAAACGGCCTGCTGACCAAGCCGGAAAGCGAAATGAGCGAAAAAGAAATCTTCCACCTTATTTTCCATCCGGGATTCTCAACAAACGATACGGTCACCGAGTATTCCGGCAGAGGGGTCGGCATGGACGTTGTACTCAACAATATCGAGGAGCTTGGCGGCCGCGTTACCGTCGATTCCGTCGAGCATAAAGGCACGCAGTTCACTATCCATTTCCCGATGACGCTGGCCATTATCGACGGGATGAACGTACGCGTCGGAAACTGTACCTATACGCTTCCGATTACTGTGATAAAAGAGACGATTAAGCCCGTTGAAAAAGACATCATAAGAGACCCGCAGAATAATGAGATGATATTGTTCCGCGGCGAATGCTGTCCCATCGTGCGGCTCCATAAGCTCTACGGCGTGGAGGCGGACACGGAAACCATCAGCGAAGGCGTTATTGTCATGGTGGAAAGCGGCGAGAAAATGGCGGGCGTTTTTGTTGACGAACTCATTGGCGAAAACCAGGTCGTCGTAAAGGCGCTCCCCAAATATATTAATTCCATTTCAGGCATTGCCGGATGTACGATCCTTGGAGACGGCAGTATCAGCCTGATACTTGATGTGGCCGGATTGGCGGCATAAATGCTATCAGAGTATGTACAGAGCCTTGAAGATTAACGGAGGAGGAATGTTAGCATGTTGGATTTCGCAACACAGGAACTTGAAAGTCTGGAAAACGACGCGCAAAAAAACCAGTATCTTATTTTTACGCTGGGTTCCAATTATTACGGCATCGATATAAAAAACGTGACCGAGATCATAGGGATCCAAAAGATCACGCGGGTTCCCGAGCTTCCGGAATACGTGCAGGGCATCATCAGCCTAAGGGGCAAGATCATACCCGTGATCGATGTCAGGATGCGGTTTAAAATGGAGTCTATCGAGTACAACGACAGGACATGCATTATCATCGTCGACCTTGGAAACATGTCCGTTGGCCTTATTGTGGACGGTGTAGCCGACGTGCTTTCCTTTGAGGACAGTGAAATCGTGGAGACCCCCGGCATCGAAAACGAAAACAACAAGTTCATCAAGGGGGTCGGCAAGGTTGGCGACGAAGTTAAACTGCTCATAAACTGCGAAGAGCTGCTAAACGACGAAGAGACCGACAAACTCAGCAAAGTCAGGCTATAAAAAGGAGTAACCCCAATGCGACAAAGCAAATTTTCAAAAAAACTCATTTTTTCTTTAGCTGTGTTCCCGATTGTTGGAATCATCCAGGCTCTCTGCATACTTTTTGCCGGTCAGGGCATTGCGTTGCCGGTTTTATTAGCAGGAATCCTGTTGTATGTTGCAGCGTCGGCCTATATATACAACCAGACCGACAGAAGGGTGATAAAGCCCGTACGTGATTTGGGCGGTATCATGAGCAGGGTTGCAATGGGAGAAACAGGCCTGACGCTGGCGCAGTATGAAGGCAACGATGAAATAGGCGCAATCGCACAGGCTGCATCAGAAATGATAAACAGCGTAAACACGGTGCATGAAGAGACAGCGAGGCTCTGCGAAGCCGCCGGGGAGGGGCGTTTGGAATACAGGGCGGACACAGCGGAATTGGCCGGCGGCTATGCAGGCATATTGCAGAACGTAAACGGCATGCTGGATGCGGTCATGGTCCCGCTGAACGAATCCAGGGAAATCTTCGGCAGGCTGTTCCTGAATGACTACACGCAGAAAATGTCGGAACACTATCAGGGTTATATGAAAGAGTATGCGGAGGCTCTGAACAAGATCCACTACCGGTTCGTGAACATCCAGGAGAACTTCTTCAAGCTTACCGTGGGAGATACGGGCAGGCTCGAGGAATTCATCGAAATGAAACAGAAATGCGAGAACGATCGGCTTTTGCCCGCGATAACGAAGACCCTGCAGACCATCCGCAACCTGATAAACGAAACAACAAGGCTCGCCGAAGCGGCGGTCAACGGCGATCTGAGCGTGCGGGGCGATGTGGACAAGTTTGAAGGAGCATACAAGGACATCATTAACGGCATGAACAAAACGATGGAAGCTATTATACAGCCCATCGTCGAATCGAGCGATGTGCTGCAGGAGGTGGCTGCGGGCAATCTGACGGTGGAAATGACGGGTGAATACAAGGGCGAATACAACAAGATCAAGGAATCCATCAACCATACAATCCACTCCTTCAACAGAATATTGAACGACATCAACACGGCGTCGTCGCAGGTGTCGGCCGGCGCCAGGCAGGTATCCGAATCCAGCATGATGCTCTCGCAGGGCGCGACGGAGCAGGCGAGCTCGGTCGAACAGCTCACGGCATCTATCGAGCAGATTTCCGTTCAGACCAACCGCAACGCGGAAGACGCGGACCAGGCAAATAAGCTGGCTGAGTCCGCCAAAGACCATGCCGAAAAAGGCAACAGCAAGATGAAAGAAATGCTCAGGTCGATGGAGGAGATCAATGCTTCTTCCAACAACATCTCCAAAATCATAAAGGTCATCGACGACATAGCGTTCCAGACCAATATTCTTGCGCTCAACGCCGCCGTGGAAGCCGCACGGGCGGGACAGCACGGCAAGGGCTTTACGGTGGTTGCCGAGGAAGTGCGGAACCTTGCCGCGCGGTCGGCAAATGCGGCGAACGAGACGACGGAGCTTATAAAGAACTCGATCAAAATAGTAGAGGAGGGGACCGCGATAGCGAACGAGACGGCAGACGCGCTGGGCGAAATTGTTGCGGGCGTTACAGAGGCCGCGCATCTGGTGCATAACATTGCAACGGCTTCCAATGAGCAGTCGGCGGCGATAGCCCAGGTAAACCAGGGTATCACGCAGGTATCACAGGTCGTGCAGACAACTTCTGCCACTTCCGAAGAAAGCGCGTCGGCAAGCGAACAGCTGGCCAGCCAGGCAGAACTGCTTAAGGAACAGATCGCCAAGTTTATACTCAAAGGGGACGGATCAGGTGATATGCCTCATGAACAGCTCAGCCCGGATGCTATAAAGAGACTGGAAAAAATCTTCGATAAAAAACCTGTGATGCCGGATGCGCCTCCAAAGCCTCATCCGCACAAGGAAGCTTTTACTGTAAACAAATATTAAGCCGGAGAGGCACGCTCTCCGCAGGATGTAATGATAACTTCAGCCAGAATACTCGGGAGGGATTTTCAGATGCAACAAACCATTAAAACAGGAATAGGAAAAAACCTTGTCTTACCTTTTGCTTTGTTTTCGGTCGTCGCGCTCGCAGAGGTGCTGTCCGTACTTTTGTTACCGGCGGGCATCGCGCTGCCGGTATCCATTGCCGGGCTGCTGCTCATCGCAGGACTTTCGGTATATGTATTGGGCAGCATCAGAAAAAAGGTTGTTATGCCGCTACAAGGGCTGAGCAACGCCGTTCACCTTTGCTCCATAGGGGATGTTGAGCAAACGCTGCCGGAATACCATGCGAATGATGAAATCGGCAGCCTTGCCACGGCCGTATCGGCCATGCTGGAAAATTCCAGGCGCCAGAACCGGATTGTGGAGAAAATTGCGGCGGGTGAACTGGATGTTGAAATCACGGAAAAATCCGAAAACGATGCATTGTCGAAAAACCTCAGAGCCGTTGTGAACAGCATCCGCACGCTGGTCGATGACGTAAACGGAGTTTCCGCTGCGGCCGTGGAAGGGAAGCTGAAAACAAGACTGGATGTAACCAGGCATGCAGGAGAATACGCAACCATAGCCAAAGACTTCAATGAAACGCTTGATGCCATTATTGAACCCATTAACGCAGGGATGTCCGCATTGAAGAAACTGAGCGAAGGCGAAGATCTCGACAGGATAAAAAACGATTTCAAGGGCGCATTCTTCGTGATCGTAGACAATATCAACAAGGTCCGGGACAACCTGTACGCAATGCTTGAAGAAACCAACAAACTGACCTCTGCGGCGAAAGAGGGGAACCTGAACCACAGAGCGGACGTTTCGGCGCTCAAAGGCGGTTACCGGAATATCGTGCAGGGGATGAACGACACGCTCAACGCAATTATTGTGCCGCTGACGGAAGCGGATGATGTTCTGCACAGGATGTCCTTAAACGATTACTCCAAGAAGATGTCCGGGGAGTATAAAGGCTCGATGAAGGATATGGCAACCTGCATCAACGATGTCCATGTACGCCTGTTAAGCATACTGGACGTGATGGAAAAGCTTTCCAGGGGCGATACGTCCAGACTGGAAGAGTTCAAAGCGGTTGGGAAGAGATCCGATGCCGATAAACTTCTTCCCGCCATCGTATCTACCATGGAAACGATCCGGAACCTGATTGATGAAACAAGGACGCTTGCGGATGCCGCATATAACGGCGATTTGAGCGTGCGCGGCAACGCGGACAAATTTGAAGGGGCTTACAATGAAATCATCAGCGGCCTGAATAAGACGCTCGAAGCGGTTGCAAAGCCTATAGTAGAATCCGGCAAGGTATTACAGTCTGTTGCAGCAGGCGACCTGACAGTTGAAATGACAGGGGATTACAGGGGCGAATACGTCAAGATCAAGGAATCCATCAACCATACGATCCGGTCGTTCAACAGCATTTTGAACGACATTAATACTGCATCCTACCAGGTTTCGGTCGGCGCAAAACAGGTTTCAGAATCCAGCATGGCGCTTTCGCAGGGCGCAACCGAACAGGCCAGCTCGGTCGAGCAGCTCACGGCTTCCATTGAGGAAATCGCCGTACAGACAAAGCAGAATGCGGAGGATGCGTCGCAGGCCAACAAGCTCGCGGAGTCCGCAAAAGAATATGCCATAAAGGGAAACAGCCATATGGACGGCATGCTCAGGTCGATGGAGGAGATCAATATTTCGTCAAACAATATCTCCAAGATCATCAAGGTCATCGACGACATAGCGTTCCAGACCAACATCCTTGCGCTCAATGCAGCGGTTGAGGCCGCAAGAGCGGGACAGCACGGCAAAGGCTTCACGGTTGTGGCCGAAGAAGTCCGCAACCTGGCCGCAAGGTCGGCGAATGCGGCAAACGAGACGACAGACCTGATCAAGAACTCCATAAAAATAGTCAAAGAAGGAACGGAAATTGCCAACGCAACCGCAGGCGCGCTGGGCGAAATCGTATCAGGCGTAACCGAGGCAGCGCAGCTGGTGAATAACATTGCAAAGGCATCCAATGAACAGTCTGCGGCGATATCCCAGATCAACCAGGGAATCATGCAGGTGTCGCAGGTCGTGCAAAACAACTCAGCTACGTCCGAAGAAAGCGCGGCGGCGAGCGAAGAGCTTGCCAGCCAGGCAGAGGTGCTCAAAGAGCAGATAGCCAAGTTCAAATTGAAAGAGGAAAGGGCTGACATGAATTATAATGATTTCAGCCCCGACGCAATCAAGCGGCTTGAAAAAATGTTTGAGAGAGGCGCCGTTATGGCCGATTCCCCGCCTAAACCCCAGCTGGGAGCGGGAGAGATCATTGAACTGAGCAAATACTGATTCAATTAAAACTCCTTTATACGGAGGTGTTTCAATGGGACAAAATAAACAAACCCGTCTTGGAAAAGAAATCGTTGTAAGTCTGACTCTACTCCTGTTGATCGGAGCCGCCGAGGTCCTGTGCATTCTGTTTGCCGGCGCCGGCGTAATACTCCCCGCTTCGATAGGAGGGCTGGTTCTGGTTGCTGTGTTGGCGGCATATACGCTCAACACTCTGCGCAGCATCAAGAAAAACGTCATAATGCCGCTGAGTACGTTAAGCCATGCCGCAAACCTGTGCGCTATGGAAGAAACCGGGCAAACGCCGCAGGAATACGATACCAATGATGAGATAGGCGTTTTGTCCAAAGCGTTTGCAGCTCTTTGGGAGGATAACAGGCGGCAAAACCTGGCAATACAAAGAATCGCAGCAGGCGAATTGGATATGGAGGGAACCGGTTCGGGCAACAGCCCGGACCTGGATTCCGCCGTGAACAATATCCGGGCGCTGGTAGACGGTATAAACAGCGTTTCCGCCGCGATAGCCGCAGGAAAACTCGAAGCAAGACTTAATACGGAAGGATATCCGGGCGCATACGGGGAAGCTGCCCAAAGCATTAACGGCGCGCTCGATGCCGTAACCGGACCGTTGACGGCAGGAATGTCCTCCCTGAAGAAACTGAGCGAAGGCGAAGTTGCAAGCCGCGTCGAAAACACATACCAGGGCGCATTCTTTGAGTTTGTCGAGCATATCAACACAATCGGGAGCAATGTGCATGCGATCCGCGAAGAGACAGCGAGGCTCTGCGAAGCCGCCGGGGAGGGGCGTTTGGAATGCCGGGCGGACACAGCGGAATTGGCCGGCGGCTATGCAGGCATATTGCAGAACGTAAACGGCATGCTGGATGCGGTCATGCTTCCGCTGAACGAATCCAGGGAAATCTTCGGCAGGCTGTTCCTGAATGACTACACGCAGAAAATGTCGGAACACTATCAGGGTTATATGAAAGAGTATGCGGAGGCTCTGAACAAGATCCACTACCGGTTCGTGAACATCCAGGAGAACTTCTTCAAGCTTACCGTGGGAGATACGGGCAGGCTCGAGGAATTCATCGAAATGAAACAGAAATGCGAGAACGATCGGCTTTTGCCCGCGATAACGAAAACACTGCAGACCATCCGCAACCTGATAAACGAAACAAAAAGGCTTGCAGAAGCGGCGATCAATGGCGATCTGAGTGTGCGGGGCGATGTGGACAAGTTTGAAGGAGCATACAAGGACATCATTAACGGCATGAACAAAACGATGGAAGCTATTATACAGCCCATCGTCGAATCCGGCGAGGTACTCAAGGAGGTGGCGGCTGGGAATCTGACGGTGCAAATGACGGGGAATTACAAGGGCGAGTACAATAAGATCAAGGAATCCATCAACCACACCGTCCATTCTTTCAACAGCATATTAAACGATATCAACACCGCGTCGTCTCAGGTCACGATTGGCGCCAGGCAGGTATCGGAGTCCAGCGTGGCGCTCTCGCAGGGCGCGACGGAGCAGGCGAGCTCAGTCGAACAGCTCACGGCTTCCATTGAGCAGATCGCCCTGCAGACAGACCATAATACCAAGGATGCGGACCAGGCCAACAAGCTTGCCGAATCCGCTAAGGAAAACGCAGAAAAAGGCAACAGCAAAATGAAAGAAATGCTAGGGGCGATGGAGGAGATCAACGTATCGTCGGGCAATATCTCCAAGATCATCAAGGTCATCGACGACATAGCGTTCCAGACCAACATCCTTGCGCTCAACGCCGCCGTGGAAGCCGCACGGGCGGGGCAGCACGGCAAGGGCTTTACGGTGGTGGCAGAGGAAGTGCGGAATCTCGCCGCGCGTTCGGCGAACGCGGCGAACGAGACGACGGAGCTGATTAAAAGCTCCATCGAAAAGGTAAAGGAAGGGACGGAAATCGCCAACGAGACCGCGGATGCGCTTAACGAGATTGTAGCGGGCGTGGTGGAGGCCGCACATCTTGTGCACAATATTGCAATCGCATCCAATGAGCAGTTGGCGGCGATAGCCCAGGTGAACCAGGGGATTGCGCAGGTATCACAGGTGGTTAAGTCCAATTCGGCAACCTCCGAAGAAAGTGCTGCAGCGAGCGAAGAGCTGGCCAGCCAGGCCGAGGTGCTCAAAGAACAGATCGCCAAATTCAGATTAAGGGAGAATGGGACGGACAGTTTCGGATACAAGGATCTGAATCCTGATATGATCAGCAGGTTCGAAAAGATGTTCGAGAAAAACCATGTGCTTCCCGAATCGCCCCCGAAGCCTCAGGAATGGGCGGGCGAAGCCATTGAAATGGGCAAATACTGATAAGCGGTTACACTTTATCTAAAGAGCAGAAGGAATGGTTGGCATGGTTGAAATTACTGAAAAGGAATTCAAAAAACTCGCTGATTACATACAGTTGAATTATGGAATTTTCCTGAAAGACGAGAAACAGTCCCTCCTGAACGCCAGGCTTGCAAAAGTTGTGGAACAGCACAATTTTAAAAGCTTCTCTGAATACTATAACTATGTTGTATCGGACGCCTCCGGGCTTGCGACTTCTATCCTTATAGACAAGGTCACAACCAATTATACGTATTTTATGCGCGAACCCGATCATTTCAAATATATGGAAGGGGTCGCCCTGCCCTACTTTGAACGTAAGATTACGGACTACGACCTGAGAGTCTGGAGCGCCGGGTGTTCAACAGGAGAGGAACCGTACACGATCGCTATCGTGCTGGAGGAATATTTTAAAGGTAAGAAGGAATGGGATAAAAAAATTCTCGCGACCGATATCTCAACGCAGGTGCTTGAAGTAGCAAAAAAGGGTTACTACGATGTCAAACAAATTGAACTGATTCCTCCGATTTGGAAACTGAACTATTTCAATAAGCTGAGCAACGACGTGTTTGCCGTCAATGACAGCATTAAAAGGGAAGTTATTTTCCGCAGGCTGAATCTGGTAAAAAACTTCAGTTTCCAATTCAGGAAAAAGTTTCATATCATCTTCTGTAGAAATGTCATGATTTATTTTGATAAAAAGACAAGGGACGCACTGGTGAACAATTTCTACGATATGACCGAAACCGGAGGATATTTATTTATTGGGCATACGGAATCTCTGGACAGGGAGGCATCAAAATACAAGTATGTGGCGCCTGCCATTTACAGAAAAGTTTGATGCGCTCGGCTTTACATCATTTTGAATACTGCATAATTTTGACAAGGGGCTAATGTTTATGAACGATAACAAGATCAAGGTCCTGATTGTGGATGACAGCCTTGTTTTCAGAGAACTTCTGGCAAAGGGGATTTCGGGGGATCCGAGAATAGAGGTTGTTGCAAAAGCAATGGATCCTTATGAAGCCCGCGATATGATTATCCGGCATAAACCGGATGTGATGACATGCGACGTCCGAATGCCGAAAATGGACGGCGTGGAGTTTATCCGCAGGCTGCTTCCGCAGTACCATCTGCCGGTTATTGTAGTCAGCAGCGCGAGTGAGGCGGTACTGGACGCGCTGGACGCGGGGGCCGTTGAATTCGTCACCAAACCAGATTTCCATTCCCCGCACGACGCGGAGCGATTCATAAGCGACCTGATCTTCAAGATCAAGGTTGCGGCAAAAGCGAATCTGAAAGTGAACCGGCGTGCTCCCGCCAGAGAAATATCCGAAAACCAGGCGGTAGGCACGGATAAAATCATCGCAATAGGCGCATCGACTGGCGGTACGGAAGCGATATTCAGCATACTGAGTTCGTTTCCGGGCAATTCGCCCGGGGTTGTAATCGTGCAGCATATACCGCCCATGTTTTCGAAAATGTTTTCGGAAAGGCTGGACCGGCAGACGAATCTCCACGTAAAGGAAGCACGGACCGGCGATTTCATTGAAAACGGGAAGGTCCTGCTTGCGCCCGGCGACAGGCATATGCGCATCAAAAAGCTGGGCAGCAAATACAAGGTGGAATGCTTCGAAGCGGAGAAGGTGAACGGGCATTGCCCGTCCGTCGACGTTTTGTTCAACTCGGTTGCAAAAGAAGCGGGCAGGCAGGCGGTTGGCGTTATCCTCACGGGCATGGGGAATGACGGCGCAAAGGGGCTTCTTGCCATGCGCAGGGCGGGTGCGCGGACAATCGGGCAGGATGAGAAAACATCGATCGTATACGGAATGCCCAAGACGGCCTACAACATCGGCGCGGTCGAAAAGCAGGTGAGCTTGGAATCCATCCCGAACGCGGTATTTTCCCTGTTGAGGTAGAAAAAGAAAAAAAGATGTAAATATGCTCCTCCGAACCGACGGAAACGCCTGTTCGGAGGTTTTTTGTTAATAGGTATAGGAGTCCGCTTATACGGGATATGTTCCGTTATGGTACGAACAGTGTGGTAATGATATTTGGCTATACTGGCTGTCCTGGGTGATTCTGTTCAGGGGATTCTTCATGAACCATGGGAAATCTTTCATTATGCTCTCCTTTAAAAGTATTTGTTTTGTACTTGCACTTAACTATAACACAATGTACTATATTTAGGTAGAAATCCTTTTGCCTGTTGAAGATTCAACGAATATGATATTGCATATTCGAAGTGTTAATGCTATAATTTACACATTGTTTGGATAGTTGCTCATTGTCAAATGAGTTAATACATAATTTATAATAGTTTACCTCTCTACAACCGAAGTTTTTGCATCAGGTTCCTTGTAACCGGCGAATAAGTTTGAATTGCCTGCGGTGATCAATCCTTATGTACTGGTTTATTTTTCCGTATTTTTTAACATCTTTGCGCTGGCTTGAACTGAAACCCCAAATTGCATGACAGCTTTGGGCTTATTGTGTATGCATGGAAATTGTAAACCGGAAACGGAATAAAGGAGCGTTCGCGGCACGTAAAGCCTGCATCGTTTTTGAACGGATATATGAAGCGATGCATGTCTTTGTGTACGTACATAATATCCCGGGTGTGATGCCTGGGGTTAGCCAAAAGAAGCCGAATACCGAATGCATTTTACGGTGTGCGGCAACTGGGATAAATATATGTGGAGGTGGTTACAGGAGCATGGCAATCAAGCGGTACATTGTCGAACTTGGGTACGGCGCCGACCTGCATGGCGGAGATGTGACAAAAGCATCCTGCCGCGCGGTGAAAGACGCTATTTCACGAAGCTGTTTGGCCGGAATCATTGAGATGTTCGGTGTTAAAGATCCGAACATAATGATTATCAAAGTGCGAATTGGCTGTCCGTATCCCGATCAGGTGGACAAGGCGCAGGTTGCAGCGCAGATTCCGTTTGGAACCGTAGATATTGAAGTGGTTTCAGGAGGATTGGAAGCAGATGGCCTTCACCTGGCTGTTTTGGGGGAGGGCGACAAAATCGTGGTATCTAACGTGGCCTTAACAGTCTCGTTGGACGAAAAAGACCTAGGATTGAAAGGGTAAAGGAGGAAGAAAAATGGAAATCACATCCAAGCAACTCATCGAATTCTACACAACGATGGTGAAAATCCGTCAGTTTGAGTCGAAGGCAGCGGAGCTGTTCGGAGAGGGCAAGCTCCCCGGGTTCGTTCACCTGTATATTGGTGAAGAAGCGGTGGCGACCGGCGCATGCGCCAACCTTAACGACAAAGACTTTATCACCAGCACGCACCGCGGACACGGGCACCTTATCGCCAAGGGCGGCAAGCTGGACCTGATGATGGCCGAGCTTTTCGGTAAGGCGACCGGCTATTGCAAGGGCAAGGGCGGATCCATGCACATTGCCGACGTGGGCCTCGGCATCCTCGGCGCGAACGGCATCGTGGGCGCAGGGCAGCCCATCTCCGTGGGCGCAGCTTTTGCGTGCAAATACAGGGGGACAGATAACGTTGCTGTCTGCTTCCACGGCGACGGCGCGTCCAACAGGGGCACCTTCCATGAAGCCCTGAACTATGCTGCTGTGTACAAGAGCCCGGTCGTGTTCGTTTGCGAAAACAACATGTACGGCATCTCCAACTATCAGAAGAACCACCAGACGGTCACCGACATCGCGGACAGAGCCGCCGCATACGGAATCCCCGGCGCCGCAGTAGACGGCAATGATGTTGTCGCCGTATACGAGGCGGTTAACGCCGCAGTCGAGAACGCGCGCAAGGGCGGCGGCCCGAGCCTGGTGGAGTGCAAGACGTGGCGTCACCGCGGCCACTTCGAGGGCGATCCCGCCACGTACAAGGATCCCAAGGAGCAGGCTGACTGGCTGGCCAAGGATCCCATTCCCCGCCTGGCGAAGAAGCTCATCGAAACGGGAGCGGCCACACAGGCTGATCTGGATGCGATTGATGCGAGCGTTGCAGCGGAAATTGCGAAGGCAGTGGAGTTTGCCGAGAGCAGCCCGGTGCCCGATGTGAGCGATCTGCTCACCGACGTGTATGCATAAATCACGGAAAACTCCAGGTACAACTCAATCCATTATGTGGTGAAAGGATGAAAGTATTATGACGCAAATGACATACGTTGAAGCGATGAGAGACGGCATACGTCAGGCAATGCTCAAGGATCCGAACGTATATCTCGCGGGTGAGGACGTGGGAGCATTCGGAGGCTGCTTTGGACAGGTAGCCGGTCTGTTTAACGAATTCGGACCGAAAAGGGTTATAGATACGCCTATTTCCGAAACGGCGATTATCGGCACCGCGGTTGGCGCCGCATCCGCAGGACTCAGGCCCATTGTGGAGATCATGTTCGTTGACTTCATGGGCGTTTGTATGGATGAAATTCTCAACCAGGCAGCCAAAATGCGCTACATGTTCGGCGGCAAGGCAAAGGTACCCATCGTGATCCGCACGCCAGCCGGCGCCGGTTTTGCCGCGGCGGCCCAGCACTCCCAAACTCTTGAGGCCTGGTTTGCGCACATCCCCGGCATGAAGGTCGTTATGCCCGGCACGCCGGCAGATGCGAAAGGCCTTATGATGGCTGCTGTTGAGGATGACAACCCCGTACTCTACATTGAGCACAAACTGCTCTTTGGCGTACCGGGCGAAGTGCCCGACGGCGAATACACCGTGCCGATCGGCAAGGCTGCGGTATTGCGCGAAGGATCGGATGTCACCATCGTAACATGGTCGGGAATGGTGCCCAAGGCGCTTGCGGCCGCTGAGCAACTTGCTGGCGAAGGCATAAGCGCTGAAGTACTGGATCTGCGCTCCATCCTGCCTTTCGATAAAGAGGCCATCCTGACGTCCGTTGCCAAGACTGGCCGTGCGGTCATTCTGCATGAAGCAACGCTTACCGGCGGCTTTGGCGGAGAAATCGCGGCAGTTATAGCCGACGAGGGCTTCGATTATCTGAATGCGCCCATCAAGCGCGTAACGGCGCCCGATTGCCCCGTTCCGTTCGCGCCCGGGCTGGAGCAGGCATGGATTCCCAATGAGGCGAAGGTTATTGCGGCCGTGAAAGGGATACTCTAATACCAGGCTGTAGTGAGGCAAACGAAAGGAACTTAAAGAAATCATGAGAGTGGCTGGTATAGTTGCAAATCCCGCATCAGGCAAGGACATCCGCAGGCTGGTCGCGTATGGCACGGTATTTGATAACAATGAGAAGGTAAATATTGTAAAGCGCATATTGCTGGGGTTGGAAGCTGTCGGTATTGAAAAAACAGTATATATGCCCGATTATTACGGGATTCTCCCACGCGCATTGGATGGTTTGCGCAAGCAGCTTAAAATGTGCGTAGAACCCGTTGATATCGAGCTTACCGGCACGCAGATCGATTCCATGCATGCCGCCGAAGCCATGGCGAAATTGAACGTAGGTTGCATCGTTGTCCTGGGCGGAGACGGCACCAACCGGATGGTAGCAAAAGGTTGTGCCGATGTTCCCCTGCTCTCAGTTTCTACCGGTACGAATAACGTGTTCCCCGAAATGGTCGAGGGCACGATTGCGGGTATGGCCGCGGGCGTTGTCGCCCGTGGCCATTACGCAAATGGCGCGGTTAAGGTGGCCAAGAAGCTAATCATCCGTAAAAACGGCGCGGACGTGGACATAGGACTCGTCGATGCCGTGGTTGTTGACGGCAACTTCGTGGGATCCCGCGCAATGTGGGAGATTAGGCCGCTTATGCAGGCGGTAGTTACGAGGGCAAAAGCGAACAATATCGGAATAGCTTCCATCGCGGGCAATCTTATGCCGGTAGATACGTATGAACCCCGCGGGATGCAGGTAATTTTTGACCCCGACAGGGAAGACATTCTCGCACCTATTGCGCCCGGGCTGATTTTGCCCGTGGGTATCAAGGAGTACAGGTATATCGGACCTGATGAACCCATACTCTTGCCGGATGCGAACTGCATCATTGCGCTTGACGGTGAGCGGGAAGTGGAAGTGCGTCGCGGAGACAGGGTGGAAATCGTGCTTTCAACCCATGGCCCGCATGTTGTTGACATCGAGGGAGCGCTTTCCGGTGCCGTAGAGCAAAGGAACGCGCTGAAAACTGGAAAATAGGAAGTGATTGGATGGCAGTTGAAATAAAGATGCCCAAGATGGGTTTGTCCATGACAACCGGCGTAGTCGGCGGCTGGATGAAAAAAGAAGGAGAACCCGTCGCTAAGGGCGAAAACATTGTTGAAGTAACTACTGAAAAAATCGTAAACTCGGTTGAATGCCCTATCGATGGCGTTTTATTGAAGATCATCGCACAGGAAGGCGATGAGCTTCCCATCGGTGGCCTGATGGGCCTGGTGGGCGATGCGTCTGAAATGGGGAGCGTGAGCGTTCCCGCTCAGGCTGAGGCCCAGGCTGCGCCTGCTCAGGCTGAGGCTCAGGCTCCTGCCGCCGCGCCTGCCCAGGTGGAGGCGAAAGCGCCGGCAGGAAAGGTAAAGATCACGCCGGTTGCGGCCAAGATGGCCAAAGAGAACGGACTGGACGTGTCTCTGATTACGGGCACCGGTCCGAACGGGCGCATTACCAAAGAGGATATCGAAGCGGCACTCGCAGCTCCGCCTGCGCCGGCTCCCGAACCGGCAGCGGCACCGGCGGCAGCAGCGGATTACGAGGTTGTGCCCTATGCCGGCATGGTCAAGGCTGTGGGTGACAACATGCTAAAAAGCTGGACCACTTCGCCGCGCGTCACGCAGTGCGTGCGTGTCGATGTATCAGAGCTTCTTGCACTCCGCAAGAAAATCAATTCGAGCATCGACGAAAGCGATAAAGTCTCTATTACGGATATGCTGCTCAAGATTACTGCCAGCGCGCTTGAGTTGCATCCTGAAATCAACGTTTCTTTACAGGGCAACGAGATCCGCAGGTACAAAGACATCCACCTTGGCTTTGCGGTAGCACTGGAAAATGGACTAATCGTTCCTGTCATCCGCAACGCGAATAAACTCAGTGTGTTGCAGATTGGCCGTGAGGCAAAACGTCTTGCAGGCCTGGCCAGGGAAAACAAACTGAGTGTAAAAGATTTCACGGGCGGTACGTTCACCCTGACCAATGTGGGCGCACAGGGTTCGGTTGACTTCTTTACACCGATCATTAACCAGCCCGAAGCTGCCATATTGGGTATCGGGCGAACGGTGGAAATGCCGGTAGTGGTGGATGGGAATATCGTGATCCGCCCGATGATGGGACTTTCCTTCACATATGATCACCGTATACTCAACGGCACTCCCGCGGCGAAGTTCGCTGCCACATTGATGGCGTTGATTCAGAACCCGCTAAAGGCAATCCTTTAACCGAATATATTGGAAAGGAAGTATGGAAAAATGGCATTGAAGGCAGCGTTCATATTCGTTGCGCCGGCGGCAGATGCGAACAAGCATCGATCCATTGTGGAAACCCAAGAAGTTACATTGATTTCGGTGGGCGTGGCAGACTATGCTTCGGCTGAGGCTGCGGCGAAGGCCCTGGTGGATGAAGGCGTGGTAGCACTCGAATTGTGCGGCGGATTCGGCGTTGAAGGAACGGCACGCATCAAGCGTGCGGTGGGAGATAAAGCGGCTGTTGGCGTCGTCCGTTTCGACATACACCCCGGAATCGGCAACCAAAGCGGAGATGCCCTTTTCGGATAAATCTATTCACAAAAAACAGGAATGCCCTGAAAAGGGCATTCCTGTTTTTTGGATACAGCAAAAATAACCCCCCGGATGTGCCCGGGGGAGGGAAGAACTTTAGCTACAAGTCTCCAATGCTAACATGATGCGGGTTTGGCAACCGCATCAAGCAAAGGTGGCCGTCAAAAGAAATACAGTTTGGAATGTAAATATCACATAGCATTCACGCCAAAGTTCAGGAGACGGGTAATCTATGGAAAATTAAGGAAGGCATACATATTTTGGTGAGAATACCTCGCAAAGGACAATGTGTCGGATATAACGGGATACTTAAAAGTAAAAAGTCAGCTAACAATATTCGGGTAAGCATGCGAATTTCAAGTACTGTCGGAAAACCGCTACGAATATGAGATAAAAAAGGAGACGCATATGATCCATTTGTACAGGGACATCGTTTCGCTGCTTAAAGAGGGCCAGAGCTTCGTGCTGGCTACCATCATCAGCGAGGACGGGTCTGCGCCGCGTTCGGCGGGCGGGAAAATGGCTATACTGCCCGATGGCTCCATACGCGGCACGATAGGCGGCGGGAAGCTGAAGGGTGCAGCCATGGAACGCGCGCGCGATGTCTTTGAAACCCGGCAGCCCGTCATTTACCCGTTTAACCTCTCTGCCAATGATGCGGCGGGAGCCGATATGATTTGCGGGGGTGCGGGCGAGATACTGCTCGATTACATTGACTCAGGTGAGCCGGACAACCTTGCGGTCTTTACCGCGCTGGTGGAAGAAATGGAAGCACGCAGCAAGTCGTACCTGGTATGCGTGGTGGACAAACGCCCTGGTGCAAAAAAAGCGCGGCAGCTGTGCTTCGTCAGGCCGGACGGCACGCTGGCCGGTTCGCTCGAGGGTGAACCGGTCCTGCTTGAAAAGCTGCAGGGTCCGTACCGCTCATCAGCATCCACGGCGACGCACTCGACGGCATGCGCATCTTTATCGAGCCGGTCCACACGGGCGGCACGCTCTATATCTTCGGCGCAGGGCATGTCGCGCGCGAGGTTGCGGCCGTCGCCGACAGGGTGGGGTTCACGACGGTCGTACTGGATGACCGCGCCAGTTTGCCAATCGCAAGCGTTTCCCGAATTCCGAGGTAATTGTGCTCGACTCCTTTGATAACGTGTCCGTCCGTGTCCGGGGCGCAAATTGTTTTGCCGATGTGATTCAGGGAATTACCAACGCGCGGCTGGCCAATCCCCCGCGGTTCAGCTTTGAAAGCGACGGACTGTGCGCATGCGAATGGATGAAGGACTCCATGGTGATGACGACGGTCTCAAAGCTCCGTCCGGTTGAAGGATATACGCATAAAGAAATTCTGGATATGGATGGCGAAAGGCTGTTTTTTCGTACTGTTCGGGAAGAGGGATGAGGATGAAGGTATTTCTCTGCGGCAAGAAAAATGTGGGGAAGAGTACGTTTATCAGGAAAGCCGTTAAACGCTGCGGCATCGTACCGTCGGGGTTTTTAACGGTTTGCGGCGAAAACGGCTGTGAGGGGAGATGGACCCTGCATCTGCAGGATGCCGCCTGCAAAGAATACGCTTTTACGCCCCAGAACATGGTGGCTTGTGTGCAGGCGGACGGAAGCTGGGTATCCTGTCCCGAAGTTTTTGATACCGAAGGAGTACGGCTCCTGACCTTTTCCCAAAAGCCGCAGCTTGTGGTTATGGACGAGATAGGGTTCATGGAAAAGGATTCGCCGCGCTTTCAGGACAGGATTTTGGAGATACTGGGCGGACCATGCGCGGTACTGGGCGTGATTAAGCCCTTCGCAGACGCAAACCCGTTTTTGGAGAAAATCTTCGCGCACCCCCAGGTAAAGACGGTGGAAATTACGATGGAAAACCGGAACGGAACATTCGCAGAACTCGTCAGGATGCTGCAATCGTACCGTGCGCACTGCGACTAAAGGGCACCGTCTAGCTGCGGGGTACCCTATTTTGGTCACGAACGTATATTCATACACCAAAAAGAAGGATTTTTTATTACCTGTGCTGAAAAGTTGCAGTACCGGTGAACGGTATTCTTAGTACAAAAGGAGATACGAAGAAGTGCTCAATTTTGATTATTCCATACCTACGAAAATATTTTTTGGGAGAGATAGACTCAGCGTACTCGCCAAACAGGTCATGCGCTACGGCTCCAGGGTGCTGCTGGTATACGGAGGGGGCAGCATAAAAAGAACCGGACTGTATGACAAGGTGACGGGTATTTTCAAAGAAAATGGTATCAGCTTCTGGGAATTGGGAGGGGTCCAACCGAACCCGCGGATAACCAAAGTGAATGAGGGAATCGCGATCTGCAGGGAGCATGGAATCGAACTGGTCCTTGCCGTGGGTGGCGGGAGCACGATTGATACGGCGAAGGTCATAGGCGCGGGCTGCGCCTATGACGGGGACGCGTGGGATATCGTGCTCGACCGCAAGAAAATAAAAAACGTCATCCCAATTGCGAGCATACCCACGATTGCCGCGACAGGGTCGGAAATGGACGCAATCGCCGTCATTTCAAATCTCGAAACCAAACAGAAATGCGCTACGGCGCATGGGGGTATGTTCCCGAAGTTTTCCATACTGGACCCGACGTATACGTTCAGCGTGCCCAGGAACCAGACCGCCGCGGGTACGGCCGATATTATGAGCCACATTTTTGAAAGCTATTTCAGCAGTACGAAGGAGGCCTTTCTGCAGGACAGGATGGCCGAGGCGCTTATGAAAACCTGCATCCAATACGGCAGGAAGGCCATGGACGAGCCGGAAAACTACGAGGCAAGGGCGAACCTGATGTGGACGTCCAGCCTTGCCATCAACGGCCTGCTGGGTTACGGCAAGGAATCGGTGTGGAGCGTGCATACGATGGAGCACGAGCTGAGCGCATACTACGACATTACGCACGGAGTCGGGCTTGCCATTCTGACGCCGTATTGGATGGAGTACGGGCTGAACGATGATACGCTCTATAAGTTTGTGGAATTCGGTATCAACGTCTGGGGCCTGGACTCCGGCCAGGATGCATATGCCATCGCCCGGGGCGCGATTGAAAAGACAAAAGAGTTTTTCAAATCATTAGAGATGCCCTCCACTTTACATGAAGTTGGTATCGGGGAAGAATATCTCAAGGAAATGGCAAAAAACGTGACGTTGAAAAAAAACATAGGAGGATTGATTCCGCTGGATACGCAGGACGTATTGAATATCTACAAAGCCGCGCTGTGATGCGCGGCTTTGGCATAATAGAAGGAAACGATGGGCTGAGAAAGAGAGCCTTGGCAGATGTCGCTGGTTGATGCATGCTCTCAAACCGGTCGTTTTTTTGTGTCTTTTTTGCATGGTAACCGACGCGTTATTTCTCGT
>JBMOLJ010000127.1:0-3114 GCA_049324235.1 Bacillota bacterium
CGGTATTATGAAAACGACGCTATCCTGTACCGGATCACTACCCGGAAGTATATGAATTTGCTTTAGAGACTATCAAACCCTGTCTTGAAGCAGGGGGCTTTGGCAAAAGCGGCAAGAATGCTGTCCGGTACCGATATATAAACGGATACGGTTGTATGAATCGGGCGCCCTTGCGAACGATAAAAAGGAAATGATACGGGAAGAAGGTGATATCGATGCGATGGATGACAAATAAAAACCGAAGAATTGTGCCCGCAATGAGTTTTGTGATCCTTATGGGCGTTGTAAGCCTGTTTTCGGATATGACGCATGAGGGCGCAAGGAGTATATACGGCTCTTATCTGAACCTTCTGGGAGTATCGGCGGCCACGATCGGATTCGTCACCGGATTCGGGGAGCTGGTCGGATATTCATTAAGAATTGTGACAGGGTTTATTGCCAGCCGTTCAAGGAAATACTGGCCGATGGCTGTGGTGGGATATATCATCAATATGACCGCCGTACCGGCGCTTGCCTTGATCCCGCAGAACGGATGGATTTTTGCCTGTGGCCTTATCATATTTGAACGGGTAGGTAAGGCTATAAGGCAGCCTGCCAAGAATACGCTGCTTTCCTTTGCGTCGACACAGGTGGGAGAGGGAAAAGCCTTTGCAATCCAGGAATTCCTTGATCAGCTGGGCG
This sequence comes from Bacillota bacterium, assembly GCA_049324235.1. Classification (GTDB taxonomy): domain Bacteria; phylum Bacillota; class Clostridia; order Christensenellales; family UBA1431; genus UBA1431. Next base: position 682 of record JBMOLJ010000127.1, read on the forward strand.
CTTTCTTAGGCCCGGCATTGCTCTTTATCGTATTTGGGATAAAGTCCGGGGCCGGTGAATTCAACGCCTATACGATATGCTTCGCGGTGCTGGGGGTACCGGCGCTCATAACGGTCATCCTGCTGCTTTTCGCAAAAAGCAGGTTTCCGAACCCCGAAAATTTCGATATTTCTGAACATGATAGCCAAAAGCTGCGCGTGCAGCCTGCTTTTATATTTTACATGGTCGCCATAAGCTTTCTGGCCCTGGGCTTTGCGGACTTTCCCCTGATAACGATGCACATGGCAAGGATATCGCTTTTCCCTGCGGAATACCTGCCCCTTCTGTATGCGGCGGCAATGCTTGCCGACGCTGTAGCCGCGCTGTTCTTCGGCTGGCTGTTCGACCGCAAAGGTCTGCGCGTTCTCATGCTGTCCAGCGCGGTCTCAGCGCTTTTTTCCATGTTTATCTTCAGCTTTAACACGATACCGGCGGTAATCATCGGTGTTATTATGTGGGGGATAGGGATGGGCGCGCAGGAATCCATTTTAAAGTCTACGGTAGCCAAGATGGTTTCAAAGGAAAACCGCTCCATAGCTTTCGGGGTTTTCGAAACCGCCTTCGGGATTTTCTGGTTTGCAGGAAGCTGGCTGATGGGCGCCATGTACGATGTTGCACCCGTTTACCTTGTTGTATTTTCGGTTACAACGCAGGTAATGGCCATACCGTTTTTCTATCTGGCATGGCGCAAAGACGGCAATTATGCGAAGGCATAATGTTGACTATATTCTTCGGCTGATATAGAATGACCGAAAGGGAAAGAAGTTCTCCCTGTATCAAAAATGCTTTTAAAGCTGATGACTTCTGTAACTGTTACAGAGATCATCAGCTTTTTATTTCAGTGGATAAATGCCATGGCTGGAGGTGTTTTTCTATGGCTTTTCACAGCATACTGTCTGAGCATATTGAGGGGAGTAAGGAAACGTTTGCCGCACCGGATTATTTCATTGACCTGAACCTGGCTCAGATCATAGACGCTATTACAACGGGAAAAGAGGAGTATGATTTAAAACCATTCTTTTATACACCCCTGCATGATACCGATACGATATTATACCGCCATGAAGTCATGCGGGATCTCGAGAACGAGACGCTGCTTGAGCATATAAGAACGTTTGCGCAAAGGATGCACGCTATGCGAAACTCGATGAGGCCGTAAAAGACAGGCTGCTCCAACTGAAAGGATTGGTAAATGTATTCATTCTGACCTCGGACACGTACGGTACCGTGGCCGATGAATTCAACGGCTCTTATGCGCAGGTTAAGGTGTTGAAAGGCGACAATGTCAGCGCGGAAAAGAGGAAGTTCGTTTACCGGTATGGCGCTGAAAAAACGGTATGCATCGGGAATGGAAGCAACGATATAGGCATGTTTCAGATTTGTGCGCTTTCCATATTGATTATCGGGGACGAGGGATGTTCGGTAAAGGCGCTGATGGTGGCGGATATAGCCGTAAAAAGCATTGTGGACGCCCTGGATATGCTGAACCATCCCCAAAGGATTACCGCAACGCTCAGGGGATAGCTTATTGATTGGATTTCCGAAGCAGAATAAAATTCAGAAAGCCTGCTGCAGCGGCTGCAGCAGGCTTTAAAAAAGAAGTGCGGAAGTTATGGCTGTTGTTTCGGATAAGGGGGGATGAGGTGTGATATGATAAGAAAACCATCAGCAGTTTTGTGCTCAAGGTTAAGGTTTGAAGGCGCGCTTTAACGTTGAAAGGAATAGAAAAAGCTTTCCGGCGTCCTCCGATGCATATGCTGCGGAAATTGAAAGAACCCTGACATGCTTGCGGCAAGACAAGCGAAAGAGTTGAAATGTGGGTTTGGGGGGTAAAAATATGACAGAAAAAACCTACCGGATAACGGGCATGACCTGCGCGGCGTGCGCGGCGCATGTGCAAAAGGCCGTTGCAAAGCTGCCCGGTGTAGAGCATAGTGAAGTGAACATCGCCACGGAAAAACTGAACGTGCGTTTTGACCAAAGCCAGCTCGGGTTTGAACAGCTTAAAAAAGCCGTCGAGGACGCGGGATACGGGCTTGTCGACGCACAGCCGCTGAAAAAGCTGGAACTCATTGTCGAGGGCATGACCTGCGCGGCCTGCTCCGCCGCGGTGGAACGTGCCGTGAAAAAGCTGCCGGGCGTGAGGTCGGCCTCCGTAAACCTGGCCACGAACCGCGCTTCCGTGGAGTATGACCCATCCGAGGTCAAGCTGTCGGAGATCAAGTCGGCGATTGACAAAGCAGGGTATACCTCCCGGGATATCGAAGGGGAAAACATCCGGGATGTAGAAAGCGAGCAGCGCAACCGTGTGCTCAGGATCATGCGGCTCCGGCTCATTGTGGCCATTATTTTCGCCGCGCCGGTGCTTTATATCGCAATGTCGCATATGTTTCC